>NCDY01000024.1 GCA_002280405.1 Rhodobacterales bacterium 32-66-9 | reverse complement strand
CATTTGCTGCGGCTGCCGCACCGGCGCCTGAGCCGCCCATCGCCAAGCGTCCGACGCCGGCGCCTGAGCCACCTGTCGTGCCGGTCACCCGTCCCGGCGATCTGTGGCAACTCGGGCCGCATCGGCTGCTGTGCGGCGATGCCACCTCCGCGTCCGATGTCGCGCAGCTCCTGAATGGCGCGACCCCGCATCTGATGATCACCGACCCGCCCTATGGTGTGAACTATGATCCGGAATGGCGGAACGAGGCTGGCGTGTCGGCCACGATGCGCACCGGCTTGCTGGGTGTCAGGCTGATTGCCGTCAACTAGGGACGGAAGGGCAGGGGGCGCCAGGTCCGGCATCGCTCTCATTTGCCGGCCTTTGACGCGACGGCGCCATCAGGCTTGAATTTGCCCCGGCACGGGCGTATCTCCCACCCGTTGCAACAGCCCCCGAAGCGAGATGCTCATGGCCACCAATCCCCTGCAATTCCTCCAGCAGGTTCGTTCCGAGACCGCCAAGGTCCACTGGCCGACCCGCAAGGAAGTGGTCACGACCACGATCATGGTCTTCATCATGGCGGCGCTGACGTCGCTCTTCTTCTTCCTCGTCGACCGGATCATCCAGCTTGGCCTGAGCGCGGTCCTCGGGATCTGACACGCCGGGGCGACGGGCCATTCGGCCTTGAAATCCGGGGCGAAGGCTTGTAGGTGAAGCCCACTTTCCCGGCACCGGCGCGCAACGATTCGGTATGCGCGCTGTTTTTTGTTCGGGTGAGGCAGGGGCAACCCTTTGGAATTTCGGAATATTCCGGCGGTCCCCCGTCGGTCGAGCGAGGTCAGAGGCACATGGCAAAGCGGTGGTATTCGGTGAGCGTTCTCTCGAATTTCGAGAAGAAGATCGCCGAACAGATCAGGCATGCCGTGGTCGAGAAGGGCCTCGAGGACGAGATCGACGAGGTCCTCGTGCCGACCGAGGAGGTTCTGGAAATCCGTCGCGGCAAGAAGGTGACCTCCGAGCGTCGCTTCATGCCGGGCTACGTGCTCGTGCACATGGACATGACCGATCGCGGCTATCACCTGATCACCTCGATCAACCGGGTGACCGGGTTCCTTGGCCCGCAGGGCAAGCCCATGCCGATGCGCGATGCCGAGGTGAACGGTATCCTCAAGCGCGCCGAAGAGGGTGAGGCGGCGCCGCGCAACCTCATTCACTTCGAGATCGGCGAGCAGGTCAAGGTGACCGACGGGCCGTTCGATGGCTTCGCGGGCATGGTTGAGGAAGTCGACGAGCACACCAGCCGTCTCAAGGTGATGGTGTCGATCTTTGGCCGGCCAACGCCGGTCGAACTGGAATTCACGCAGGTGCAGAAAGTCGCCTGACGTGCAAGCGCGTGGGAGGCGACCCCGGATCTGATCCGGGGGGACCGGACCACTAAACTGCATCCCCCGGGATGCCAGTGACAAAGGAGAGGCCAGATGGCCAAGAAAGTAATCGGCAGCCTCAAGCTGCAAATCAAGGCGGGGCAGGCCAATCCTTCGCCCCCCGTCGGTCCGGCGCTGGGTCAGCGCGGGATCAACATCATGGAATTCTGCAAGGCCTTCAACGCGAAGACCCAGGAGATGGAGCCCGGTTCCCCGGTTCCGGTCATCATCACCTACTACGCCGACAAGTCCTTCTCGTTCGTGACCAAGACGGCGCCGGCGTCGTTCTACCTGAAGAAGGCCGCCGGCCTGAAGCCGGTGGGCAAGCGCAACCGTCCGCGGGGCTCCGAAAAGCCGGGCCGCGATACGGCCGGTTACGTGACCGTGGCCCAGGTGCGCGAGATCGCCGAAGCCAAGATGAAGGATCTTTCGGCCAACGACGTCGAGGCTGCGATGCAGATCATCCTCGGCTCCGCCCGTTCGATCGGCATCGAGGTGAAGGGGTAAGTCATGGCCAAGCTCGGAAAACGTAGCACTGCGGCGCGTGCCGCATTCGAAGGCAAGTCGAACCTCTCGGTCGAGGATGCCGTCAAGCTGATCAAGGGCGCCGCGTCGGCGAAGTTCGACGAGACGGTCGAGATCGCGATGAACCTCGGCGTCGACCCGCGCCACGCCGACCAGATGGTCCGCGGCGTCGTGTCGCTACCGAATGGCACCGGCAAGACGGTGCGCGTGGCGGTCTTCGCCCGCGGCCCGAAGGCCGACGAGGCGACGGCGGCCGGTGCCGATATCGTCGGTGCCGAAGACCTGATGGAGACGATCCAGTCCGGCAAGATCGAGTTCGACCGTTGCATCGCGACGCCGGACATGATGCCGCTGGTTGGCCGTCTCGGCAAGATCCTCGGCCCGCGCAACCTGATGCCGAACCCGAAGGTCGGCACCGTGACGATGGACGTGAAAGCGGCTGTCGAGGCGGCGAAGGGCGGCGAAGTTCAGTTCAAGGTCGAGAAGGCCGGCGTGATCCATGCCGGCGTCGGCAAGGTCTCGTTCGACGAGGGCAAGCTGGCCGAGAACGTCCGCGCCTTCGTGGACGCGGTGACGCGGGCGCGGCCCTCGGGCGCGAAGGGGGCCTACCTCAAGAAGGTGTCGCTCTCCTCGACCATGGGGCCGGGCGTCAGCGTCGACCTGGTGTCGGCCTCGGGCAACTGAGCCCGGTAAAGAATTCTCCGGGCCACATGCCCGGTGAATGACGGGGCGAAAACGCCCCGTCCTGTCCGAGACGGAGGGTGGAGGAAACTCCATAATTCCTTCCTGAGATGGGAAACGAGACAGCATTTCCGGGGCCTTGCGCACCGGGCGATCCTGGCCTCGGGACCATCACGGACCCGAACGGCCCCGAGACGATCCGGGGCCAGATGAGAGCCGGGGGGAAACCCCCATACTTGGAGTGAAACCGTGGATAGAGCCCAGAAAGAGAAAATGGTCGAGGAACTCGGCCAGATCTTCGAAAGCTCTGGCGTCGTGGTGGTTGCCCACTACGAAGGCATGACGGTTGCTCAGATGCAGGACCTGCGCGCGGAAATGCGTGCTGCGGGTGGGTCCGTCCGCGTCGCCAAGAACAAGCTCGCCAAGATCGCCCTGGACGGCAAGCCCTGCGCAAGCATCGGCGACCTGCTCACGGGCATGACCGTGCTGGCCTTTTCCGAAGACCCTGTCGCAGCTGCGAAGGTCGCGGATAAGTACGCCAAGGCTAACGACAGGTTCGTTATCCTCGGTGGTGCGATGGGCAGCACGGCTCTGGACACGGCCGGTGTGAAAGCCGTTGCCTCGATGCCGTCGCGCGAAGAGCTCATCGCTCAGATCGTGTCGTGTATCGGTGCACCTGCGTCGAACATCGCCGGGGCCATTGGCGCGCCTGCTTCGAACATCGCGGGCATCCTGTCGACCTTGGAAGAGCGGCAGGCCGCGTGAGCAACTTCGTGTCCTCAAAGGGCGAAGCCCGACGTTGGAACACAAACTTAGGAACGGAACAGAGAAATGGCTGATCTGAAGAAACTCGCCGAACAAATCGTGGGCCTGACGCTTCTCGAAGCGCAGGAACTCAAGACCATCCTGAAGGACGAATACGGCATCGAGCCGGCTGCCGGTGGCGCCGTCATGATGGCCGGCCCGGCTGCCGGCCCCGCCGAAGCCGCGGAAGAGAAGACCGAATTCGACGTCGTCCTGACCGACGCCGGCGCGCAGAAGATCAACGTGATCAAGGAAGTGCGCGCGATCACCGGTCTCGGCCTGAAGGAAGCCAAGGACCTCGTCGAGGCCGGTGGCAAGGTCAAGGAAGGCGCGGCGAAGGCCGAAGCCGAAGAGATCAAGACGAAGCTCGAAGCGGCTGGCGCCAAGGTCGAGCTCAAGTAATCCGGCGAAGCCGGGAGGCGGAACCATCCTCGGGCAATCAGAGCCCTCTGGATCGTCGCCTTACCAAAAATCAGGCAGGGGCCGGAATTTCCGGCCCCTGCCGAACCTGTCTTGGAAGGGGCATTGCCCCAAGATGCCCCTTCCAAGGCGTGGTTTTGCGGTTCGGGAGCTCTCCGGTGGGACGGCGGGCATGAATTGAACCTACCCCCTTCATTCGCAAGCGGCGCGGCCCGTGTCCCCGACGGTCCGCCCCCGCGAAGAGACGAAAGGTGACGACGAGCATGTCGCAAGCGACCGTTGGCCAGAAGCGTATCCGCAGATACTTCGGCAAAATCCGCGAAGTCCTGGAGATGCCGAACCTCATCGAGGTTCAGAAATCCTCCTACGACCTCTTCCTGAAATCCGGCGACGGCCCCAAGGCGGCCGACGGAGAGGGCATTCAGGGCGTGTTCCAGTCGGTCTTCCCGATCAAGGACTTCAACGAGAACGCCATCCTCGAGTTCGTGAAATATGAGCTTGAGAAGCCGAAGTACGACGTGGACGAATGCCAGAGCCGCGACATGACCTATGCCGCGCCGCTCAAGGTCACGCTGCGCCTGATCGTGTTCGATGTCGACGAGGATACCGGCGCGAAGTCGGTGAAGGACATCAAGGAACAGGACGTCTACATGGGCGACATGCCGCTCATGACGCCGAACGGAACCTTTATCGTCAACGGCACCGAGCGGGTCATCGTATCCCAGATGCACCGCTCGCCGGGCGTCTTCTTCGACCATGACAAGGGCAAGACCCACTCCTCGGGAAAGCTCCTGTTCGCCTGCCGCATCATTCCCTACCGCGGGTCCTGGCTCGATTTCGAGTTCGACGCCAAGGACATCGTCTTCTCGCGCATCGACCGGCGCCGGAAACTGCCGGTGACGACGCTGCTTTATGCGCTCGGACTCGACCAGGAAGGCATCATGGATGCCTATTACAACACCGTCGAGTTCAAGCTTCAGAAGAACAAGGGCTGGGTGACCAGGTTCTTCCCCGAGCGGGTTCGCGGCACGCGGCCGACCTATGATCTCGTTGATGCGAAGACCGGTGAGGTGATCGCCAAGGCGGGCGAGAAGGTCACCCCGCGCATGGTCAAGAAACTGATCGACGACGGCAAGGTGACCGAACTTCTGGTGCCCTTCGATCATATCCTCGGCCGCTATGTCGCCAAGGACATCATCAATGAGGAAACCGGCGCGATCTATGTCGAGGCCGGCGACGAGCTGACCCAGACCATCGACAAGGACGGCGAGATTTCCGGCGGTTCGCTGAAGGTGCTGCTGGACAACGGCATCACCACGATCCCGGTGCTCGACATCGACAATATCAATGTCGGCCCCTACATCCGCAACACGATGGCGGCGGACAAGAACCTGAACCGCGACACCGCGCTGATGGACATCTACCGCGTCATGCGCCCGGGCGAGCCGCCCACCGTCGAGGCCGCCTCGCAGCTTTTCGACACCTTGTTCTTCGACAAGGAGCGCTATGACCTCTCGGCCGTCGGCCGGGTGAAGATGAACATGCGCCTCGACCTCGGCAAGCCCGACACCCAGCGCACGCTCGACCGCGACGACATCATCGCCTGCGTCAAGGCGCTGGTGGAACTGCGCGACGGCAAGGGCGAGATCGACGACATCGACCACCTCGGCAACCGCCGGGTGCGCTCGGTCGGCGAGTTGATGGAGAACCAGTACCGCGTCGGCCTGCTGCGCATGGAACGCGCGATCAAGGAGCGTATGTCGAGCGTAGAAATCGACACGGTCATGCCGCAGGACCTGATCAACGCCAAGCCGGCGGCGGCCGCGGTGCGCGAATTCTTCGGCTCCTCGCAGCTTTCGCAATTCATGGACCAGACCAACCCGCTTTCGGAAGTGACGCACAAGCGGCGCCTTTCGGCCCTCGGGCCGGGCGGTCTGACCCGCGAGCGCGCAGGCTTCGAGGTGCGCGACGTTCACCCGACCCACTACGGCCGGATGTGCCCGATCGAAACGCCGGAAGGCCCGAACATCGGCCTGATCAACTCGCTCGCCACCTTCGCACGGGTGAACAAGTACGGCTTCATCGAGACCCCCTACCGCAAGGTCGTGGACGGGCAGGTGACGGACGACGTCCAGTACATGTCGGCCACCGAGGAGATGCGCCACACCGTCGCGCAGGCCAACGCCTCGCTCGACGAGAACGGCCGGTTCAAGAACGACCTCGTCTCGACCCGCCAGTCGGGCGAATTCATGCTGAACCCGCCCGATGTCGTCGACCTCATCGACGTGTCGCCGAAGCAGCTCGTCTCGGTGGCGGCCTCGCTGATCCCGTTCCTTGAGAACGACGACGCGAACCGCGCGCTGATGGGTTCGAACATGCAGCGTCAGGCGGTGCCGCTCCTGCAGGCCGACGCGCCCTTCGTCGGCACCGGGATCGAGGCCGTAGTGGCCGAGGATTCTGGCGCTGCGATCATGGCCCGGCGCGGCGGGGTCATCGACCAGGTCGATGCCACCCGGATCGTCGTGCGCGCGACCGAGGATCTCGAACTGGGCGATGCCGGCGTCGACATCTATCGTCTGCGCAAGTTCCAGCGGTCGAACCAGAACACCTGCATCAACCAGAAGCCTCTGGTGAAGGTGGGCGACAAGGTCGCGAAGAACGAGGTCATCGCCGACGGCCCGTCGACGGACATGGGGGAACTGGCGCTCGGCAAGAACGTCATCGTCGCCTTCATGCCGTGGAACGGCTACAACTACGAGGACTCGATCCTCATCTCCGAGCGCATCGTCAAGGACGACGTCTTCACCTCGATCCATATCGAGGAATACGAAGTCGCCGCCCGCGACACCAAGCTCGGGCCTGAGGAGATCACCCGCGACATCCCGAACGTCGGCGAGGAGGCGCTGCGCAACCTCGACGAGGCGGGCATCGTCTATATCGGCGCCGAAGTGGGGCCGGGCGACATTCTCGTTGGAAAGATCACGCCCAAAGGCGAAAGCCCGATGACGCCGGAAGAGAAGCTTCTGCGCGCCATCTTCGGGGAAAAGGCATCGGACGTGCGCGATACCTCGCTCCGGCTGCCGCCGGGCGATTTCGGCACGGTCGTCGAAGTGCGGGTCTTCAACCGTCACGGAGTCGACAAGGACGAACGCGCGCTCCAGATCGAGCGTGAGGAAGTCGAACGTCTGGCGCGCGACCGCGACGACGAACAGGCGATCCTCGAGCGCAACATCTACGCGCGTCTGAAGTCGATGATCCTCGGCAAGACGGCCGTGAAAGGCCCGAAGGGGATCAAGCCGAACGCCGCGATCGACGAGGACCTGCTGGACTCGCTTTCGCGCGGCCAGTGGTGGCAGCTTGCCCTCGGCGAGGAGCAGGACGCCCAGAACGTCGAGGCCCTCAACGCCCAGTTCGAGGCGCAGAAGCGCGCGCTCGAGCACCGGTTCGAGGACAAGGTCGAGAAGGTGCGCCGGGGCGACGACCTGCCGCCGGGCGTCATGAAGATGGTCAAGGTCTTCGTCGCGGTGAAGCGCAAGCTGCAGCCGGGCGACAAGATGGCCGGCCGTCACGGCAACAAGGGTGTCGTCTCCAAGGTCGTGCCGATGGAGGACATGCCCTTCCTCGGTGACGGGACGCCGGTCGACATGGTTCTGAACCCGCTCGGCGTGCCGAGCCGGATGAACGTCGGTCAGATCCTCGAGACCCACATGGGCTGGGCCGCGCGCGGCCTGGGCATCCGTATCGACGACGCATTGCAGGACTACCGCCGCACCGGCGACCTGACGCCGGTGCGCGATGCCCTGCGCCACGGCTACGGCGACGAGGCCTATGGCGAAGCCTTCGCGCCGCTCGACGAGGGCACCCTTCTCGAACGGGCCGACACGGTGAAGCGCGGCGTGCCGATCGCGACCCCGGTCTTCGATGGCGCCAAGGAGGCGGATGTCAACGACGCGCTGACGCGGGCGGGCTTCGACCAGTCGGGCCAGTCGGACCTTTTCGACGGCCGGACCGGCGAGAAGTTCGCGCGGAAGGTCACCGTGGGGGTGAAGTATCTTCTCAAGCTTCACCACCTTGTCGACGACAAGATCCACGCGCGTTCGACCGGGCCTTACAGCCTCGTCACGCAGCAACCGCTGGGCGGCAAGGCCCAGTTCGGCGGCCAGCGTTTCGGGGAAATGGAGGTCTGGGCGCTCGAAGCCTACGGCGCGGCCTACACCCTGCAGGAGATGCTCACCGTCAAGTCGGACGACGTGGCGGGCCGGACGAAAGTCTACGAGAGCATCGTCAAGGGCGAGGACAACTTCGAGGCCGGCGTGCCGGAATCGTTCAACGTTCTCGTCAAGGAAGTGCGGGGCCTCGGCCTCAACATGGAACTCCTGGATGCGGAGGAGGAGTGAGACACGGTCTCACCCGTAGGATGGGCAATATTGCCCATCCTACGCCCCACCGCCCCAATTCAAGGATTTGAAGATGAACCAGGAACTCACCAACAACCCGTTCAACCCGCTGGCCGCGCCGAAGCAGTTCGACGAGATCAAGATCTCGCTCGCCTCGCCGGAGCGTATCCTCAGTTGGTCCTACGGGGAGATCAAGAAGCCCGAGACGATCAACTACCGGACCTTCAAGCCGGAGCGGGACGGGCTTTTCTGCGCCCGGATCTTCGGGCCGATCAAGGACTACGAATGCCTTTGCGGCAAGTACAAGCGCATGAAGTATCGCGGCGTCGTCTGCGAGAAATGCGGTGTCGAAGTGACGCTCCAGAAGGTGCGGCGCGAGCGGATGGGCCATATCGAGCTTGCCGCCCCCGTCGCCCACATCTGGTTCCTGAAGTCGCTGCCTTCCCGCATCGGCCTCATGCTCGACATGACGCTGCGCGATCTTGAGCGCATCCTCTATTTCGAGAATTACGTGGTGATCGAGCCGGGTCTGACCGACCTCTCCTACGGCCAGCTCATGACGGAGGAAGAGTTCCTCGACGCGCAGGACCAGTACGGCGGCGATGCTTTTACCGCCAATATCGGCGCCGAGGCGATCCGCGAGATGCTGGCCGCGATCGACCTTGAGGCGACAGCCGAGCAGCTTCGCGAGGAGCTGAGGGAAGCCACGGGCGAGTTGAAGCCGAAGAAGATCATCAAGCGGCTGAAGATCGTCGAACACTTCCTCGAATCCGGCAACCGCCCGGAATGGATGGTGCTGACCGTCGTTCCGGTCATTCCGCCGGAACTGCGCCCGCTCGTGCCGCTCGATGGCGGCCGGTTCGCGACGTCGGACCTCAACGACCTCTACCGCCGGGTCATCAACCGGAACAACCGCCTCAAGCGGCTGATCGAGCTGCGCGCGCCCGACATCATCGTCCGCAACGAAAAGCGGATGTTGCAGGAATCGGTCGATGCGCTCTTCGACAACGGCCGTCGCGGCCGCGTCATTACCGGGGCCAACAAGCGGCCGCTGAAGTCGCTCAGCGACATGCTGAAGGGCAAGCAGGGCCGCTTCCGCCAGAACCTTCTTGGCAAGCGCGTCGACTTCTCGGGCCGCTCGGTCATCGTGACCGGGCCGGAACTGAAGCTCCACCAGTGCGGGTTGCCGAAGAAGATGGCGCTCGAGCTTTTCAAGCCGTTCATCTACTCGCGGCTTGAGGCCAAGGGCCTGTCGTCGACCGTCAAGCAGGCGAAGAAGCTTGTCGAGAAGGAACGCCCGGAGGTCTGGGACATCCTCGACGAGGTGATCCGCGAGCATCCGGTGCTTCTCAACCGGGCGCCGACGCTCCACCGTCTGGGCATCCAGGCGTTCGAGCCGGTGCTGATCGAGGGCAAGGCGATCCAGCTTCACCCGCTGGTCTGTTCCGCCTTCAACGCCGACTTCGACGGCGACCAGATGGCCGTGCACGTTCCGCTGAGCCTTGAGGCGCAGCTCGAATGCCGCGTCCTGATGATGTCGACGAACAACGTCCTCAGCCCCGCCAACGGCGCGCCGATCATCGTTCCGTCGCAGGACATGGTGCTTGGCCTCTACTACGTGTCGATGGAACGCAAAGGCATGAAGGGTGAAGGCATGGTCTTCGCCGACGCGGACGAGGTGCAGCACGCGCTCGACGCGGGCGAGGTGAACCTGCACACCAAGATCACCGCGCGGATCCGCCAGATCGACGCCGAGGGCAACGAGGTCTTCAAGCGTTACGAGACGACACCGGGCCGGGTCCGGCTCGGGACGCTCCTGCCGCTGAATGCCAAGGCGCCGTTCGAACTGGTGAACCGCCTGCTCCGCAAGAAGGACGTACAGAACGTCATCGACACCGTCTACCGCTTCTGCGGCCAGAAGGAATCGGTGATCTTCTGCGACCAGATCATGGGGCTTGGTTTCCGCGAAGCCTTCAAGGCGGGCATCTCGTTCGGCAAGGACGACATGGTCATCCCGGATTCGAAGTGGACCATCGTCAACGAGGTCCGCGACCAGGTGAAGGAGTTCGAACAGCAGTACATGGACGGCCTGATCACCCAGGGTGAGAAGTACAACAAGGTCGTCGATGCCTGGTCGAAATGCTCGGATTCCGTCGCGGCCGAGATGATGAAGGAAATCTCGGCGGTGCGCTACGACGATGCCGGCGCCGAGAAGGAGCCGAACAGCGTCTACATGATGTCGCACTCCGGCGCACGGGGCTCGCCGGCGCAGATGAAGCAGCTCGGCGGGATGCGCGGCCTGATGGCCAAGCCGTCGGGCGAGATCATCGAGACGCCGATCATCTCGAACTTCAAGGAAGGTCTGACCGTTCTTGAATACTTCAACTCGACCCACGGCGCCCGCAAGGGCCTGGCCGATACCGCGCTCAAGACCGCGAACTCGGGCTACCTGACCCGCCGTCTTGTCGACGTGGCGCAGGATTGCATCGTGCGGATGCCGGATTGCGGCACCGACCGGGCGATCACGGCCTCGGCGGCGGTCAACGACGGCGAGGTGGTCTCGCCGCTGTCAGAGCGTATCCTGGGCCGGGTTTCGGCGGACGATGTCATGGTGCCGGGCACCGACGATATCATCGTTCGCCGCAACGAGCTGATCGACGAACGCAAGGCTGACGCGGTCGAGGCCGCTGGCGTTGCCGCCGTCCGCATCCGCTCGGCCCTCACCTGTGAGGCCGAAGAGGGCGTCTGCGCCATGTGCTACGGGCGCGACCTCGCACGCGGCACGCTCGTCAACATCGGCGAGGCGGTCGGCATCATCGCTGCCCAGTCGATCGGCGAGCCGGGCACCCAGCTCACGATGCGGACCTTCCACATCGGCGGCATCGCGCAGGGCGGCCAGCAGTCGTTCCAGGAATCGAGCCAGGAGGGCAAGGTCGAGTTCCGCAACGCCATGCTGCTCGAGAACGCCAGTGGCGAGCAGATCGTCATGGGCCGGAACATGCAGATCGCCATCATCGACGAGAACGGCCAGGAACGGGTCGCCCACAAGATCAGCTATGGCGCGAAGATCCACGTGAAGGACGGCGCGACCGTCAAGCGCGGCGCCAAGCTTTTCGAATGGGACCCCTACACCCTGCCGATCATCGCCGAAAAGGCGGGTGTGGCGAAGTTCGTCGATCTCGTTTCGGGCATCTCGGTCCGCGACGATACCGACGAAGCCACCGGCATGACCCAGAAAATCGTGACCGACTGGCGCACCGCGCCCAAGGGCAATGATCTGAAGCCGGAGATCATCGTGATGGATCCGGCGACGGGCGAGCCTGTGCGCAACGACGCCGGCAACCCGGTCAGCTACCCGATGTCGGTCGACGCGATCCTTTCGATCGAGGACGGGCAGGAGATCAAGGCCGGCGACGTCGTGGCGCGGATCCCGCGCGAGGGTGCCAAGACCAAGGACATCACCGGGGGTCTGCCCCGCGTGGCCGAACTGTTCGAGGCCCGTCGCCCGAAGGATCACGCCATCATCGCCGAGATCGACGGCTATGTGCGCTTCGGCAAGGACTACAAGAACAAGCGCCGGATCACGATCGAACCGTCCGACGAGTCGTTCCAGCCCGTCGAATACATGGTGCCGAAGGGCAAGCACATTCCGGTTCAGGAAGGTGACTACGTCCAGAAGGGCGACTACATCATGGACGGCAACCCGGCGCCGCACGACATCCTGCGCATCATGGGGGTGGAGGCGCTTGCCGACTACCTCATCGACGAGGTGCAGGACGTCTACCGGCTCCAGGGCGTGAAGATCAACGACAAGCACATCGAGGTGATCGTGCGGCAGATGCTGCAGAAGATCGAGATCCTCGACTCGGGCGACTCGACGCTTCTCAAGGGCGAACATATCGACAAGGCCGAGTTCGACGAAGAGAACGACAAGGTTGCCGCGCGTGGCGGGCGTCCGGCGTCGGGCGAACCGGTGCTTCTCGGCATCACCAAGGCCTCGCTCCAGACCCGGTCGTTCATCTCGGCGGCGTCGTTCCAGGAAACCACGCGGGTTCTCACCGAAGCCTCGGTGCAGGGCAAGCGCGACAAGCTGGTTGGTCTGAAGGAGAACGTCATCGTCGGCCGGCTGATCCCGGCTGGTACCGGCGGGGCGACGATGCGCGTGCGCAAGATCGCGCTGGAACGTGACCAGAAGGTGATCGAGGCCCGCAAGGCGGAGGCCGAGCAGGCCGCCGCGCTCGCGGCCCCGTCCACGGAGGTGCTCGATGACGTGATCGAGATCGACACCGACAGCGGACTGGTCGAGACCTACGAGAGCCGCGAAGGCTGATCCGGCGCACGAGGACAGGAACCCCCGCTTCGGCGGGGGTTTTCTTTTGCCCCGACGCGACCCGCCACTTCGATTTCCCGCACGCGTGCCAGTTTCGCGTTGACGCGGGTTGCCGCGCGGTTGAGATATCAGGCAGCGGCCGGTCCGATCCCCGGAGGCGTCAGCCGCGCGAACCGGACGGACGGATGCAGTTGACCGACAATTCCCGCGGCGCGCTCTACATGAGCATCGCCATGTCCGCGTTCACCCTGAACGATGCCTGCATGAAGGCGGTGACAGTCACCTTGCCGCTCTACCAGGCGATCCTGCTGCGCGGTGTCCTGACCGGCGCAGCACTTCTGGTGATCGGCTGGCGGATGGGGGCGCTCCGGTTCCACATCGCCCCCGAGGACCGCAAGTGGATCGCGCTCCGCACCATCGGCGAGGTCGCGGGAACGCTGACCTTCCTCACCGCGCTCCGGCAGATGCCGCTCGCCAACCTGTCGGCGATCCTTCAGTTCCTGCCCCTTGCCGTGACACTGACCGCCGCGATCTTCCTGCACGAGCCGATTGGCTGGCGCCGGATGATGGCGATCCTCGTCGGCTTCTTCGGGGTTCTGCTGATCGTCCGGCCGGGTACGGCGGGCTTCGACCAATGGTCGCTCGTCGGCCTCGCCTCGGTGGCCTGCGTGGTGCTGCGCGACCTCGCGACGCGGCGGCTGTCGAGCGGCATGCCCTCGGTGACGGTGGCATTCCTCGCCGCGCTCGCCGTCGCCGTCACGGCCGTGCTTCTTTTGCCATTCGGAGGCTGGGCGCCGGTGACGGCAAGATCGGCGCTTCTGATCGCCGGTGCGTCGGGATTCCTGATCGTCGGCTATCTCCTGATCGTGATGGCGATGCGGGTTGGCGAAATCAGCCTTGTCGCCCCCTTCCGCTACACTTCTCTGGTCTTCGCCATCGTGCTTGGCTGGGCGGCGTTCGGGCAATGGCCCGATGCGCTGACGCTGACCGGCGCGGCGATCGTCATCGCGACCGGCATCTACACCTTCCACCGCGAACGGCGGCTGGGGCGGCAGGTCGCGGTTCCGGTGAAGGGGCCGTTCCGGGTCCGGTAGTTCGCGGGGCGACAGGCGCGCACATTTACTTTGCCGCCACCGTGAAGTAGGACCGCCTGACGTTCGGCGCCGTATGCCCGGCCGAAGGATCAGGCAAGTCATGGTCACAGCTTCCATCATCATTCCCGCCAAGAACGAGGCGGAGAATATTCCCGCCCTTCTGGATGGCATCGCCGCTGCCTTCGCCGACGGGCCGGAGCATGAGGTGATCGTCGTCGACGACGGCTCGACCGACGCCATGCCGGATCTGGTGCGGGCGCGGATGGCCGGCCAGCCCAACCTGCGGCTTCTCCGCCATGACGTGTCGGGCGGACAGAGCGCGGCGGTCCATTCCGGTGTCCTCGCCGCGAAGGGCGAATTCGTCTGCACGCTCGACGGCGACGGCCAGAACCCGCCCGCGGAACTGCCGAAGTTGCTGGCGCCGCTGCTGGCCGATACAACGGGCCGGATCGGCATCGTCGCCGGCCAGCGGGTTGGCCGGCAGGACACCTGGTCGAAGAAGCTCGCCTCGCGCCTGGCCAACGGGATCCGGTCGCGGGCGCTGAAGGACGGCACCCGCGACACCGGATGCGGGCTGAAGGCCTTCCGGCGCGACGCTTTCCTCCGGCTGCCGTTCTTCAACCACATGCATCGTTACCTTCCGGCGCTTTTCGCCCGCGACGGCTGGCAGGTCGCCCATGTCGACGTGAGCCACCGGCCGCGCGAGGCCGGGCAATCGAACTACAACAACCTCCAGCGCGGTTTCGTCGGGGCCATCGACCTTCTTGGCGTCATGTGGCTGCTCAGGCGGCGCAAGCGGGCGCGGCCCACCGAAACAGGACCGGAACGGAGCTGATCATGGACAAGGTCTTCGCGGTCCTGCATGTCGAAAGCTGGACGGAGTTCTGGTGGGTCGCCTTCGGGCTGTTCGGCCAGCTGATGTTCACTGGCCGCTTCCTGATCCAGTGGATCGCCTCCGAGCGGGTGAAACGCTCGGTCGTGCCGACCGCGTTCTGGTACTTCTCGATGGTGGGCGGCGTGATCCTGCTCAGCTACGCGATCTACCGCCGCGATCCGGTCTTCGTGCTCGGCCAGTCGCTCGGCGTCTTCATCTACGCCCGCAACCTCTGGCTCATCCGCCAGGAAGGGCGAGGGAATGCCTGAGTCTGCGATCTGGCCGGGCCGGGCGCTGTGGATCGTCGCGGCGATCACGCTGGCCCGCGTGGTGGCGCTCTGGTTCAACCGGACCGATCTTTTCGTCGATGAAAGCCAGTACTGGCTCTGGGGGCAGAACCTCGACCTCGGCTATTATTCGAAGCCGCCGCTGATCGCCTGGGTGATCCGCGCGGTGACGGAGATCGCGGGCAGCGACGCCCCGTTCTGGGTGCGGCTGCCGGGGCCGGTGTTCCACGGCGCGACCGCGCTGATCCTCGGCGCGCTGGCGGCGCGCCTTTTCCCGGCCCGGGCGGCATCCTGGACCGCCATCACCTATGTCACGCTGCCGTTCGCTTCGCTCGGAAGCCTCCTGATCTCGACCGACACGATCATGGCACCTTTTTTCGCCGCGGCGCTCCTCTTCCATTTCCGCACGGTGGAAAGCGGCCGGGCAGGGGCGGCGGCGGCAACCGGCATCACCGTCGGCCTCGCCTTCCTCGCCAAGTACGCGGCCGTCTATTTTCTTGTCGGTGCCGCCCTGGCCGCCCTCTTCGTGCCCTCGGCCCGCATCTCGGCGCGGAACGCGCTGATCCTCATCGGCGCCTTCGCGCTGACGGTCGCGCCGAACGCCCTCTGGAACCTCGCCAATGACCTCACGACGGTTGAGCATACGATGGACAATGTCGGCTGGGTGAGGGGCGAAAGCTGGCTTGCCGGCCTCAATCCGGCCGGGCTGGCGGAGTTCTTCTTCAGTCAGTTCGCCGTCTTCGGGCCGGTCCTCTTCGGAGCCCTCCTCGTCGGCTACCTGCGTCCCGGGTCCGACCGGATGCGCGCCCTCGTCCTCCTGTCGGTCCCGGCGCTGGTGATCGTCTGCGTTCAGGCGCTGCTCGACAAGGCCTATGCCAACTGGGCCATTGCCACCTATTTCGCCGGAACGCTGATTGTCGTGCCGCTGCTTTTG
Organism: Rhodobacterales bacterium 32-66-9; assembly: GCA_002280405.1. Lineage (GTDB taxonomy): Bacteria > Pseudomonadota > Alphaproteobacteria > Rhodobacterales > Rhodobacteraceae > Tabrizicola. The sequence continues at coordinate 4,601 of NCDY01000024.1, read as the reverse complement.
AACCGCGCGCCGCGCGCGCTCTGGCTGTCGCTGGCGATCAACGGGGCGGTCGCTGTGCTGCTGCCGCTTCTGACGATCTCCGCCCCGGCGCCGATGCGGGAGGGCGTTCCGCTCCTTTCCCGCTATCTCGGCCGCGCCGACCTCAGCCGGGAAATCATCACCACCGCGCGGGAGGCCGGAACTCCGACCATTGTCGCCCGCGACCGCGATGTTCTCGCCGATCTCTTCTACACCGGCGAAGCCTCCGGCCTCTCCGTTCGCGCGCCGCGACCGGCGGACCGGCCGCAAAGCTACTACGAACAGACCTATCCGCTTTCCGACGATGCCGGGCAGGTGCTGCTGGTCGCCGACCGCGCGCCCGATTGCGGCGCCGGGCCGGTCTCCCCGCTCCGCCTGTTCGACACGGCTGCCGGCGCCTATGCCGGCCGCGACATCGCCGCCTATCTCGTCCCGGCGGAGTGCGCCAATGCCCAGCCTTGACAACCGCCGGGCCGGCATCCGGCTCGCCGCCGCCCTGGCGCTCGCGCTCGCCGTCTTTGCAATCTGGCCGCAGCTCGACATCGCGGTGTCGTCCTGGTTCTACCGTTCCGGCGCCGGGTTCTGGCTGGCCGGCGACCCATGGGTGGAAGGCCTTCGGAACCTCGTCTGGAACGTCAGCATCCTCGTCTTCGTTGCCTCCGCCCTGGTCTGCGTCGTCGCTCTCGTCCGCCGGCGGGCAGACAGCGAAACCGGCCGGGTCGCCGGGTTCGTCTTCCTCCTCTATCTTCTCGGGCCGATCCTTCTGGTCGACGGCATCCTCAAGCGCTTCTGGGGCCGGGCGCGTCCGGCGACGATCACCGATTTCGGCGGCGACCGGGCGTTCACGCCGCCCTGGCTTCCGTCCGACCAGTGCGCGTCCAACTGCTCCTTCGTATCGGGCGAGGGTTCGGCGGCGGCGGCGCTGGCGCTCAGCTTCCTCGTCTGCGCCCCGATCGCGCGCCGGATGCTGCCGCGCGTGGCGTTCCGTCTCTACGTCGTCGCTGGTGTGCTCCTGCCGGCGGCGGGCCTTGCCCTCCGGGTCATGACCGGGCGGCATTTCCTTTCCGACACGGTCTTCGCGGTGCTCTTCGTCAGCGCCATCGCGCTTGTCCTCCGCCGCCTGCTTCCGACGGAGCGGCGGGGCTGACGCCCCTTGTTGACAACCCCCGCGACTCCCCCTATACGGCGCCCACTTGGGCTGCGGGCTTGTCCCGTGCGTCCGGGTATCAAAACTGAAGTGGTCATGATCCGGGCGGATGCGCCCCGATCCTCTGGAATTCCACCGCGTCGTCCTCGCGAAGGGGGCGAATGCGGTTTTGGCGTTTGGCGATAAGCGCGAAATGCCGTCGAGAAGCGGCGCACCCAGGTCCGGGTGCGAGTATTGACAGAGCAACACGGGGTACGTGAATGCCGACGATCCAACAGCTGATCCGCAAGCCGCGGGAAGCGAACGTAAGAAAGTCCAAGTCGCAGCACTTGGAATCCTGCCCGCAGAAGCGCGGCGTCTGCACGCGCGTCTACACGACGACGCCGAAGAAGCCGAACTCGGCCATGCGGAAGGTCGCCAAGGTGCGCCTGACCAACGGTTTCGAGGTCATCAGCTACATTCCCGGTGAAAAGCACAACCTTCAGGAACACTCCGTGGTCCTGATCCGTGGTGGCCGGGTGAAAGACCTTCCGGGTGTCCGTTACCACATTCTGCGCGGTGTCCTCGATACGCAGGGCGTCAAAGATCGTCGTCAGCGCCGTTCGAAATACGGCGCGAAGCGTCCGAAGTGAGGAGCTGAGATATGTCGCGTCGTCACGCCGCTGAAAAGCGCGAAGTCCTTCCCGATGCCAAGTATGGCGATCGGATCCTGACCAAGTTCATGAACAACCTGATGGTCGACGGCAAGAAGTCCGTCGCCGAACGCATCGTCTACAACGCGCTGGAGCGGGTCGAGGGCAAGCTGAAGCGCGCGCCCATCGAGGCCTTCCACGAGGCGCTGGACAATGTGAAGCCCTCGCTCGAGGTCCGCTCCCGCCGGGTCGGCGGCGCGACCTACCAGGTCCCGGTCGAGGTTCGCCCCGAACGCCGCGAGGCGCTGGCGATCCGCTGGTTGATCACCGCCGCCAAGAACCGCAACGAGAACACGATGGAAGAGCGCCTTGCCGGCGAGCTTCTGGATGCCGTGAACTCGCGCGGCACGGCCGTGAAGAAACGTGAAGACACCCACAAGATGGCCGACGCCAACAAAGCGTTCAGCCACTACCGCTGGTAAGCGGAAGGAAGGCCCAAAATGGCACGCGACTATCAACTCAACCGCTACCGTAACTTCGGGATCATGGCCCATATCGACGCGGGCAAGACCACGACGACGGAACGGATTCTGTTTTACACCGGCAAGTCCCACAAGATCGGCGAAGTCCATGACGGCGCCGCGACGATGGACTGGATGGAGCAGGAGCAGGAGCGTGGCATCACGATCACCTCGGCCGCGACCACGACGTTCTGGCAGCGCCAGGAAGACCCGACCGCCGAGGGCACGTCCGACACCAAGTACCGTTTCAACATCATCGACACGCCGGGCCACGTCGACTTCACCATCGAGGTCGAACGTTCGCTCGCCGTGCTCGACGGTGCCGTCTGCCTTCTCGATGCCAACGCCGGCGTCGAGCCGCAGACCGAAACCGTCTGGCGTCAGGCCGACCGCTACAAGGTTCCGCGGATCGTTTTCGTCAACAAGATGGACAAGATCGGCGCCGATTTCTTCAACTGCGTGAAGATGATCAAGGACCGCACCGGTGCCACCCCCGCCCCGATCGCGCTGCCGATCGGCGCCGAGGACAAGCTTGAAGGCATCATCGACCTGATCAAGATGGAAGAATGGGTCTGGGAAGGCGAAGACCTCGGCGCGAGCTGGGTCCGCAAGCCGATCCGCGACAGCCTCAAGGCGCAGGCCGACGAATGGCGTGGCAAGCTCATCGAGATCGCCGTCGACATGGACGACGACGCGATGATGGCCTATCTCGAAGGCCAGGAGCCTGACGAGGCGACGCTGCGCAAGCTGATCCGCAAGGGCACTCTGTCCCTGTCGTTCGTTCCGGTCACCGCCGGCTCGGCCTTCAAGCACAAGGGCGTCCAGCCGCTTCTGAACGCGGTCATCGACTTCCTGCCCTCGCCCCTCGATGTGCCGGCCTACATGGGCTTCGCGCCGGGTGACGAGACGGAAACCCGCGACATCCCGCGCTCGGCCGACGACGCGCAGCCTTTCGCGGCGCTGGCGTTCAAGATCATGAACGACCCGTTTGTCGGCTCGCTCACCTTCACGCGGATCTATTCGGGTCAGCTCAAGAAAGGCGACCAGATCGTCAACACGACGAAGGGCCGCAAGGAGCGCATCGGCCGGATGATGATGATGCACGCCATCAACCGCGAGGAAATCGAAGAGGCCTTCGCGGGCGACATCATCGCGCTGGCGGGTCTGAAGGAAACCACCACCGGCGACACCCTGTCGGACGCGTCGAAGCAGGTGGTCCTCGAAACCATGACCTTCCCCGAGCCGGTGATCGAGATCGCGGTGGAGCCGAAGTCGAAGGCCGACCAGGAAAAGATGGGCCTCGCGCTGGCCCGCCTTGCCGCCGAAGACCCGTCGTTCCGCGTCGAGACCGATCTGGAATCAGGCCAGACGATCATGAAGGGCATGGGCGAACTTCACCTCGACATCCTCGTCGACCGCATGAAGCGGGAGTTCAAGGTCGAGGCGAATATCGGTGCCCCGCAGGTCGCCTACCGCGAGACGATCAGCCGCGAGGCCGAGATCGACTACACCCACAAGAAGCAGACCGGCGGCACGGGCCAGTTCGCCCGCGTCAAGCTCGTCATCTCGCCGACCGAGCCGGGCGAAGGTTACTCGTTCGAATCGAAGATCGTCGGTGGTTCGGTGCCGAAGGAATACATTCCGGGTGTCGAGAAGGGCATCAAGTCGGTCATGGATTCCGGTCCGCTCGCCGGCTTCCCGGTGATCGACTTCAAGGTGGCGCTGATCGACGGTGCCTTCCACGACGTCGACTCCTCGGTGCTCGCTTTCGAAATCGCCGCCCGCGCCGCGATGCGCGACGGCATGAAGAAGGCCGGCGCGAAGCTGCTCGAGCCGATCATGAAGGTCGAGGTCGTGACGCCGGAGGAATATACCGGCGGCATCATCGGCGACCTGACCTCGCGCCGGGGCATGGTGCAGGGCCAGGACACGCGCGGCAACGCCAACGTGATCAACTGCATGGTGCCGCTCGCCAACATGTTCGGCTACATCAACACGCTGCGCTCGATGTCCTCGGGCCGCGCCGTGTTCACGATGCAGTTCGACCATTACGAAGCGGTGCCGCAGAACATCTCGGACGAGATCCAGAAGAAATACGCATGACGGTGCGGCGGGGTGAACCCCGCCCTACCAAGACCCGGTGGGGCGGGGTTCCCCCCGCCGCATCCGAACCAAGGAGGCCATCATGGCAAAGGCAAAGTTTGAACGGAATAAACCGCACGTGAACATCGGGACGATTGGTCACGTCGATCACGGCAAGACGACGCTGACGGCGGCGATCAC
>NCDY01000166.1 GCA_002280405.1 Rhodobacterales bacterium 32-66-9 | reverse complement strand
GCGGTCGAGGACCTGCCGCGCGGTGCCCTGCGGGAAATCTTCGAAACCAACCTTTTCGGCTACCACGACCTGACGCGACGGGTGATTCCGCTGATGCGGGCGCAAGGCCACGGCCGGATCGTCAACTGCTCTTCCGTCCTTGGCCTCGTCGGCATGACCTGGCGTGGGGCCTATGTTGCGACCAAATTCGCGCTGGAAGGCCTGACCGATGTCCTGCGGATTGAAATGGCGGGCACCGGAATCGACGTGATCCTGATCGAACCCGGCCCGATTGCGACACGGATCCGCCAAAACGCGGTCCCGCATTTCGAACGCTGGATCGACTGGGAACGGTCCGCCCGGCGCGACCAGTATGTCAGCTTGCGCGGGCGGCTTTATGACAAGAAGATCAGGAAGGACCGGTTCGAACTTGGCCCAGAGGCGGTGACGGCCAAGCTGATCCACGCGCTGGAGCACCGCCGCCCCAGGCCGCGCTACTACGTCACGACGCCGACCTACCTGATGGGCTTTGCCCGCCGCATCCTGCCGACGCGGATCCTGGATTGGCTGATCGCCCGGGGCTAGGCCCGAGCTTTCAGGCCTGCCCTTGCCTTGCCGGATCCTCGTCGCCCGCCGGAGCTGTGCCCCAGCCACCGCCGCCCGGTGTGCGCATCTCGAACACCGCGCCTTCCGGCAGGTGGCACTCGGCGTTGCCGCCCAGGCGTTCGACCCGACCATCCGGCCAATGCACCAGGTTTTCGCCCACGGCGCCCGCCGCGCCGCCGTGGGAACCGAAGGGTGCGACCTTGCGGCTGCCGCAGAGCGTCGTCACCGTGACCGGCACCAGGAACCGCAGCATCCGCACCGCGCCGTCACCGCCCCGCCAGGCGCCGACACCGCCCGAACCCCTGCGGATCCCGAACGATTCCAGCCGAACCGGAAACCGCTTCTCCAGCACTTCGGGGTCGGTCATGCGAGTGTTGGTCATGTGACTTTGCACCGCGTCACAGCCGGCAAAGCCCGGACCCGCACCCGTTCCCCCGGCAATGGTCTCGTAGTTCTGGAACCGGTCGTTGCCCCAGATGAAGTTGTTCATCGTCCCCTGTGACGCCGCGACGACGCCCAAGGCTCCGTAAAGCGCGTTGCAGGCCGATTGGCTGACCTCGGTGTTCCCCGCGACGACCGCCGCAGGGGCAATCGGGTTCAGCAGCGTGCCTTCCGGCACGATGATCTCCAGCGGCCTCAAGCACCCCTCGTTCAACGGAATTGCCTTGCCGACGAGCGTGCGGAACACATACAGCACCACCGCGCGCGTCACCGCATGCGGCGCGTTGTAATTGCCGGAATGCTGTGCGCTCGTACCGGTGAAATCTATTTTCGCCGACCGTTTGGCACGGTCCACCGTGACCGCCACGGCGATCTCTGCCCCGATGTCCATCGGAAAGCGGAAGGCGCCGTCCGACAGCCGATCGATCACCGCGCGGACGCATTCCTCGGCGTTCCGCTGCACATGCCCCATATAGGCCGAGACCACCCGCGCGCCCTGCAGGGCGACCGCCCGCAACAGTTCGCGCCGTCCAGTCTCGTTGGCCGCGATCTGCGCCTTCAGGTCGGCTATGTTCTGGTCCGGAGACCGGCAGGGCCAGCGGCCAGAAAGCAGAAGCGCCCGCGTTTCCGCCTCCTGCAGCACGCCGTTCCGGACCAGCGGGAACAGGTCGACCAGCACGCCCTCTTCCTCGATCGTGGTGCTGTCCGGCGGCCCCGACCCCGGCGTCCGCCCGCCGATATCGGCATGATGCCCGCGCGATCCCAGCCAGAAGGCGGGCCTGTCGCCCACGAAAACCGGCGTGACGACGGTCACGTCCGGCAGATGGGTGCCACCGTTCCAGGGCGAGTTCAGCATCCAGGCATCGCCTTCGCGTGCCGTTGCTCCGACGGCCCCGATCACGGTCTTCACGGCATTGGACATGGACCCAAGATGCACCGGCACATGGGGGGCATTGGCGACAAGATCGCCGTTCGCATCGAAGATCGCACAGGAAAAATCAAGTCTTTCCTTTATGTTGACTGACCATGCCGTGTTCGCAAGCGTCGCGCCCATCTGATCGGCGATCGACATGAAAAGGTTGTTGAACACCTCCAGAAGCACCGGATCCGCGCTTGTCCCCGCAGCGGATACGCGCGCGATGCTCTTGACCCGGCGCAGGATGAGGTTCGCCCGCGGATCGATCCGTGCTTCCCAGCCGGGCTCCACGATCACCGTCCCCGTCGCTTCGACGATCACCGCCGGCCCCGCGATCCGGGTCGCCGTCCCGCAGTCCTCACGCCGGTAAAGCGGCACCTTTCGCCACTGACCTTCGGCCCAGACGGTCAGCCGGCCCGCTGGCAAACCCGGCCCCGCCCCCGGCACAAGTTCAGGCAGGTCCGCGCCACCGCCCTCCGCCTCGACCGCCAGCATTTCGAACAGAAGCCCGCGTTCGGGCGAGGTGAAGCCGAACCGCGCCAGATGCGCCCGCGTGAAGGCCCGCTCCATCGCAGCGGCATCCCCGAACGGCACGGCCAGCGCCTGGTGCTGCCCGTCATGCCGCAGATGGGCGGTCAGGGTCACCACGGGGCCCTCGACGCCTTGCGCCTGCACCTCTGCCACCGCTTCCGCCGCCAGCGGCCGGAAGCTCCGCAACGGCGGCGAGCGGTGCGTCAAACTGGACTTCCCGCAGAACCCGCAACTGCGCAAGACCCATGCCAAAGGCCGAAAGCACGCCGGCCTGCGGATGTATGAAAACTATTTTCATACCAAGTGCATCCGCCACGCTGCAGGCATGTTGACCGCCCGCACCGCCGAAGCACTGCAAGGCATAGCCGGTCACATCATGCCCCCGCTCCACGCTGATCTTCTTGATCGCGTTGGCCATGTTGTCGACGGCGATGCGCAGAAAACCCTCGGCGAGGACCTCGGGCGGATCATGCCGCCCCGTGGCGCGGGCCACAGCGGCAGCCAGACCGGCGAAGGCCCGCCGGACCACCCCGACATCCAGCGGCTGATCCCCGTCCGGTCCGAAGACCGCCGGGAAATGCGCGGGCGACAACCGGCCCAGCATGACATTGCAGTCCGTGATCGTCAGTGGCCCGCCGCGCCGATAGCTTGCCGGTCCTGGATTGGCGCCCGCGCTTTCCGGCCCAACCTGAAACCGCCCGTCGCGGAAGGTACAGATCGAGCCGCCACCCGCCGCGACCGTGTGGATGTCCATCATCGGGGCGCGCATCCGCACACCCGCCACCTCCGTCTCGAACGATCGTTCATAATGTCCGGCAAAATGGCTGACATCGGTCGAAGTGCCACCCATGTCAAAACCGATCAGCCGGTCGAACCCCGCCGCCTCGCCGGTCCGCACCATGCCGACGACGCCCCCGGCAGGCCCGGACAGGATCGCATCCTTGCCCTGGAACTTCCCGGCCTCGATCAACCCGCCGCTCGACTGCATGAAAAGAAGCCGCCCGGTCGCCCGACCCAGGTCCAGCGCTTCCTGCACCTGGGCCACATAGCGCCGCAGGATCGGCGACAGATAGGCATCGACCACCGTCGTATCCCCGCGCGCCACCAGTTTCGCCAGACCGGATATCTGATGCGACAGGGAAATCTGCGTAAAGCCGGACTGCCGCGCCAGCTCGCCGACCATGATTTCCTGTTCTGGATTCACATTGCCATGGATCAGCGCCACCGCGACGGCATCGATCCCCGAACTTTGGGCGCTCCTCAGTGCAGAAACCACGGCCCTCGTGTCCAATGGTCGGATTTCACGGCCTTCGGCATCCAGTCTTCCGGGGATTTCGAACACATGTTCATATAACAGATCGGGCCTCCGGATGTTCAGGTCGAACAAAGCAGGCCGCGCCTGGGTGCCGATGCGCAGAAGGTCGCCGAACCCCTCGCTGATCAGCAGCGCGACCCTTTCACCCTTCCGTTCCAGCAGCGCATTGGTCGCGACGGTCGTACCCATCTTGACGACGGCGATCGCGCCGTCCGGGATTGCCTCGCCCGGACTAAGCCCAAGGCAGTCACGGATGCCTTGCACGGCGGCATCCGCATAGCGTTCGGGGTTGTCCGACAAAAGCTTGGCCGTCACCAGCCGCCCGTCGGGCGACCGGCCCACCACGTCGGTGAAGGTGCCACCCCGGTCGATCCAGAAATCCCAAGCCATCCGCGCCTCCGTTCTTGGTTCCTTGGTGGCGCGCCGGCGCTGCGGATGCAACAGGCGACTCCCGGTCGCCCCACACTGTCAGAGCCTGCCCGACCGGACGGAACCCGCGTCCGGTCTGCGCGGGCGACCGGAAAACGGCGACAGGGCCGCAGGACCCCTGGTGTCGGCAAGGCCCTGGTCGGCCGTCCGGAACCGGCGGTTCACGGCCTCGACAGCGCCAGCAGGTCCTCGACTTTCGGCCCCAGCGCCTCGACGATCAGCCGCACGCCCTCGGGGTTCGGGTGGATGCCGTCCGCCTGCATGAAGGCCGCCATCGAGGCCGGATCGGCCGGGTCGGCACCTGCCGTCCGCAGCCCGCCGAAGAAGTCGTCGGCCAGAAGCGTGCCATAGCGGGCCGCGAGGTCAGGATACATCGCGTCAAACGCTGCCTTGTAGTCGGGCCCGAAATTGGTCGAAGCCTTCATCCCCACCAGCAGGACCGGCAGTTTCCGCGCTACCGCCGCTTGCAGGATGCCCTCAAGGTTGGCCTTTGCCGCCGCCGGGTCGATCCCCCGCAGCAGGTCGTTCCCCCCCAGCGCCACGATCAGCGCATCCGCATCCGGCCCCAGCGCCCATCCGATCCGCGCCAACCCACCCGCCGTCGTATCCCCGGACACGCCCGCGTTCTGCACGATCACGTCTTGCCCTCTGGCCTTCAGCCAGTTCTCCAGCTGTGGCACCAGGCCCTGCGCCTGGTCCGCCAGCCCGTAGCCCGCCGTCAGGCTGTCGCCGAGCGCCACCACCGTCACCGGCTCGGCAGCCGCCACGCCGCAAAGCAGTAACAAACCCGTAAGCCCATTGCGGACCCCCCGCATCGCGCCATATCCCTTGGACAGCGAAGCGCGAAGGAACCTGTTGATGCCCCCCGCAAATCCCGACGACATCCTCGCGCTGACCGACGCGCGGCTGACCCTCGCGGGCAATGCCGGAGCCGTCGAGATCCTGAAGGGCATCACGCTGACCATCCGGCGCGGCGAAACGGTGGGGCTTGTCGGGCCATCGGGATCGGGCAAATCGTCACTCCTCATGCTCATGGGCGGGTTGGAGCGTGCCACCAAAGGCCAGGTGCTTGCCCTCGGGCAGGACCTGACCGCGATGGACGAAGACGCGCTCGCCCGGTTCCGTCGCGGGAATATGGGGGTTGTGTTCCAAAGCTTCCACCTGATTCCCACGATGACAGCGCTGGAGAACGTCGCCCTCCCGCTGGAACTGGCCGGAACGGCAGAGGCATTCCCGCGTGCCAGGGCGGAACTGGCGGCCGTGGGCCTTGAAGCCAGGATGCACCACTACCCCTCGCAGATGTCTGGCGGGGAACAGCAGCGCGTGGCTCTTGCCCGGGCCGCCGTGCCCCGTCCCGCGATCCTTCTGGCGGACGAGCCGACCGGCAACCTGGATGGCGTCAACGGCCAGGCGATCATGGACCTTCTGTTCGGCCTTCGCGACCGTCATGGTGCCACGCTGGTCCTGGTGACCCACGCGCCGGAACTTGCCGCACGCTGCGACCGGGTGATCCGCCTTGCCGACGGCCTGCTTGCACCCGACGCGCTCGCGAAAGCCGCCGAATGAGCCTCTCCTTCACCATTGCCCGCCGTGAGCTTCGCGGTGGCCTGCGCGGGTTTCGCGTCTTTCTCGCCTGCCTTGCGCTTGGTGTCGCAGCGATTGCCGCCGTCGGCACGCTGCGCACCGGCATCCGGCAGGGACTGTCCGACCAACCGCAGCCGGATGCGCCATCATCCCGGAGGAGAAGATGAGCGTCGCGACCCGGGTGTCAGAGGTCTACGACTTCCGCTCCATGGTCCTGACCGCCGGCGATCAGGCCCTGACGCAGGTGAAATCGGTGGACGCGGCCTGGCCCCTGACCGGCACCGCCACGCTTGACCCGCCGATCCCGGTGGCCGAGGCGCTGGCCGACAGGAACGGCCTGCCCGGCGCGATCGTTGACCCCGTCCTGATCGACCGTCTTGGTCTGCGGATCGGCGACACCTTCCGCCTTGGCACGCAGGCCTTCCGCCTCACCGCCGCCCTGACGCGCGAGCCCGACAGCGCCTCCACCGGCTTCACTCTCGGCCCCCGCACCGTGGTCCGCACCGATGCGCTGGCGACCTCCGGCCTGCTTGCCACCGGCTCGATGTACGAGACCCGCTACCGTCTGGTCCTGCCGCCCGGGGTCGACCTGCAAGCTCTTGAAACCCGCGCCGAATCCACATTCCTGGACAAGGGCATGCGCTGGACCGACAGCCGCAACGCCGCCCCGGGGATCGGCACCTTCGTCGACCGCATCGGCAGCTTTCTTGTGCTAGTCGGCCTTGCGGGCCTTGCGGTCGGCGGCGTCGGCATCTCGGCCGCGATCCGCAGCTATCTGGACGGCAAGGTGGCGACCATCGCCACCCTGAAAACGCTCGGCGCCGAGGGTGGCCTGATCTTCCGCAGCTATCTGTGGCAGACCGCGATCCTCTCCGCCCTCGGCATCGCCATCGGCCTGACGCTCGGCGCTGCGGTCCCCCTGCTCGCCGCGCCCCTGATCGAGGCCTCCCTCCCCTTCCCCGCGGCGATCCGCCTCTCCTCCGGAGCCCTTTTGGAAGCCGCGTTCTACGGCACCCTCGCGGCCCTGATCTTCACCCTCATCCCCCTGTCGCGCACCGAAACCATCCGCCCCGCCGCGCTCTACCGGGGCGGCTCGGGCACCCGCGCCTGGCCGCGAAAACGCTACCTCACCGCCCTTGCGTTCCTTGCCGCCGCCCTCATCGGCAGCGCCACCTGGCTGTCCGGCATCCCGGAGCTTGCGCTCGGCACCGCCGGCGGCGTCCTCGGTGCCCTCGGCATCCTCGCCCTCGCCGCTCTCGGCCTGCGCAAGACCGCACGCCGCCTTGCCCGCTCGAAGCTTGCGCAAGGCCGCCCTGCCACCCGCGCCGCCCTTGCGGCGATCGGCGCGCCAAGATCCGACGCCACCTCCGTCGTGCTTTCCCTCGGCCTCGGGCTGTCGGTTCTGGCGGCGGTCGGCCAGATCGACTGGAATCTCCGCCAGGCCATCGCAACCGATCTGCCCACCCGCGCGCCCGCCTTCTTCTTCATCGACATCCAGCCGGACCAGCTTGGCCCCTTCCTCACCCTGGTCAAAGCCAATCCCGCCGTGACCGAGGTCGAGACCGCCCCGATGCTGCGCGGCGTCATCACCCAGATCAACGGCAGGCCCGCGCGCGAGGTCGCGGGCGACCACTGGGTCGTGCGCGGCGACCGCGGCATCACCTACGCCGCCACTCCGGGACCCAAGACCCGCATCACCGCCGGAACCTTCTGGCCCGAAGACTACACCGGCCCCCCCCAGATCAGCTTCGCCGCCGAGGAAGCCCAGGAAATCGGCCTCAGACTTGGCGACACCATGACCGTGAACATCCTAGGCCGCGACATTGCCGCCACGGTCACCTCGTTCCGCGAAGTCGATTTCTCGAATGCCGGCATGGGGTTCGTGATGACACTGAACCCCTCCGCCCTTGCCGGTGCCCCGCACACGATGATCGCCACGGTCTACGCCCCGCCCGAGGCAGAAGCCGCGCTGCTGAAAGATGTCACCAAGACCTGGCCAAACATCACCGCGATCCGCGTCCGCGAGGCGGTGGACCGCGTGGCCGAGGCGCTGTCGGCCATTGCCACCGCCACCGCCTGGGCCGCTGCGGGCACACTGCTGACCGGCTTCGTGGTGCTGATCGGGGCCGCCGCCGCAGGCGAACGGGCCCGGATCTACGAATCCGCGATCCTCAAAACCCTCGGGGCCACGCGCGGCAGGATTCTGGCCAGCTTCGCCCTGCGGTCCGCCCTCATGGGTGCAGCCGCAGGCATCGTCGCCGTGATCGCCGGGGCGCTTTCGGGCTGGGCGGTGATGGTCTTCGTCATGGACAGCACCTACCGGTTCGAGCCCATCTCGGCCATCGGGATCGTCGCAGGCGGCGTCCTTGCCACGCTTTTGGCAGGCCTGTTCTTCGCCTTGACGCCGCTTTCGGCGCGACCGGCGCGGACATTGCGCACGCAAGAATGACCGGCGACGCCCCGGGCCCAGGAATTTTCTGGGAAATTCTTCGGCTTGATCCCGACGGGCCCGCCTTGGGCAGGCACCGCCCGGTTCCAACGGATCAGGGCGTGACCGGCTGCGGCTCCAGCGCCGCCGCCTCTGGCAAGGCCACCGGCCGGAAGAGCTGGAACCCCTTTCGGGCCACCAGCCGCGCGGCGGTATAGTCGAAGGAGGCGAAAAAGCGGTCGACCCCGAAGCCCTTGATGTCGGTGTCGGAATACTCGGCTACGATCCGGGCGTGATTGTCCGCCAGCACACGGTTCGCCGGGCTCAGACCGCTGACGCAGACCAGCCCCGTCGGCTGACAGTCGAGCACCGTCAGCGTCAGGTCCGGCCGCCACTTCTGCAGGATCGGGATCAGTTTCCAGACATCCCCGGTCCAGGCCCCGTCCGGCAGATTGTCCAGATCGCGCCGCGTCATCTTCAGCCCGTAGGGCACGCAATCATGCAGGAGGATCACCCCCTTGGGATCCATCGCCGCCTCGGTGTTCATGAAATCCCGCAGGAGGTATTCGAAGAGATGCATCCCGTCCAGAAACGCCAGGCTGAGCCTTATGTCGTTTCGTGCCAGGAACCCGCTGGCAAAGAACTCATCGCTCGTCGCCTGGAACACATGCAGCGCGGGCTTCTTGCCAATGATGTTGATCTCGGCCCGGAAGAAGGGGTCGACCGCGATGGTCTTCGACCGAACCGGGGCAAAACTCTCGCCCGACCGGCAGCCGACCTCCAGATACCAGTCGAAGAGATGCCGGGAATGCAGCGTCGCCAGAAACCGGCGATACTGCGTCCCCAGCGGCTTGACAAACATGGACGATCCCTCGGCGGCGGCGTTGCCGCACATTGCCGGGGGACCGGGCCACATGCAACCCGGGCGTCGCGCGCCGCACTGCTCGTCGTTTGACTTCGTCACTCCTCGCGGCAGTCAGCCCTGCGCGAGGAGTGCATGAAATGCGACGACGAGCAGTCCCTCAATGCGCCGGGCGGATGAAGGTCCCGTTGCGCAGTTCGGTGAAAGCCTGCCGCAGTTCGGCCTCCGAGTTCATCACGATCGGCCCGGCCCAGGCCACCGGCTCCTCGATCGGCGCGCCGGAGATCAGGAGGAACCGCACGCCCTCCGGCCCCGCCGTCACCGTCACCTCGTCGCCCGCCCCGAACCGCACCAGCGTCCGGTTCCCCGACAGGTCGCGGATGTTGACCTCCTGCCCCTGCACTTCCTTCTCCAGCAGGACGCCCTCGGGCCGCCCGGCATCGCGGAAGTTGCCAGCGCCTTCGAACACATAGGCAAAGGCCCGGCGGCGGGTATCGACCCTGAAGGTCTTCCGCTTTCCGCCGGGCACGAAGACATCCAGATACTGCGGGTCCGCTGCGATGCCATCGACCGGGCTTTTCACCCCGCGCCAGTTGCCGATCACCACGCGAATGCTGGTCCCGTCATCCTCATGCCGCTCGGGCAAAGCCTCGGCCGGCATGTCCTGATAGCGCGGCGCGGTCATCTTCAGCGCCCGCGGCAGGTTCCCCCACAGCTGGAACCCGTGCATCCGCCCCTGCGCATCGCCCTTCGGCATCTCCTGATGCAGGATGCCCCGCCCCGCCGTCATCAGCTGCAGCGACCCCGGCCCCAGAGTGCCCTTGTTGCCAAGGCCCACGATGCGGATGCCAGGGAACGCCGGCGGAGTAATCGCGCGGATGGGCCCCCCGGAAGTCGTCGAACAACAGGAACGGGTCGGCCTCGGTCGGGTCCTGGAACCCGAAGGCGCGATGCAGATGAACGCCCGCGCCCTCGATATGGGGCTGTGCGCGGCGGGTCTCGATGACGGGACGGATGGACATGAGTGCCTCCTGATTGCGTTGGGCAGAAGATGGGGCCAAGCAGTCCACGCGCCAAGGCGGAAATACGGGGGCCATCTGTGCAGGGATGCACCATGGTTGGATCTCTCGTGACGTTTCCGCGCCGGGGAGCAAATCTTTTCGAAAAGATTTGCAAAATCCTTCGAAGGATTTTGGTCCGGTCTCCTTTGGTTAAGCGTTGGTGAACACCCACACCCAACCCCTTGATTTCCCTGCTCCCGAAACCCGCGCCACGCGTGGCCACGTCACCCCGTCAGATGCCGCAGTCCCTGGGTCACGTCGGTCCGGACGGCGAGCCGCAGCCCCGGCTCGTCCCCCGCCTTCAGCGCGGCCAGGATCACCCGGTGGTGCTGCGGCGGCTCCCTGCGTTTCACCCGCGCATAGACCGCACGCATCGTCGGCCCAAGCTGGAGCCAGACCGTCTCGCACATCGCCAGCATCGCCGGGGTCTGGGCCCGCAAGTAGAGGGTCCGGTGGAACTCCAGGTTGGTGCGGACATAGGTGACGGCATCCCCCCGAACCGCCGCCTCACCGTTCAGCGTGTTGATCGCCGTCAGCCGTTCGATCAGGGCGAAATGGGCGCGGGGAAGCGCACGGGCGGCCATCTCCGGCTCCAGAAGCGCGCGGATCGACGCCAGCTCTTCGATCCGCTCCGGGGTCAGCTCCGGCGTGGAAATCCGGCCCGAGGAGGACAAGGTCAGCGCCCCCTCGGCCACCAGCCTGCGGACCGCCTCACGGGCGGGGGTCATCGACACGCCGAAGGTCCTGCCCAGGCCCCGCAGGGTCAGGGACTGGCCGGGGTCCAGCTCGCCATGCATGACCTGCTGGCGCAGGGACCGGTAAAGCCGTTCGTGGGCCGAGGCGCTGGGGTCGGGCGGGCGGGGGGTCAGCATGGGGGCAGGGAACACCCCCGGGCCAATGCGGTCAATCCTGAAACCGCAGGCGGTGCAGGGTCTGGCCTTGGGTCCGCAGCCAGGCCCGCTGCGCCTGCCAGCCGGGACAGATGCGGGAGACGACCGCCCAATAGGCCCGGGAGTGGTTCAGTTCGACAAGGTGCGCGACCTCATGGGCGACAACGTAATCAAGGACTTGCGGCGGGGCCATGATCAGGCGCCAGGAATACATCAGCCGCCCGTCAGGCGAACAGGAGCCCCAGCGGGACCGGGTGTCCCGCAGCGCCAGAGAGGAATAGGACCGCCCCACCAGCCCCGCGTAATGGGTGGAGGCCCGGGCCAGCCGGTCCCGCGCCAGCACCTTCAGCCAGGCCGCAACCCGCAGGCCTGCCGTGGCGGGATCGCCAGGGACGAGAAGGCGGTCATCCTCAGCCCGGATGCCCCGCCCGAAGCCGGGGGACAAGAGAAGGTCGCGCCCCCCGACCGGGATCATCGTCCCCAGACCCACGGGCCGCGGGGCAGAGTCCGGCATCGCCTGCAGGGTCTGCCGCAGCCAGCCCTCATGTCCCTTCAGGAAAGCCAGCGCCTCGCCCTCCCGCGCGCGAAGCGGCATGGAGAGCGTGACCTTGCCGTCCAGCCGCGACACCCGCAGCGAAAATCTGCGCGCGCGGGCAGAGCGTTTCAGATGCACCTCGACCGGCGGCGAGCCTGGCAGGACGGCCATGGAAACCCCTTGAAACCTGCGCCGACCATAGCCATCTCGCCGGCCACAGAAAAGGCTTTGACAGTCGGCGGCACCTGTGGCAAGCGGCTGCTTTCTTGGCTTAGCCAGCACTCAAAGGGATCACCATGCCCAAAGCTGAATGGGGCACGAAGCGAATTTGCCCGACCACCGGCAAGCGCTTCTATGACCTGAACAAAACCCCGATCGTCAGCCCCTACACGGGCGAGGTCGTGGACATCGAATCTGTCCGTCGCAAGATGGCGGCCTCGGTCATCGCGCGGGCGGTGCCAGAGAAAGACGACGACGTTCTGGTCGAGGATCTGGAAACCGAAGACGCGCTTCTGGACGGCGCTGCGACGGATGATGCCGAGCTGGACGATGATCTGCTGGAGGACGATGCGGACGACAATGTCTCGCTTGACGACCTGGCCGATGTGCCAGGCGACGAGGAAGAGGTCTGAGGCAAAGCGGACCGGCGCAGGGGCCATTTTTCCCCTTGCACCCCCGGGCCACCTGCCCTAGACACCCCGCATCGCGCCGACAGCGGCGTGATGCTTCTCTCCGGTGGGGTCATAGCTCAGATGGGAGAGCGCTTGAATGGCATTCAAGAGGTCGGGAGTTCGATCCTCCCTGGCTCCACCAATGAGAGGCTGAAAGCGGGGCGGTTCTGACCGCCCCTTTTCATTTCTGCCCTCCAGACAGCGATTGACGAAGGCCCCCAGGGTGGCCCGAGGCAAGCCCGTGCGAAAGCAGCATTGACGGGGCTTGCAGACCGGGAATGCGGCGTGTGGAAAGCGTATGGCTTTGGTATGGATCCCATGGATGCACGCGTATGTTGCCCCGGGCGTTAGATCAGGATGATGTTTGATGGAAACATCATCCTGATCTCGATTCCCGGCGGTCGCGTGATTGACGCCGAAAACCGGAGTCCACTTTTCCTCATCACGCTA
>NCDY01000165.1 GCA_002280405.1 Rhodobacterales bacterium 32-66-9 | reverse complement strand
GCGCTCGATGCCGCGCAGAAGGATGCCGACGTTGTCGCCAGCCTCGCCCCGGTCCAGAAGCTTGCGGAACATCTCCACACCGGTGCAGATCGACTTCTTGGTGTCGCGGATGCCGACGATCTCGACCTCGTCGCCGACGTTGATCACCCCACGCTCCACCCGGCCGGTCACCACCGTGCCACGGCCCGAGATCGAGAACACGTCCTCGATCGGCATCAGGAACGGCTGGTCCACCGCCCGCGCCGGGGTCGGAATATACTCGTCCACCGCCTTCATCAGCGCGCGGATCGAATCCTCGCCGATCTCCTTGGACTCGCCGATCATCGCCTGGTGCGCCGAGCCCTTGACGATCGGAATGTCGTCGCCCGGATATTCGTAGGACGACAGAAGCTCGCGCACCTCCATCTCGACGAGTTCGAGGAGCTCCTCGTCGTCCACCAGGTCGATCTTGTTCAGATAGACCACCATGTAGGGAATGCCGACCTGGCGACCCAGAAGAATGTGCTCGCGCGTCTGCGGCATCGGCCCGTCCGAGGCCGCAACCACCAGGATCGCGCCGTCCATCTGCGCCGCACCGGTGATCATGTTCTTCACATAGTCGGCGTGGCCGGGGCAGTCGACATGGGCATAGTGCCGCGCGGCGGTCTCATACTCAACGTGCGCCGTCGAGATCGTGATCCCCCGCGCCCGCTCTTCCGGCGCGCCGTCGATCTGGTCGTAAGCCTTGAATTCACCGAAATACTTGGTGGTGATCGCCGCCGTCAACGTCGTCTTGCCATGGTCAACGTGACCAATGGTCCCGATGTTCACATGCGGTTTCGTCCGTTCAAACTTTGCCTTCGCCATTGCGCTTGTCCGCCCTTGTTCAGATCGGGCCCGGAAGCGGCCCCTGGTCATACGGGCGGCGACTTAGCCTTTGGGCGCGGGAAATTCAAGCCTGATCGGGCCCTGCGGCAAGGTGGTGCTTTGCCGGGGGCATCGGCCGGCCTATCTTCGCTGCATGATGTCGGATACCCCCTCTCCCCTGCCCGCCCGCGTGCCCCTGCACACCGAACCGATGGGGGTCTGGGCCAGCTTCCGCGCCGCACAGCGCAACGTGCTGGAACTGATCCCGGAGATCGCGACACGGGTGCCGATCCTGTCGGGTCGGACGGGCAAGCGGTGGCACATGCTGATGGACCCCGACGGGCTTCGCCGGGTGCTGCGCGACAAGGTCGACGATTACCCGAAATCCGTCGTCACCAAGCTGATCCTTGAACCCGCCATCGGCGACAGCCTGTTCGTGGCCGAGGGGGCAGAGTGGATGTGGCAGCGGCGGACGGCGGCCCCGGTCTTCTCGCACCGCAACGTCTCGGCCCTGGGGCCGGTGATGACGGCTGCCGCCGAACGGTCGGTCGCGCGGCTGGACAGGGCGGTCGGGCGCGCTGCGGATCTTTTCGAAGAGATGGTCACGGCAACCTTCGAAGTCATCGCCGATGTCACCTTTTCGGACGGCTCAGGCTTCGACCGGGCGGCGGTGCACGAGGCCATCGAGCAGTATATCGGTGCGACGGCCAAGGTGTCGCTGCTGGACATCCTGGGCGCGCCGCCCTGGGTGCCACGGCCGAACCGGATGTTCACCGGATCGGCAATGCGCGCGACAAAGCGGCTGGCCGACCGGGCGATCGAGGCGCGCAAGGCCGACGGCGCAAAGGCCCCGCCCGACCTGCTGGATCTGCTGATGGCGGGGTCAGACCCTGAAAGCGGGCGGCAAATGACGACAGCGGAACTGCGCGACAACCTCTTGACCTTCATCGTCGCGGGGCACGAGACGACGGCGCTGACCCTCGGCTGGGCGCTGTATCTTTGCGCCCACGACCCTGCTGTGCAGGCGGCAGCGCATGCAGAGGCGGCAGCGGTGCTGGGCGACGGCGTGGCGACGGTGGCCGATGTCGCGAAGTTGCCCCTGGTGCGCCGGATCGTGGACGAAACCTTGCGGATGTATCCCCCGGCAGCCTTCCTGTCGCGCACGGCGATGGCCCCCGACACCCTCTGCGGTCGCGAGGTTCGTCCGGGCGACACGGTGATCCTGCCGATCTATGCGCTGCACCGGCACAGGCTGCTGTGGGACGACCCAGACGCCTTCCGTCCCGACCGCTTCGCCGACCCAAAGGCCGTGCCGCGGTTCCAGTATCTGCCCTTCGGCGACGGCCCGCGCATCTGCATCGGCGCAAGTTTTGCCCTGCAGGAAGCGGTGATCGTGCTGGCAACGCTGCTGGCGCGGTTCCGCTTCTCGGCGATCCCGGGCAAGGTGCCGAAGCCGGTGATGATCCTGACACTGCGGCCGCAGGGCGGCGTCTGGCTGAAGGTAGAGCGGGCAAGATAGCGGCGGCGCCCGCAGATTTGCAGTGGCGCCCGGTTGGAGCGGTAGTATAGAAATGCTCGCACATTCGGCCCCGCCGCGTCGGGCAGGTCTCAGGCGGAACACTGTCGCGCGCTGGCGTGCCGGAGTGGAAAAAGGCAGATGTTCAAGGCGTTTCTCGGCAAGACCCACGAACGGCTGATCTTCAACAGACGTGTCGGCGTTCTGGTAAAGCGGATCGGGGCCCTGGTTCCGTCCGGCAGCACCGTGCTTGATGTTGGAACCGGGGACGGCCAGATCGCCCGGATGATCGGTGCCGAACAGTCGGGCACATCGGTGCGCGGCATCGACATCATGCTGCGGGAAAAGACCCATATTCCGGTCGAGCTCTTTGACGGGCAGGTGATTCCGGTCGGGGACAAGGGCGTTGACGTCGTGACCTTCGTCGATGTCCTGCACCACACCGACGATCCCGGGGTGCTGATCGCCGAGGCGGGCCGGGCCAGCAGGACCTGCGTGATCATCAAGGATCATCTGTCCGAAAACCGGTTCGATCACTTCACCTTGCGGCTGATGGACTGGGTCGGCAATGCGCCGCACGGTGTGGTCCTGCCCTACAACTACGCGTCGCGCGCGCAGTGGGAGCAGTGGTTCGCCAAGGCAGGCCTGAGGATCGAGACCTTCGAGACCGACATTCCCCTGTATGCCTTCCCGTTGAACATGATTTTCGGCCGCAAACTGCATTTCGTCGCCCGTCTCACGCCCACCGCCTGACATATCGCGCGAAAATGCCCCTGCGGCCCGGCGCTTCGCTCCTCAGGCGAACCTGTTGTCCCGCGGGAAACCGCGCGGGGCCATCTTGCCTGCGCTGGCGCGCGCGCCTTGCCATTCGGTCAGGTCGGTTTCCGTGCGGGTGCGCCCGGCGGGATCTTTCCAGGACAGGCCCGCAGCTTTCGTGAAGGTGATCGCGTCCGAAAGCCCGCCATCCTTGTATTTCTGCAACCTCAAGCCCTTGCCCTTGGGCATTTCCGGCAGCTCTGACAGCGGGAAAACCAACATTTTCCGGTTGTCTCCGACCACGGCGATGCTGTCGCCGGTGACCGGGACGCAGACCGCCGTCTTCACGCCGTCGCGGACCGTCAGCACGGCCTTCCCGGCCTTGGTCTGGGCCAGAAGCTCTTCCGACGGCACGATGAACCCGTCGCCTGCGCTTGACGCCAGCAGATACTTCTGCCCCGGCCGGTAGATCAGCAGATCGGTGATCCCGGTGTCGTTCGGCAGGTCCACCATCAGGCGAACGGGTTCGCCCATGCCGCGCCCTCCCGGCAGGTTCGCGCCCAGAAGCGTGTAGAAGCGACCGTTCTCGGCCACGAGCAGGATCTTGTCCGTCGTCTCGGCGTGGAAGGCAAAGCGGGGGCCGTCACCATCCTTGAACTTCTGGTCCGCCGCCAGGTCGACATGGCCCTTCATCGCCCGGATCCAGCCCATCCTGGAGCAGATCACGGTGATCGGCTCACGGTCGATCATCGCCTCGTAGGGGATGTCCGGCGTTTCCGTGGCATCTGCAAACTGGGTGCGGCGGGCACCAAGGACGGTGGCCTTGCCATAAAGCTTGCGCACCTCGTTCAGGTCGGTGCCGACCCGCTTCCACTGGCGGCGGTCACTGGCCAGAAGATCGGCCAGGTCGGCGCGTTCCTTGGTCAGCGCATCGCGTTCGGCGTTCAGCTCGATCTCCTCCAGCCGCCGCAGGGACCGCAGGCGCATGTTCAGGATGGCTTCCGCCTGGTTTTCCGTCAGCACCCCCTGCCCTGTCGCCGGGGGCCGGTAGTCGCGGTCGGATGTGGCGCGGATGTGCGATCTTGACCAGTCCTCGGCCATCAGGGCGGCCTTGGGGTCGTCGTCGTATCGGATAATGTCAATCACGCGGTCAAGGTTCAGGAACGCGATCAGAAGACCACCCAGGATCTCCAGCCGGGCGTCGATCTTTTCGATCCGGTGGGTCGTGCGCCGCTGCAACACATCGCGGCGGTGGTCCAGAAAGGCGCGCAGCACCTCTTTCAGCGAGCAGACCTTCGGCACCTTGCCGTCGATCAGCACGTTCATGTTCAGCGAGAACCGCACTTCCAGGTCCGAGTTGCGGAACAGGCTGCCCATCAGCACGTCGGGATCGACGCTGCGGGTCCGGGGTTCCAGGATCAGGCGGATGTCCTCGGCGCTCTCGTCGCGGACATCGGCCAGAAGCGGCACCTTCCTGATCTGGATCAGCTCGGCCAGCTTCTCGATCAGCTTCGACTTCTGCACCTGATAGGGGATCTCGGTGACGACGATCTGCCAGGTGCCGCGCACGATGTCGAGCAGCGCCATGTCGTCGATCGCCGGATTGTCGATCAGCGCCATCGTGGCGTCGATAATCTCGGTCAGGTTGTGCGGCGGAATGTTGGTGGCCATACCCACGGCGATGCCCGAGGAGCCGTTGGCCAAGAGGTTCGGAAAGGCGGCTGGCAGGACGACGGGTTCTTCCAGGCGACCGTCATAGTTCGGGCGGAAATCGACGGCGGTCTCGTCGATGCCCTCCATCAGCGCCTCGGCGGCCGCCGTCACCCGCGCCTCGGTGTAGCGGCTGGCCGCCGGATTGTCGCCGTCGATGTTGCCGAAGTTGCCCTGCCCGTCCACCAGCGGGTAGCGCATGTTGAAATCCTGGGCGAGCCGCGCCATCGCGTCATAGATCGCCTGGTCGCCGTGGGGGTGGAAATCCCCCATCGTGTCGCCGCTGATCTTGGCCGATTTCAGAAAGCCCCCCGTCGGCGTCAGCCGCAGCCGCCGCATCGCCCAGAGGATCCGGCGATGCACCGGCTTCAGCCCGTCGCGGGCGTCCGGCAGGGCGCGGTGCATGATCGTGGACAGGGCATAGGTCAGATACCGCTCGCCGATCGCGCGGGACAGCGGTTCCGAGGTGGTCAGGCCTTCCACCGGTTCGCCCTGAGGCCCCTCGATCTTGGGCTCATCGTCGTCAGCACTCATGCATGTTGTGTAGGGAAATCCATGCGCCCGGTCCAGATGGCATCGCTGCCCGCGGAAAGCATCGCCGGGTTGTGCATTTTTCCTGCACTCCCGTGGCGCGCCTGTGCTATGTGACGCCCAAGCGAAAGAACGGAAATCCCATGCTGCGCCTGACGTTGATTTTGTGCATCGGCCTGTTTGCCGCCTTGATGATCGCGGGGGAAGACCGGGGCCAGCTGCGGCCCGGTCTGGCGGACGCGGCGGCGAGAAGGCCCCTGGCCGGGGTCGGCGTTGCTGCAACCGCTGATTCGGTCGCGCCGGCGGCGGCGGCAGAATCGCAGAGCCGGATCGCGGCAGCGCCCGCGGTCGGCACGGCACCCGCGCCGGTCGTGGCCCGCGTCGATCCCGACCCCTATGCCGCGCCGAAGCCGAACCCGGTAACCCGGGTCGAAACGCCGGTCTTCTCCCTGGCCGCGGACGGCAAAAAGGCGGTGCCCGCCACCGATCCGCAGCCCGAAGTGGCGGCCGGGGGCGC
Source organism: Rhodobacterales bacterium 32-66-9 (assembly GCA_002280405.1). Taxonomy (GTDB): domain Bacteria; phylum Pseudomonadota; class Alphaproteobacteria; order Rhodobacterales; family Rhodobacteraceae; genus Tabrizicola. Next base: position 223 of record NCDY01000165.1, on the reverse strand, counting down.
GGGCACGGTCTGGTATGTCGTCGGCAACGCGGTGAACGTCCGCGCGGAACCCTCGACCGAGGCTGCGGTGCTGGGCACGCTTGACTCGGGCGAAGCGCTTCTGGTGCAGGCCGTCGATGCCGAATGGGCGCGGATCGTGATCCAGGGCGACGGGGTGGAAGGCTTTGTCGCGTTGCGCTACCTCAGCCCCGAGGCCCCCTGAGGGTCGCAATCCCTGCGGGAG
>NCDY01000023.1 GCA_002280405.1 Rhodobacterales bacterium 32-66-9 | reverse complement strand
TAGTTGCGGTCCTGATGCAGGCTGATCGTCAGGACACCAGGATCGTCGTAGAAGATCGCCTCGGTCCCGTTGCCGTGGTGGACGTCCCAGTCGATGACGGCCACGCGGCGCACCAGCCCTTCGGCCTGCGCAGCCCGGATCGCCACGGCGATGTTGTTCAAAAGGCAGAAGCCGTTGGGAAAATCGGCGGTGCAGTGGTGCCCGGGCGGGCGCGAGAGGGCATAGGCGTTCCGCGCCTCGCCCTTCAGAACGGACCGCAGGGCTGCCGTGGCGAGGCCCGCCGACAGGGCCGCGATCTCGTACCCGCCTGCACCGAAGGGCGCGCGCAGCCCAAGCTCTCCCCCGCCCGCGTCAGAGGCCGCCTGGAAGGCGGAGAGGTAGCGTTCGGGGTGGACCCGCAGAAGGTCGGCCCGCGCGGCCGGTTCCGCCCCGCGCATCTGCAGGTGGCGCGAGAGTCCCGTCACTTCGATCAGGTTGCGCAGACGCCGCTTGGTTTCGGGGTTTTCCGGCAGGCCCACAGCAAGGGGCTGGACCAGCCCGGCCACCGGCAAGGTGAAGGCATAGTTGCCACCGCCATGCCAAAAGCAGCGTTCGTCGGAAAAGAAGGCGGTGGTCATGGCGACGTCCCCGTTTGCGGAGAGTCTAGTCAGGCCGGGTGGCAATGGCCAGCGCCACCCGAGGCGGAGGGCAGGCTGCTCTCACGATCATTTGTGTGAAGTCGCCTTTTGCCATTTGTGCCCGGCGGGATAACTCGATTAATTGACGGGGTGATGACCCCGGAAGGAGCAGAAGGCATGGCCGATACCAAGGCGCTGGTCGCGGAAATCGAAGCACTGGGCGCGACGCTGGGGCAGGCGAAGGCCTCGATCAACCAGCGTTTCATCGGGCAGGAACGGGTGGTGGACCTGGTCCTCGCCGCGATGCTGTGCGGCGGGCATGCCCTGCTGGTCGGTCTGCCGGGTCTGGGCAAGACGCGGCTGGTGGACACGCTTGGCACGGTGATGGGGCTGAAGGCGAACCGCATCCAGTTCACGCCGGACCTGATGCCGGCGGACATCCTTGGGTCGGAAGTGCTGGAGACCGGCACCGATGGCGGCCGCGCCTTCCGCTTTGTCGAGGGGCCGATCTTCTGCCAGCTTCTGATGGCGGACGAGATCAACCGCGCCTCGCCACGGACGCAGTCCGCCCTCCTGCAGGCGATGCAGGAAAAAGAGGTCACCATCGCGGGCCAGCACCGCCCGCTGGGTCGCCCGTTCCATGTCCTCGCCACCCAGAATCCGATCGAGCAGGAGGGCACCTATCCCTTGCCCGAGGCCCAGCTTGACCGGTTCCTGGTGCAGGTCGACGTCGAATACCCCACGCGGGCGACCGAGCGCGACATCCTGATCGCCACCACCGGGGCCGAAGAGGCCGAGGCGCACCAGGTGTTCACCGCCGAGGCGCTGATTCGGGCGCAGGGCGTGATCCGGCGGATGCCGGTCGGCGACCAGGTGGTGGAGGCGATCCTTGACCTTGTCCGCTCGTGCCGTCCGGGGGAACCCGAGGGGCGCGATCTGGCGGATGCGCTGAGCTGGGGACCGGGGCCGCGGGCGGCGCAGGCGCTGATGCTGACAGTGCGGGCAAAGGCGCTGCTGGAGGGGCGGCTTGCGCCCTCGATCACCGATGTGGCCGACCTGGCGCAGGCCGTGCTGGTGCACCGGATGGCGCTGTCCTTCGCGGCCCGGGCGCGGGGCGAGACGCTGGCGGGGATCATCGCCCGGGTGACCACCAAGACGCTGCGGCTTGAGGCGGCGGCGTGAGCGCAGCCCCCGATCTGCGCACCCCCGATCTGCGCACCCGCGCCGAGGCGCTGGGGCAGACGCTGCCGCCCTTGCTGGCCGAGGCCGAGATGCTGGCCTCGACGGTGATGATGGGCGAGCATGGGCGGCGCAGGGCGGGGCTGGGAGATGAGTTCTGGCAATACCGCCCGGCGCATCAGGGCGATTCGGCGCGGATGATCGACTGGCGGCGGTCCGCCCGGTCGGACGCGCATTTCGTGCGCGAACGCGAATGGCAGGCGGCGCAGTCGGTGACGATCTGGGTCGATCCGGCGAAGTCGATGAGTTTTGCCGGCGACAAGTCCCGCGCGCCGAAGGCGGACCGGGCAAAGCTGCTCGGCCTGGCTCTGGCGGTGCTGCTGCTGCGCGGCGGTGAGCGGGTCGGGCTGGCCGGATTGGCGCATCCGCGCGCGGGCCGCGCGCAGCTTCTGCGGCTGGCGGCGCGGCTGTCGGGCGAAGCGGCGGGCGAGGACTACGGCGCGCCGGAGACCGATGGCATGGTCAGCCACGGGCGGGGCGTGTTCCTGTCGGATTTCCTGGGCGATATGACCGGGATCGAGGCGGGGCTTGCGCGGGCGGCGGAGCGTGGGGTGAAGGGCGTGCTGATCCAGGTTCTGGACCCGGCCGAGGAAGAGTTTCCCTTCGACGGTCGCACGATCTTTGAATCGATGGGCGGTTCGATGCGGCATGAGACCCAGCAGGCCGGAGAGTTGCGCGCCCGCTATCTGGCGCGGCTGGCGGAACGCAAGGACCGGCTGGCCGGGCTTGCGCGCGCGGTTGGCTGGCATTTCACCACGCATCACACGGGGGCCTCGGCGCAGGGTGCGTTGCTCTGGGCCTATGCGGCGCTGGAGGGCGGGCGGTAGATGTTCAGCCTTGGCCCCATCGGCTTTGCCGCGCCCTGGCTTCTGGTCGCACTGCTTGCGCTGCCGGTTCTTTGGCTTTTGCTGCGCGCGGTCCCGCCCGCGCCGATCCGGCGGCGGTTTCCGGGGGTGGCGCTGCTTTTGGGTCTGAAGGACGACGAGGCCGAGACGGACAAGACGCCGTGGTGGCTGCTTTTGTTGCGGACGCTTGCGGTGGGTGCGCTGATTCTGGGTTTCGCCGGGCCGGTCCTGAACCCCGAGAACCGGGTGGCGGGCTCGGGGCCGATGCTGATCGCGGTGGATGGCGGCTGGGCTGACGCCCGCGACTGGCCGCAGCGACGGGAGCGGATCGAGGCGCTGATCGGCGAGGCCGGAGCGCAGGGGCGCACCGTCGCTCTCATCCGCCTGTCCGACCCGCCGGATCGGGTGGAGTTCCAGACTGCCGAAGCCTGGGCCGGGCGCGCCGCAGGCCTGTTGCCTCAGGCCTGGGCACCTGCCGATTTCGCGGGCTGGGCCGCGGCGCTGCCCGAGGGCGGGTTCGAGACCGTCTGGCTGTCGGACGGTCTTGCGCAGGAGGGGCGGCAAGACCTGCTGACGGCCCTTCGCCAACGCGGCGAGGTTCGCGTGGTGGAAAGCACCAGGCCGGTCCTTGCCCTGCATCCGGCGGCGAGTGCCGATGGCAAGGTCATGGTGGCCGCCTCGCGCATGCCCGCCGGGGCCCCGGTATCGGTCGATGTCATCGCGCAGGGACCCGACCCGTCCGGCGTCGAACGGGATCTTGGCCGGGTGACGTTGACCTTCGCGGGCGGCGTCGACCGGGCCGAGGCCGCCATCGACCTGCCGCCGGAGCTGCGCAACCGGATCACCCGTTTTGTCCTGGAAGGCACCCGGACCGCCGGGGCGGTCAGCCTGGCCGACGACAGTCTGAAACGCCGCAAGATCGCGCTGATCCAGACCGGCGCCGACGCCGAGACGCTGCAGCTTCTGTCACCGCTGCACTATCTGCGACAGGCGCTGGCCCCCACGGCGGATCTGATCGAGGGCACGCTGACCGACACGCTGCTGGCCAATCCCGACGTGGTGATCCTTGCCGATGTCGCCGACGTGACCCAGGCCGAGCGCACTGCGCTGCTGGACTGGCTGGACAAGGGCGGCCTTCTGCTGCGCTTTGCCGGTCCGGTCCTGGCCGCCAGCGACGTGGCGCGGGTGAACGAAGACCCGCTGCTTCCCGTGCGTCTGCGCGAGGGCGGACGCACTGTCGGCGGCGCGATGAGCTGGGGCGAGCCGAAGGCGCTGGCCCCGTTTCCGGAAGGCTCGCCTTTCTACGGCCTTACCGCGCCGGCCGATGTCGTGGTGCGCCAGCAGGTGCTGGCCCAGCCCGACCCCGAGCTGGCGGCACGCACCATTGCGGCGCTGGAGGACGGGACGCCCCTGATGACGCGCCGCGAACAGGGGGCGGGGCAGGTGGTGCTGGTCCATGTCACCGCCAATGCGGAATGGTCCTCGCTGCCGCTGTCGGGCCTGTTCGTGCAGATGCTGGAGCGGTTGGCGGTGTCCACCAAACCCGCCGCGCCCGAGGCTGCGGACCTGGCGGGCCAGACCTGGGTGCCCCAGGTGGTGCTTGACGCCTTCGGCCAGACCTCTGACGCGGGTGACTTGCCGGGGGTCGCGGGCGAGCTGCTGGCCAAGGCGATCGCCGCGGGCCCGACGGCTGCGAACCCGCCCGGGCTTTATGCCGGCACCGATCGTCGCGTGGCGCTGAACGTGATCGGACCGGATACCGAGCTGAAGCCCGCCGTCTGGCCCGCCGGGGTGCCCGTCGACCGCCTGGAGGCGCGCGCGGTGCGGGCGTTGAAGGGCGAGTTCCTGTCCCTCGGGGTGATCCTGCTGCTGCTCGACGTCCTTGCCGCACTGTGGCTGGCGGGTCGCCTGCGCGGACTTGCCCGGGGCGCCTCGGCGGTGCTGGTCCTGGCGCTGGTCGCCACCCTGCCGCGCGGCGCGCAGGCTCAGGACGCCGCCAAACCCGACGACGCCTTCGCGGTGCAGGCGACCAGCGCGGTCGTCCTTGCCTATGTCTTGACGGGCGACCCGCAGGTGGACGAGATGTCGCGGGCCGGGCTTCTTGGCCTGTCCGACAAGCTGTGGCAACGCACCTCGGTCGAGCCGATGATGCCGATGGGCGTGGACATCGAGAAGGACGAGCTTGCGTTCTTCCCGTTCCTCTACTGGCCGGTCGTGGCCGGGGCGGCGCGGCCGTCGGAGGCGGCCTATGCCAAACTGAACCAGTATCTGCGCACCGGCGGCATGATCCTTTTCGACACCCGCGACGCCGACCTGACCGGCGTTGGCGGCGGGACGACCCCCGCAGGCCAGGCGCTGCAGGTCATAGCCGAGGGCCTGGACATCCCGCCGCTTGAACCCGTTCCGCCCGACCATGTGCTGACCCGGACCTTCTACCTCTTGCAAGAGTTTCCGGGCCGCTATCAGGGCGGGCAGGTCTGGGTCGAGGCTTCTCCCGATGCGGGGGCCAAGGCCGCCGACGGGATGCCGTTCCGCAACCTGAACGACGGCGTGACCCCGGTCGTGATCGGCGGCGCGGACTGGGCCTCGGCCTGGGCCACCGACGACAGCGGCGTGCCGATGGTGCAGGTCGGTCGCGGCTTTGCCGGCGAGCAGCAGCGCGAGATCGCCTATCGTTTCGGGATCAACCTGATCATGTATGTGCTGACCGGCAACTACAAATCCGACCAGGTCCATGTGCCCGCGCTTCTGGAGAGGCTGGGACAATGAGCGCCACTGTCGTCTTCGCTCCGCTGGTCGGCTGGCCCCTGCTGCTGGCCGCGGGCGGGATCGCGCTGCTTGTGGTCGCGCTGGCGCTTTGGCGCGGGCTGTCCGGCTGGTGGCTGCGGGCGCTGGCGCTTGGCGCACTGATCCTCGCGCTGGCCAATCCGGCCCTGCAGCAGGAAGTCCGGCAGAACCTCAGCGACATCGTCATCCTGATCGTGGACGACAGCGCAAGCCAGGGCCTTGGCGACCGCCGCGCCCAGACCGAGGCCGCCGTCGCCGCCGTCCGGGCCGAAGTCGCGCAGATGCCGAACACCGAGCTGCGCATCCGCCGGGTTGGCGACGGCGAGGAAGATGCAGGAACGCTGGTCATGACCGCCCTGTCCGCAGCCCTGGCCGAGGAACCCCGCGCCCGGGTGGCGGGCGCGATCGTGATCACCGATGGCCGGGTGCATGATGCGGGCGTGGTCCCGAACCTGCCTGCGCCGCTGCAGGTGCTGGTCACCGGCCGCGCCGCCGACTGGGACCGACGCATCGTGGTGAAGAACGCCCCGGCCTTCGCCATCATCGGCGAAGAGTTCAAGCTTGACCTGCGGATCGAGGATGTGGGCGCGCCCCCGACCGCCGCAGGCGAAGTCGCCTTGACCATCGCCGTCGACACCGAAGCGCCCACGACCTACACCGTGCCGCTGAACGAGGATCTGCAGCTTCCGGTGACCCTGCCGCATGGCGGGGCGAACGTGATCCAGTTCTCGGTCGCCCCGGTGGCGGGCGAGATCACCGACCGCAACAATGCCGCCGCCGTGCAGATCAACGGCGTGCGCGACCGGCTGCGGGTTCTGCTGATCAGCGGCGAACCCTATGCCGGCGAACGGGTCTGGCGCAACCTTCTGAAATCCGACGCGGCGGTGGATCTGGTGCATTTCACCATTCTCAGGCCGCCGGAAAAGCAGGATGGCGTGCCGGTGGACGAGCTTAGCCTCATCGCCTTTCCGACGCGCGAGCTGTTCGTCGAGAAGATCAAGGAGTTCGACCTGATCATCTTCGACCGCTACCGGATGCGGGGCATCCTGCCGATGTCCTATATCGAGAACATCGTAAACTATGTCCGGGGCGGCGGCACGGTGCTGGTCGCGGCGGGGCCGGAATTCGGCGCGGTCGACAGCCTGTATCGCTCGCCTCTGGCCGAGATCCTGCCGGTCGCGCCGACGGCCCAGGTGATCGAGCAGGGCTTTCGCCCGAAGATCACCGACCTCGGCCGCCGCCATCCGGTGACCGAAGGACTGGAGGCCGCGGCCCCCAAAGGCGGATGGGGCCGCTGGTTCCGCCTGATCGAGGTGAAGAAGCTGGCGGGGCAGACGCTGATGTCCGGCCCGAACGACCTGCCGCTTCTGGTGCTGAACCGGGTCGATCAGGGCCGGGTCGCGGTGCTTGCCTCGGATCAGGCCTGGCTCTGGGGCCGGGGTTACGAGGGCGGCGGGCCACAGCTGGAGCTGCTGCGACGGCTGGCCTACTGGATGCTGAAGGAGCCCGAGCTGGAAGAGGAAACGCTGACAGCCGAAGTGAAGGGCGAGGCGATGACCATCATCCGCCGGTCGCTGGCCGACACCGCACCGGGGCCGGTGACGGTGACCGCGCCGGACGGGACTGTCTTCGAACTGGCGATGCCGCCGGTGGCCCCAGGGCGCTATGAAACCGTCTTGCAGGCCCCGGCGCTTGGCCTGTACCGGCTGGACCAGGGCGATCTGACGCGGGTCGTGGCCGTCGGCCCAGCGGCGCCGCGCGAATTCGCCGAAACCATCGCCTCGGGAGAGGTGCTGCAGCCTCTGGCCGAAGCGACCCGAGGCGGCGTGACCCGGCTGGAACCCGGCACTCCCGACATCCGCACCGTCGCCGAAGGGCGGGTCGCGCTGGGTCGCGGCTGGATCGGCATCACCCCGCGCGAGGCGTATCTGACCACCGAAGTCAACGTGGTGCCATTCCTGCCCGCCTGGGCCTGGCTTGTGATCGCGGCGGGGCTGGCCGTGGTGGCCTGGCTGGTCGAAGGCCGCAAGGGCGCCAAGGCGGCCTGATGCCGTCTTACGGCAGGCGCCTCAGGATCACCTGGCGCGAGACCGAGGCGAACTCGCGCCGGAACAGGATGCCCGTGGCCAGCACAGTCCCCGCCAAGAGCCCCCAGGGCCCCAGGAGCCAGCCAAGGGCTGCCAGCGCGTAGTAGATCGACCGGAGGCCCCGGTTGAAACTTCTCGCCGCGGTGATGTTGATTTCGGCCGCCTGTCCCGCGCGGTGGAAGGCAAGCGGATCTTCGGGGTCGTTCGGGACGGCCGCCATCAGGATCGAGCAATAGCCGAAGAGCCGGTGCGCCCAGACGAACTTCAAGAGCGCGTCGGCGAGAAAGCCGATCACCGGCAGCATCTTCAGCGCCACCTCCGGCCCGCCGGAAAAGGGCAGCTCATCCGTCAGCCGCTGCACCGCCGCCGCATTGCCGATCATCGCCACTCCGCCGCCGATGGCGATCATGCTGGCGCTGGCGAAGAAGGCGGTCCCCTGCCGCAGGCTGTCGATCAGGGTCGCGTCGAAAATGCGCGGCTGGCGGGTGACGAAGGTCTGCATCCAGTCGCGCCGGTAGTGTTCCATCAACTTCGAGACCGACGGGGTCGCCGACGGCGGATGTTCGCAGACCCAGCCGGCGATCAGCCAGGCCAGGATCAACACTCCAAGCATGATCAGGTCGATCAGCGGGATGGCGGCAAGGGTCAGTGTCATCCGTGCAGGTTAAAGCGTGATGAGGAAAAGTGTAATCCGGTTTTCCGCATCGATCACGCGACCACCAAGAACCGAGATCGGGATGATGTTTGATGGAAACATCATCCCGATCCAGGCACCGGGTTTTCCCTTGTCAGAAGGCAAAATTGGTTATATTTCCTTACCAGTAGACGAGGAATTTGCCATGGACATGCCGGAACCAGACCTGGGTGTCATCGCACGGAAGGCCCGGATCGTGGCCCGGATGCGTGCCGCCTTGCCGGTCGACGCGGTGATCGACGCGCCCGAGGAGCTTCGCGTTTATGAGTGTGACGCGCTGACCGCCTATCGCTGCCCGCCCCTGGCCGCCGTCCTGCCGCGCACGACCGCCGAGGTCAGCGCCGTGCTGCGCATCGCCTGCGAGGAGGGCGTGCCGGTGGTGCCGCGCGGATCGGGGACCAGCCTGGCCGGGGGGGCGATGCCGACGGCCGACAGCGTGATCCTTGGCGTCGCGCGGATGAATGCGGTGCTGGAGACAGACTACGACAACCGCTTCATCCGCGTCCAGTCCGGGCGGACCAACCTGTCGGTGTCGGGCGCGGTCGAGGCGGAGGGGTTCTTCTATGCGCCTGACCCCTCCAGCCAGTTGGCCTGCGCGATTGCCGGGAACATCGCGATGAACTCGGGCGGGGCGCATTGCTTGAAATACGGGGTGACGACGAACAACTTGCTGGGCGTGACGCTGGTGAAGATGGACGGGACCGTGCTGACCCTGGGCGGACCCTGGGGGGAACCGGCGGGACTTGACCTGCTGGGCGTGGTCTGCGGATCGGAAGGCCAGCTGGGCGTGGTGACCGAGGCCTGGCTGCGCATCCTGCCGAAACCCGAAGGCGCGCGGCCGGTGCTGGTCGGGTTCGACTCGAACGAAGTTGCGGGGGCCTGTGTCAGCGACATCATCAAGGCGGGTATCCTTCCCGTCGCCATCGAGTTCATGGACCGCCCCTGCATCCGCGCCACCGAGGCCTTTGCCAAGGCGGGCTACCCCGATTGCGAGGCGCTGCTGATCATCGAGGTCGAAGGGTCCGAGGCCGAGATCGCGGAACAGCTGACGCGCATCCGCCAGATCGCCCTTGCCCATGACCCCGTCGAGTTCCGAGAGGCCGCGGACGAGGATCAGGCGAAACGCATCTGGCTGGGTCGCAAGTCGGCCTTCGGGGCGATGGGGCAGTTGGGCGACTACATGTGCCTGGACGGGACGATCCCCGTCTCCTCGCTGCCCCATGTGCTGAAGCGCATCGGAGAGATGAGCGTCCAGTTTGGTCTGGACGTCGGCAACGTCTTTCACGCGGGCGACGGCAACATGCACCCGCTGATCCTTTTCGACGCCAACAAACCCGGTGATCTGGAGAAATGCGAGGCCTTCGGGGCCGAGATCCTGAAACTTTGTGTCGAGGTCGGGGGCTGTCTGACCGGCGAGCATGGCGTGGGCATCGAAAAACGCGACCTGATGTCGGTGCAGTTCGACGCGGCCGACATGGAGGCGCAGATGCGGGTCAAGGATGTGTTCGATCCGAAATGGCTGCTCAATCCCGCGAAGGTGTTCCCGCTGGGTGTCTCCGAAACGCGCCGCGCGGGGTAAGCACGGCCAAGAATTTTCTAGAAAATTCTTGGACCTAGGGGGAATGATGCGACCGACGACCGAAGCCGATCTTGCCGAAGCCATAGCCGCCGCCACCGCCCCCCTCTTGGTCCGGGGTGGCGGCACGCGCACCATCGGGCAGGCGGTCGGCGACGTGCTGGAGACCGGCGGTCTGACCGGGGTCGCGCTGTATGAACCCGGTGCGCTGACGCTGGTCGTCCGGGCGGGCACGCCGGTGGCCGAGGTGGAGCGGGTGCTGGCCGCCGACCGTCAGCGGCTTGCCTTCGAGGTGCCGGACCTGCGCGGACTTCTGGGCCGGGAAGGGGTGTCGACCATCGGCGGGGTGGTGGCGGCCAATGCCTCGGGTCCGCGCCGGGTGCAGGTGGGAGCGGCCCGCGACGCGCTTTTGGGTGTGCGCTTTGTCGATGGGAGCGGGACCGTGATCAAGAACGGCGGGCGGGTGATGAAGAACGTCACCGGCTATGACCTTGTGAAGCTTCTGGCGGGCAGCCGGGGCACGCTGGGCGTGCTGACCGAGGTCAGCTTCAAGGTCCAGGCCCTGCCCGAGGCTGAGGCGACGCTGGTGATCGGCGGCCTTGGGGACGAGGCCGGGCTTGCCGCCTTGCGACGGGCGCTCGGCTCGCCCTTCGACATCTCGGGGGCTGCGCGGCATTCCGGGCAGAGCCTGATCCGGGTCGAGGGGATGGCGGGATCGGTCGCCTACCGGCTGGACCGCTTGCGGGCGCTGGTCGGGGGCGATGTCAAAGTGGCCGAAGCTGCCGTCAGCGCCGCTTTGTGGCGCGACGTGCGCGACGTGGCCCTTTTCCACGACAAGCCGGGCGAGGTCTGGCGGATCGTCACCCTCTCGACCGCCGCCGCCGAAATCGCCGGGCGACTGGCGGGCGAGGCGCTGTGGGATTGCGGCGGCGGCCTGATCTGGCTGCGCCTTGACCATGGTCGCGGGGCCGAGGTCGCCGCCGCCGTCGCCGGTCGCGGCCATGCGACCCGTGTCAGGGGCGACGGCGGACCGGTCTTCCCGCCCGAGGCACCCGAGGTTGCGCTGCTGGCGGCTGGCCTGCGGGCGAAATTTGATCCTCGGGGCATTCTGAACGCGGGACTCATGGGCTGATGCAGACGAATTTCACGCCCGAACAACTGGCCGACCCCGGCATCGCGCGGGCCAACCAGATCCTGCGGTCTTGCGTGCATTGCGGGTTCTGCACCGCAACCTGCCCGACCTATCAGGTGCTGGGTGATGAACTCGACAGTCCGCGCGGCCGGATCTATCTGATCAAGGACATGCTCGAGGCCGGGCGCCCGGCGGACGAGAAGACCGTCAAGCACATCGACCGTTGCCTGTCCTGTCTGGCCTGCATGACGACCTGCCCGAGCGGGGTCCATTACATGCATCTCGTCGATCATGCCCGGGCGCATATCGAGAAGACCTACAGGCGGCCCCCCTGGCCTGGGCGATCCCGGACAAGCGGCTGAAGGCGATGCTGGCCATGGCTCCGAAAACCATCCCCCCCGTCAGCCGCAACGACGATCCGCAGGTCTTTCCGGCGGAAGGCGCACGGCGGCTGCGGGTGGCCCTGCTGACCGGCTGCGCGCAGAAGGCGTTGAACACCGACATCAACGACGCGACGATCCGGCTTCTGTGCCGTCTGGGCTGCGAGGTGGTCGTGGCCAGGGGCCAGGGCTGTTGCGGCGCGTTGACACATCACATGGGCAAGGAGAGCCTTGCCCATGGGTCGGCGGCCGCCAACATCCGGGCGTGGATGGTCGAAAGGCGGGCAGCGGGCCTTGACGCCATCGTCATCAACACCAGCGGCTGCGGCACGACGGTCAAGGACTACGGCCACATGTTCCGCAATGACCCGCTCGCCGAAGACGCGGCCACGGTTGCCGGATTGGCCAGGGATATCAGCGAGGTGCTGATGCAGATCGGCGTGCCGCAAGGTGCGCCGAGAGGGCTGCGGGTGGCCTATCACGCCGCCTGTTCCCTGCAGCATGGCCAGCAGGTGAAATCCGCGCCGAAGGATCTGCTGAAACGCGCGGGCTTCGAAGTGGTGGAGCCGGCCGACAGCCATCTGTGCTGCGGCAGCGCGGGCACATACAACCTTCTCCAGCCCGAAATCAGCGCCGAGTTGAAGCGCCGCAAGGTGGCGACGCTGGAGGCGACGGCCCCGGAGGTGATTGCGGCGGGCAACATCGGTTGCATGCTGCAGATCGGCGCGGGCACCGGTGTGCCTGTCGTCCACACGGTCGAGCTGCTGGACTGGGCCACCGGCGGGCCGAAACCCCGCGCCTTGGCCTCGGTGCAGACCCGTGAAGCAAACCCTTGCGCCTGTGGCCCTAAATCCGCCAAACTCAGGCAATAGCTCTGAAGACCGCGCGGAGAGGTAGGGGTTCCATGCGCTTCCTGTTCCCCGGTCTGATGGCACTGAGTCTGGCCTGCGCCGGTCTGGCTGGCGCGGCTATGGCTGGCCCAAGTCTGGCTGGCCCGAACCTGGCTGGCCCGAACCTGGCGCAAGCCCAGGACAGCGGCATGGTCAAGCTTGAGACGGCCGACGATTCGCGCGGCTGGGATGCCGTGGGCAAGCTGGTCCTTGGCAAAAATGGCTTCTGCACCGGCGCGCTGATCGGGCCGCAGCTTGTGCTGACGGCAGCGCATTGCCTGTATGACAAGACGACCGGTGTGCAGATCCGTCCCGAAGAGATCGAGTTTCAGGCGGGCTTCCGCAATGGCCGGGCGGTCGCCTATCGCCGGGTCAGCCGCGCCGTCACGCATCCCGACTATCGCTATGCCGCCACGGATCAACTGGACCGGGTGGCCAACGACCTTGCGCTGCTCGAGCTGAGCCAGCCGATCCGGCTGCCCTCGTTGCTGCCGTTCGAGACCGGGGCGACGCCGGTCGAAGGCGATGCGGTCGACGTGGTGTCCTATGCGCAGTACCGCGAGGAGGCGCCCTCGATCCAGGAGGCCTGCAAGGTTCTGGCGGGCCGCCGCACTGCGCTGATCCTGTCCTGCAGCGTGGATTTCGGATCGTCCGGTGCGCCGGTCTTTTCCATCCGCGATGGCGTGGCGCAGGTGGTGTCGGTCATTTCGGCCAAGGCCGAGGTCGATGGCCGCAAGGTCGCCCTTGCCGTGCCGCTGGCCGAATCGCTTGCCGCCCTGCGCCAGGCGCTGGAAGACAGCAAGGCGGCCTCGTTGCGGGGCGGCAAGACCGTCAGCGTAATTTCGGGCGGAACCCGGTCCGGGGCGAAGTTCATCAAGCCATGAAAACACTTTTCGCCCTTTTCCTGCTGTGCTCGGGTGCGGCCTTTGCGCAGGGCAACTCGGGTCTCGACGAACTGACCACGCGCGAGGACCTGCGCGGCTTTGAACCCGTGGGCCGGGTGGATGTCGAGAACGGTGGCTTCTGCACCGGGGCCTTGATCGCCCCCGACCTCGTGCTGACGGCGGCGCATTGCGTGTTCGACCCCGACGGCGTCCGGGTCGATGCCGGGCGGATCAGTTTCCGGGCCGGGTTTTCTTACGGCTCGTCGGTGGCCGAAGTCCCGGTCGCCCGCACGGTGGTCGATCCCGGATACCGCAATATCGACCCCGCCCCGGCCGAGATGATCGAACGGGACGCGGCCTTGCTGCAGCTCGCCAAGCCGATCCCGAGCGCGCTGATCTCTCCCTTCGTCGTGGCGCGACCGGGCAATGGCGACGAGGTCAGCGTCGTCTCTTATGCCGAAGGGCGGGAAGAGGCGCTGTCCTGGCAACGTCTGTGCCATGTGATCGGGCGCCAGGACCGGCTGATCGCGATGGACTGCGACGTGAGCTTCGGGGCTTCCGGCGCGCCGGTCCTCGACCGCTCCGGCTACCGCGCGAAGATCGTGTCGATCGTCTCGGCGGGGGGCGAGGAAGGCGGCAAGACCATCTCGATCGGCATGGAACTTCCCGCGCTGGTCGACCGGCTGAAGGCGGCGCTTCGGCGCGGCGATCCTGCTTTCGTCGTCGCGGCGAAGGGTGCCGCCGAGCCGCCGGACCCCGCCGTCGCCGGGCTGCCGGGCAAGCCGGTACGGCGCATCGTGCTGGGCACGGGGTCGGGCAACGGCGCCCGCTTCGTCGCGCCCTGACCGCCCTCTTGAAAGCCGTTTTGCCGCTTCCTACCTGACTGTCATCCGGGTGCCATGACGGGCCCGGGCCACCGCCTTGCCCCGTTACGGGGAAGGCCCCTGACATCGCTTCAAGGAGGATGACAATGCGCAACCTTGATTTCGCACCGCTTTACCGTGCCACCGTCGGCTTTGACCGCTTCGCCGACATGATGGACCGTGTGCTGTCCGCCGATGTGGCACAGCCGACCTATCCGCCCTACAACATCGAGAAGACCGCAGAGGATGCCTATCGCATCTCGATCGCCGTCGCCGGATTCACCCCGGACGATCTGAGCGTCGAGGTGAAGGATGGCTCGCTTCTGGTCTCGGCCCGCAAGGTCGCCGAGGAGACTGAGCGGACCTATCTGCACCGTGGCATCGCCACCCGCGCGTTCGAGCGTCGCTTTGCGCTGGCCGACCATGTCCGCGTCGCCGGTGCCGTGCATGAGCACGGGATGCTGCACATCGACCTTGTCCGTGAAGTGCCCGAGGCGATGAAGCCGCGCCGGATCGAGATTGCGCGTGCCAACGGTTCGACCCAGGTGCTGGAGGCGAAGGCCGAAACCGTCAACTAGGCGTGAAGCCCCGGCGAAAGCAGGCGGCGCGTCCCGATGGGGCGCGCCCTTTTTCATGCCGGACGCTTGTCAAGGACTCCGTCACTCCTCGCGAGGCGATCTCCCGACGAGAAGGCGAAGCCGCACGAGGAGCAGCCGGTCAGTTCGACAGGCCCTGCGCCAGCCGCATCAGGTTGACCGCCTCGATCCGATAGCCGAAGGCGTCTTCGCCCCGGTTCGCCAGCGCCAGCCCGATCGCCTGATCCCAGCCCCAGTCGCCCAGGTAGACCGATCCCCGCAAGAGCTGCCCAAAGCCCGCGATGGCGGCGGCAAAGCGGGTTTCCGTGCTGGCCGGCTCTGCCCCGGTGATCGGCGTCTCGACCAGGGTCGAGGCGTCCTCACCCGGAGCTTTCCAGCGCAGCCGCAGAAAGCCCAGTTCGCCTGCCGTGGCCTCGGCCGGGGCCGTGCCATAGCGCAGGGGATCGTTCAACAGCGCCTCCGACCCCGGGGCGGTCACCTCGTAGATCGCGGTGACCTGGGTGCCCGCGCCGATCTCGCCGGCGTCGATCTTGTCGTTGTTGAAATCCTCACGTCGCAGGGCGCGGGTCTCGTAGCCGATCAGCCGATATTCCGCCACGGTGGCCGGGTTCCATTCGACCTGGATCTTCACGTCGTCGGCGATCGGGAACAGCGCCCCGGTCAACTGGTCGACCAGCACCTTCCGCGCCTCGCTGAGCGTGTCGATATAGGCGGCCGTGCCGTTGCCGTTCTGCGCCAGGGACTGCATCACCGCATCATCCAGATTGCCGCGCCCGAAGCCGAGGACCGAGAGGTAGGTGCCGGTTTCCCGCTGCTTCGCGACATAGGCTTCCAGCCCGTCCGGGTCGCTGACGCCGACGTTGAAATCCCCGTCCGTCGCCAAGAGGATGCGCGTCAGTTCGCCGTCGGCTTTCATGCCTTCGGCGACCTGATAGGCCAGCGCCAGCCCTTCGGCCCCGGCGGTGGACCCGCCCGCCATCAGGTTTTCCAGCGCGGCGAGGATCGCGGCCCGGTCCCCCGCCTTGGTTGGCGGCAGCACCTCACCCGCCGATCCGGCATAGGTGACAATGGCGACCTGATCCTCGGGCCTGAGTTCGGACAGCATCAGCGACAGCGACTGCTTCAGAAGCGGCAGCTTGTTGGCGTCCTCCATCGACCCGGAGGTGTCGATCAGGAACACCAGGTTCAGGGGCGGGCGTTCGGCCACCTTCGGCAGCGCGCCCTGAATGCCGATGGTCACCAGCCGGGTGCCGGGGTTCCAGGGGGTCGGCATCACGCTGACGGTCGCGGCAAAGGCGGCCTCCCCCTCGGGGGCCGCATAGGCATAGGGGAAGTAGTTCACCATCTCCTCGATCCGCACCTGGTCGGGCGAGGGCAGGTAGCCCCCGGTCAGCGAAGACCGCACCACCGCATAAGACGCGGTGTCCACGTCGATCGAGAAGGTCGAAACCGGCTCCTCTGCCGTCACCTTCACCGGGTTCGGGGCTTCGTTGGCATAGGCTTCGGTGTTTTCGACCGGGGGTGCCACGGCATCGGGCGCGCTGGTCGCAGGGGCGGGGAGGAAGGCCATCGTGTCCCCCTCCGCCTTCGCCTCGGCGCGCAGGCGCGGCTCGGCATCCAGCAGAACGCCGTCCATCGCAGGACTGACGGGAGCCGCCTCTTCGGCCATCTCCACCGGCGCTTCGGCATCGGCTGCCGGTTGGGACTGCGCCAGCGTCGATGCCGCATTGCCGAGGTCCCTCCGCTGCAATTCGTCCGTCGCCGTGACCGTGGCCATCGGCTTCGCCACCTCGACAGAGGCCGGGGCGTCCGTGCCTGTCGCCACGGTCGGAGCAACCGGCGGCTCGGCCTCTGCCACCGACGACGCCGTGCCGCCGGTCGCCGAGTCCGGGTCCGGGGCACGCGCCTCTGTTACCGGGGTTTTCGCCACCGGCTCGATCGGCGGCGTGGGTTCGGCCTTCGGCGGCGCAATGGCCACTGTGGGCGAGCCGATCCGCAGATCTGCCACCGGCAGGATCACCGCGACAGCGATGATCAGCGCCGCGACCGAGGTGGTGGCGGCAAGGGCAGGGCGGGAGGTCAGGTTGTGGAACATGCGACGTACTCCGTTCAGGGGGGCCGCCTTGTGGCGGTCCTCACTGGAACGGGGCGCGTCGGCTGATCCTTGGAGAGGGGCATTCAGCCGGTCAAAATTTTCCATCGCCAGCTGCATCGCCCGCGCCTTGGCATCCGCTTCGGGCGCGGGGGCCGTCTTCAGCGCCGCACGGAGGTCGTCGAGATCATCGGTCATTTCGCGTCCTCCCTTGCCATGGCCCGCAGGCGTTTCTTCACTTCGCTCATCCGCCAGGCGACAGTCCCTTCGGAGACATCCAGCACAACCCCCGCCTCGGCCTGGGTCATCTCTTCGCCAAGGACCAGCGCCACAGTATCGCGCAATTCCGGTGAAAGCTGCGTCATCGCCTGGGCCAGCCAGCCCGCCGCTTCGGCCTGCGCGGCGATCTCGTCCTGACGCGCCAGTTCCCAGTCGCCCCAACCCTGCGCCGCACGGCTGCGGGTCGCCTGCCGCCGCCGCTGGTCATGGGCGGCGTTCACCACCACGCGGTAAAGCCAGGTGGTGAACCGCGCCTCGCCCCGCCAGTTCCGGAGCTTTGTCGGCAAGGCAGCGCAGATGTCCTGCGCCAGATCCTCGGCTTCGGCCTTCGCGCCCGTCAGCCGCCAGGCCAGCCCGAAGATACGGTCATAATGTCTTCCGACCAGCGTGGCAAAAGCCGCCCGGTCCCCTCGGGCGGCGGCAGCGGCAAGCATCTCGTCGGATGTGTCCATCAGCATCACGTTATCTGGGACGCGCGCCGGGGCGCAATCCTTGGCCCCCCCGTCAAGGGGCCGTGCCCGGAAATCCTTACCCCGGACAAAAAGCCCCCCGCTCCGGTGCGGCGCTGGTGCCGGGCCGGGAGACGGGGGGCTGTTCATGGCGTGGACCGGACGACCGGGTTCAGTAGATCATGCCATCGTAGATGCCATAGGCACCGGAGGTGCTTTTCAGGCTGGCGGTCGCCCCTTCATCCCGGGCATAGGCCACGACCGCAGTATAAGTGCTGGGTCCGAAAGCCCCGTCGATCCCGCCGCGATAGTAGCCCCAGGCGCGCAGATTGCGCTGGATGGCCTTGCGCTCGGCCAGGGAATAGCTCTGGAAGGCGCGGGCTGCCGGGGTCGAGTAGATCGAGGTGGTGCGGCGCGGCTCGCTGTAGATCGGGCGCGGCTCGACATAGATCGGCGCGGCGGTTTGCCCGCGATCATAGAGACGGGCCTTGCGGTTGTTCTTCAAAAGCTGGTCGACAATGATCGCCGTGGCGACACCGGCGACAAAGCCTTGTTCCTTTTCGCCCCAGGCAAGGGCGGGAGCAGCGGGAACGGCGGCGATCGACAGCGCGGTCAGGCCGGCAACAACGGTTTTTCTGGCGGAGGTGGCAAGACGCAGCATGGCGTGTCCTTTCGTGACTGACCCGAGTCGTGACTGACCCGAAGTGGCCGGCCCGAGGCAGCCGGACCGATGCGATGAAATCTGGGTCTTTCTGCCCCGCTAGGCAAAAGCAGGGCCGCGCTAGGGAAAAGCGCGGACCTGCTATCCAATAACATCTATCATTTCATATAGTTAGCCGATCACGACAGTGTCGCCAGGGCTGCAGAAAGCCGTCCTGAACCTTCGTTCAGGCGGGTTTCCAGCTCTCCGCCCGCGCCGATCCGGATGTGATCGGGCGGCCCATAGGCCGATCCGGGCACGACAAAGGTGCGCCACGGCGGTCGCAACAGCGCCCGCGTCTCGCCGTCGATGCCCTGCAGCCGGGCGAGGCCGATCAGCCCGGCCTCGGGGCGGTGCAAGGACAGCCGGGGCTCTGCGGTGACGAAGCCATCGATCAGCGCCAGCGTCGCCCGCGCCGCGTTCCGTGCCCGACAGATGGCAGCCGCCAGCCGGTCGGGCCACAACGCCACCTCGGCGATACGCTCGCCAAGGACGTTCATGATCTCGGACGCATTCTCGCGCAGGATCATCGCATCGCGGATCACCGCAGGCGACTGGCAGATCATCCGGCCCGTGCGCAGGCCTTGCAGCCCCAGCGCCTTCGACACCGATCCGCTGGTGATCCCGAAGGCCGTCAGCTCCGCGGTAGAGGGCGGTCTTGGCCCAGGCCATTCCAGACCCGCATAGACTTCGTCGACCAGCAACCAGATGCCATGCCGATCCGCCACGGCAGCCAGCGCGCGCAACTCGGCCGCGCGGAGCAGCCGCCCGCTGGGGTTGTTCGGATTGCTCAGGAAGATCATCCGCGTCTCCGGCGTGATGGCCCGTGCCACCGACCCGGGGTCGAGCGCCCAGCCCTGCGCTTCATCCCGGGCAACCTCGACCAGCCGCGCGCCGATGGTCTTTGCCATCACCCCCGCCTGTGGCCAGCCTGGGGCTTCGGTGACGATCTCGTCCCCGGCGGCCACGAGCCTGGCGAAAGAGCAGAAAGATCGCCTCTGCCGCGCCGGCCATGACCAGCACGCAGTCCGGATCAGGCGCCAGCCCGGCCTGATCCAGCACCCGCCTTCGCCAGAAGCGCCGCGCGGTCAAGGTCGACGCCTACCACCGTCAGCCCGTCGGCCAGAAGCCGGTCAGAGAATGCCCGGCCCTCCTGCCGCCCCAGTCACGATGGCGGCACGGCTTATCTGGTGACGACGAAGTC
This sequence comes from Rhodobacterales bacterium 32-66-9, assembly GCA_002280405.1. Taxonomy (GTDB): domain Bacteria; phylum Pseudomonadota; class Alphaproteobacteria; order Rhodobacterales; family Rhodobacteraceae; genus Tabrizicola. Next base: position 12,973 of record NCDY01000023.1, on the reverse strand, counting down.
GAAATGCTTGCGCACGTCTTCCTCGACCTTCCAGGTGCCCTTGAAGTCCTTTTCGACCACGAAGGCATCGCCCGCCTGCACGGTCACCGGCGTGCCGCCGTCCGGGGTGATGACGATACGGCCCCTGATCAGCACCACATATTCATAGGCGGTATAGGTCGCGTGGTAGCTGCCCTTCGTGCATTCCCAGATGCCGCTGACCATGCTGCCGTCCGATGCGGTATGGAGGACCCAGGTCTTCATCGAGGGCGAGCCCTCGGTCACCACCCAGCCGTCCAGGTCGCCGTAGGCCGGTTCGATCCCGTCGGTCGGGGGCAGTTTCGTGATGCTCTGCATGCGGCTCTCCCTGTCAGGCTTTGCGAAAGTCGTTTGCTGAATGGCGTTCGGGCAGTTGCTCTTGCGGCGCGCCCCAGCTGCGGTTGACCATACGGCCCCGGACCGTGGCGGGCCGGGCGTCGATCTTCTGCGCCCAGGCGACCACATGGGTGTAGCTGGCCACGTCCAGGAACTCGGCCGCGTTGTAGGCGCGGCCCAGCACCAGGTTGCCATACCAGGCCCAGATCGCCATGTCCGCCAGCGAATAGTCGCCCGCCATCCACGCGTTCTGCGCCAGATGCCGGTCCAGCACATCAAGCTGGCGCTTGGTTTCCATCGCATAGCGGTTGATCGCATATTCGATCTTGATCGGCGCATAGGCGTAGAAATGCCCGAAACCGCCGCCGACGAAAGGGGCCGATCCCATCTGCCAGAACAGCCAACTGAACATCTCGGTCCGCTGCCGCGCATCCTTCGGAATGAACGCCCCGCCGAACTTCTCGGCCAGATAGAGCATGATCGAGGCGCTCTCGAACACCCGCTGCGGCGGGGTCGTCCCACGGTCCATCAGCGCCGGGATCTTCGAATTCGGGTTCACCGCGACAAAGCCCGACCCGAACTGGTCGCCCTTGCCGATGTCGATCAGCCAGGCGTCGTATTCGGCCTGAAAGCCCGCCTCCAGCAGCTCTTCCAGCAGGATCGTGACCTTGACCCCGTTCGGCGTCGCCAGCGAGTAGAGCTGCAAGGGGTGCTTGCCCACCGGCAGGGCCTTCTCATGCGTGGCACCGGCGATGGGGCGGTTGATATTGGCGAACTGGCCGCCCGAGGGCTGCTCCCAGGTCCAGACCTTGGGTGGAACGTAGTCTTCGGTCATCGTGCAATCCTTGGTCCGGCGCCTCGTTCGACTTCGTCTTCTCGTCGCAGGGCAGCGAGGAGCGACGAAGTCGAACGACGGGCGTTGATGTCAGACAGAGAGGCAGACGTATTTCAGTTCCATGTAGTCGTCGATCCCGTGGCGGCTGCCCTCGCGGCCGAGGCCGGACTGTTTCACGCCGCCAAAGGGTGCCATCTCGTTCGAGATGAGGCCGGTGTTCACGCCGACCATGCCGTATTCCAGCGCCTCCTGCACCCGCGTGATCCGCCCGATGTCGCGGGCGTAGAAATAGGACGCCAGCCCGAAGATGGTGTTGTTCGCCATCTCGATCACCTCGGCTTCCGTCTCGAACTTGAAGAGGGGGGCGAGGGGGCCGAATGTCTCTTCTTGCGCGACTTTCATGTCGGGCGTGACGCCGGTCACCACCGTCGGCTCGAAGAACGACCCGCCCAGGGCGTGGCGCTTGCCGCCCAGCACGACCTTGCCACCGCCGGCCAGCACGTCGGCGATATGCTCCTCGACCTTGTCCATCGCGGCCGCGTTGATCAGGGGCCCGGTGGTGACGCCGGGCTTCAGCCCGTCGCCGACCGTCAGCTTCTTTACCGCCGCCGTCAGCTTTTCGGCGAAGGCGTCATAGACCCCGGCCTGCACATAGATCCGGTTGGCGCAGACGCAGGTCTGGCCGTTGTTGCGGAATTTGGAGATCATCGCGCCTTCGACCGCCAGATCCAGATCGGCGTCATCAAAGACGATGAAGGGCGCGTTGCCGCCCAGCTCCATCGAGCATTTCAGGACCTGGTCGGCGGCCTGTTTCAAGAGGATGCGCCCCACTTCCGTCGACCCGGTGAAGGTCAGCTTGCGGATCAGCGGGTTCTCGCAGAACTCTTTCCCGATGTCGGACGACCGCTTCGAGGTGATGACCGAAAACAGGCCCGCAGGCACGCCCGCCCGCTCCGCCAGCACCGCCAGCGCCAGCGCCGAAAGCGGCGTCTCTGCCGCCGGACGCGCGACGAAGCCGCAGCCAGCGGCCAGCGCCGGGGCGACCTTGCGGGCGATCATCGCGTTGGGAAAGTTCCACGGCGTGATCGAGGCCGCCACGCCGATCGGCTGCTTCAGCACCTGGATGCGCTTGTCGCGCTGGTGGCCGGGGATGATCTCGCCATAGGTGCGCTTGGCTTCCTCGCCATAGAACTCGATGTAGGCAGAGCCATAGGCGATCTCGCCCTTGGCTTCGGCAACGGGCTTGCCCATCTCGGCGGTCAGGATCGTGGCAAGGTCGTCCTGGTTGGCCATGCAGAGGTCGAACCAGCGGCGCAGGACCTGCGCGCGTTCCTTGGCCGTCCGGGTCGCCCATTCGCGGTGCGCGGCGTGGGCCGCCGTGATCGCGCGTGCCGTCTCGGCCCGGCCAAGATTCGGCAGATGGCAGATCACGTCGCCGCGCGCCGGGTTCGTCACCGGGAAGGTCGAGCCGTCATCGGCAATGATCCATGCCCCTGCGACGTAGGACTTTGTCACCAGAAGCGAGGGATCTTTCAGAAGCGACGCAAGGTCGGTCACGGAATCGAGCATGGGAAGGCCCTCCATTTGCTGCTGCGACAGGTGCCACGCGAGAGGCTGGTTGTCCAGTTTTCCACGGGGCTTCGGGCCAGGGTTTGATCAAATTCTCCCGCGTCTGGACCGGCGGGCAAATCTTTTCGAAAAGATTTGCAAATTCCTTCGAAGGAATTTGGCCCGCCTCAGCCGTTCGCGTGCATCCGCTCGATATAGCTGCGCATCTCCTCGGCCTCGTGCCGGGCATCGCGCAAGCCTTCCATCGCCGCCTTGAGTTCAGCCTCGGTCTGGCTGATGTGGTTCATCAGTTCCGCCTCGCGCTGCTCCAGAAAGGCCAGCGCCTGATCACGCAATTCCTCAGCTTCGTGCAGCGATTGCGCCAGCTTGTCCATCTCGGCCATGTCGCCGCCCTGGACGCGGGTGAAGCGGTGCAAGAGCCAGTGCGCGAACCAGCCCAGCGCGAAGGCGACCATAAGGATGATGGCTGTGGCGACGACGAATTCGGTGCGGTTCATGGAGTGTCCTTGGCCGTCAGGCCTGCGGGGCGAGGCTTCGGCGAGAGGGTCTTTTCGGTCGGTGCGACCGACGGACTGGTATCGCCCGAGAAATCGGGGCCCGCAACCGGGCTTTGCGCGGCTGACGCCGCATCCGGCGCGCCCTTGAGCACGAATTCGATCCTGCGGTTCGCCTCTCGGCCCGCCTCGGTGCCGTTGTCGGCGATCGGCTGTGCTTCGCCGTAGCCGGTGGCCGTCATTCCCGAAACATCGACCCGACGGCCCTGCAAGCCCAGCAGCACCGCCTCGGCCCGCGCCTGGGACAGTGCCAGATTGCCGCTCTCGGACCCCTGGCTGTCGGTGTATCCGCCAATCTCCATCTGCATCCCCGGGCAGGTGGCCAGGATCGATGCCAGCTCGTCCAGAACCGGGCGCGCGGAGCTGGCGATCTCGGCCGAGGCCGGGGTGAAAGTGATCTTGGTCCGCGCAATGACCGCGTTCACCTTTGCCGCGCATTCCTTTGGTGTAGGCACGGCGGCAAGCGGGTCCAGCGCCTCGTCATAGCGGACATTGACCTTGAAGGTCTTGCCCTGACCCAGTTCCTGGGACAGGATCTGCGTGATCCGGCCCCGCGCCGCAGTGGACCCCGTGACCCCGGTCACCTCGACAAGATCGGCCCGCACCAGAAGCCGACCCTCCGTGACCTCGGACAACGCCTTCAGCCCGGCCAGCACCCGCAAGGTCCAGCCGTCGGGCAGCGCCGCATCGACCCGCGTCGCAGTCAGCACTTCGGCACCAGCAAAGGCGGATCGCGCAAAGGCGTCCACCACACTGCGCTGCATCTCGTCGGTCAGCCGCCCGCGCAACTCGACCTTGCCGGCACCGCTCAGGCTTGCGGTGAATTCCGCCGGGCCCTGCGAAGCGGTCTCTGCCTTCTCCAGCGTCGAGGTCAGCGAGAAGACATCCGGCAGCCCGGTCTCCAGATCGCCCACCACCTTGTCGAAAGTCGCCTGCGGCACATCGCTGCCCGCCAGAAGCGTCACGTCCGCATCCGAAAAGGTGATCGACCCTGACCCGAGCTCCGTCACCGCCCTGATCGCGAGGCTCACCGCTTCGGCCCAGCGCGGGGTCGGCACGCCAAGCCCCACCTGGCAGACGTGCCCGCTTGCAACCCCCGCCGCCGTCGCGGCCCGCAGGATCTGCGCCCGGGCGCGCTCGGTGTCGGCCGAACAGCTGTCGAACCGCGCGCCCTCGGCATCCACCACAAAGCGCAGCGTGAAGGGCGTGATCACCGGCCTGGGCGCCGAGATGTCCAGAACCAGCCGCACGCCTTCCGGGGCGGCTGCCCGCAAGTCAACCTCCAGCTGGCGCTTTTCCGCTTCGCTGCTGGAAATCGCCGTCACTTCGACCACGTCCGCCGCGACCGAGATCTTCGACCGCTCCAGCCGCCGCAGCGCCTCCAGCCCGAAGGCGAGTGCGGCATTCCAGGTCTCGGGCGCAGGGTAGCCCGCCGTCTCGAGCATATCCGGCAATTCCGTCCCAGGGGCGAGTTTGGCAGCCTCCTCGGCCAGTTGCGCCTCGTCCAGACCTCCGCCTCCCGGTGTCTCGGGCATCAGGCCGATCAGCTGGATGCCGTCCTCAGTCCGCAGCATCTGGACCGAGAATTTCGGTGCCTCGATCGCCTTGGTCGGTGCCACATCCAGCCTGTCGCGGATGCGTGAGGCATCGATCAGGCTGCCCACCATGTTCACCGCCCGGAAACGGTCCGCCTCGTCCGGGGCGGTCCCTGCCAGGCGAACCTGCAAGCCATCGGCCGTGACCGTGATCCAGTCGATCCGCGCCTCGTCCAGCCGCGCCGTCACCGCCTTCAGCGTGCGCGATTCTATAACCCTCGCCGCCCCGTAGGACACCGAGAACATCAGCCCCGCCGCCAGGACGAAGGCCAAAAGCGCAAGCGTCGTCGACGACAGCCCGCGAATATGGGGCAAGAGCAACTTGGCTTGGGGAAGACTCAGTCGGGTCATGACGCCCCCGTGCTTAGGGGTTTGGGCGGCAGGGTTCAACCAAGCCATGCGGCGACGGCAAGAAACGGCACGGGGATCAGTCCGGCATCCCGGTTGGCACGGAAGATGCGCAGGCACGAGTCAGGGTCGGCCAGATCCAACTGGCGCATCTGCCAGCCAAGGTGCAGCCCCATGGCCCAGACCCCCGCCAGCGCGACGATGAAACCCAAGGGTCGCCCCGCGCCGGCATGGGCCAGCACCACGGCCGCGGCCAACAGCAGCAGCGTGGCCGCAAAGAACGCCCACAGCCAGCTCCGGCTATGATCCCCGAACAGCCGCGCCGTCGACTTGACCCCGATCAGGGCGTCGTCCTCGCGGTCCTGATGGGCATAGATCGTGTCGTAGTAGAGCGTCCAGGCAATCCCCGCGAGATAGAGCGCCACCGCCGCCGGGGGCACTTCGCCCGCACGGGCCGCCCAGGCCAGAAGCGCGCCCCAGTTGAACGCCAGACCCAGGAACACCTGAGGCCACCAGGTGAAGCGCTTGGCGAAAGGATAGATCGCGACCAGCGCCAGCGACGCGACGCCAAGTCCCACCGCCAGCCAGTTGTAGGTGAACAGGATCACCGCGGCGAGCAAAGCCTGCGCCACCATCCAGATCAGTGCCGCCGTCACCGTCACCTGGCCCGAGGGCAGCGGCCGCGACCGCGTCCGCGCCACCTGCGCGTCGATGTCGCGGTCGGTGATGTCGTTCCAGGTGCAGCCGGCCCCCCGCATCAGGAACGCCCCGACGCCGGTGGACACCGCCAGCCAGAGATCCCACCCCCGGAACCCCGAGGCCCCTCCGGCCAGCGCCAGCGCCCAAAGGCAGGGGACAAACAGCAACCAGGTCCCGATCGGCCGATCCGCCCGGCTTAAACGAAGATAGGGCCGCGCCGCCCCCGGCGCATAGACGTCCACCCAGTTCGCCTTCGGAGCATCCGCCACCTGTCCCTTGGCCACGTTCGCCTCGGGGGCGGCCTCTGGCATTTCGGGCGCTTGGGACATAGGGTCTGGCTCATGGATGCGAAGATCAGGCTCTATGTAGATCAGCTCCTTGCCTCGGGGCAAGCGGTGCGACTGTCGCCCGACCAGGCGCATTACCTGACCGGCGTGATGCGGCTTGGCGTTGGTGCCGCGATCCTTCTTTTCAACGGGCGCGATGGCGAGTGGCGCGCGACCCTGGCCGCGGCTGGCAAGCGTGGCGCGATTGCCACCTGCGACAGCCAGACGAAACCCCTCCACCTGCCGCCCGACCTCTGGCTGCTCTTCGCCCCGATCAAGAAGGCCCGCACCGACTTCATCGTGGAAAAGGCGGTCGAGCTTGGGGTCGCCCGCATCCTGCCGGTCCAGACGCGCCACACCAATTCCGAGCGCATCCGCCAGGACCGACTTCAGGCCCACGCGGTAGAGGCCGCCGAGCAATGCGGCGCGACCTTCGTCCCCGAAGTCGCTGATCTTGCCCCGCTCGACAGGCTCCTGTCGACCTGGCCGGGGGACCGCCGCCTATACTGGTGCGACGAGACCGCCCTCGGCCAACCCGCCACCCTGACCCCGGCACAAGGCCCCGCGGCCATCCTGATCGGCCCGGAGGGCGGCTTCTCGGCCGCGGAATCCGCCCGGCTCGGTGCAAGGCCCAACGTCACCCCTCTGTCCCTCGGCCCGAGGATCCTGCGCGCCGACACTGCTGCGGTCGCGGCGCTTACGCTCTGGCAGGCGACGAACGGGGACTGGCGATGAGCTTTGTGCGACCGGAGCTGGTCGAAGCGGCCCATCGCCTGCGCGAGGTCATCGCCGGAACGGCCCTCGCCGGGTTCGGGGCCTGGACCGCGGCGCAGGGCGGCTGGTTCCTCACTCCGCTTGGTTTTGTGCTGCTTGCCGTCGGGCTCGGCTGGGCGCTGACCTCGTGGCGTCGGCTCCGTTTCCAGCAGGACGGTGAAGCCCCCGGCATCGTCCGGGTGACCGAAGCCCAGATCGCCTATTTCGGTCCCCGGGTCGGCGGCTTTGTCGGGCTGCCCGACCTTGCCGAAATCCGCCTTCTCACCCTGCGCGGCCGACGTATCTGGAAGCTGAAGCAGGGCGACGGCCTGGTTCTGCACATCCCGGTCGAGGCTGACGGGGCCGCGGCTCTGTTCGACGCCTTTGCAGTCCTGCCAGGGATCGATATGGCTGCGATTGTCGCGGCGCTTGGTTCGGACGTCCCGCCCTCCGACAGCCGGGTGGTGGCTTTGGCGGGGGTCGACCGTCTTCTCTGGACCCGCACAGGCGCAGGCATCGTTGCCGTCTAAAGGTTTTCGACCAAAAGTTTTGGAGGGCAACGGCCGTCACTGGTCAAACGCGGCGGCAGGATTGCCGTGCATACCCTGACAGAAGCTTCACGCGCTTGGCCAAGCCTCTGAAATCCCCGGCCCTGCGTTTCCGCTCAGCTTGGACGGCCCTGGGCTGCCCGCCATGCCACCCCTTGACTTGGCCCCCGCCGCAAGACACCTGTTGGGCCGCCCGGTGCAGCTGCCGGACAGGCCGAAGCAGAAAGCCCCGGAGCCCTTCATGTCCATTCCCCAGTCCGGCGGCGGCCCGATCGAAAGTCTTGACCAGCTCGCGGCCTATATGGAGGCCGGCTGCAAACCGAAGGACCGCTGGCGGATCGGGGCCGAGCACGAGAAATTCGGCTGGCTGACCGATACCCGGGTGCCCCTTCCCTATGCGGGCGACCGTTCGATTTCGGCGATCTTCTCGGCCCTTCAGGCCCGCTTCGGCTGGCACCCGGTGCACGAGGGCGAGAACGTGATCGGCCTCAGCCGGGACGGTGCCAACATCAGTCTTGAACCCGGTGGCCAGTTCGAACTGTCCGGGGCACCCTTGACCACGACGCTGGAAGTGGGTGCCGAGCTGCAAAGCCACCTCGACGAGGTCCGCCAGATCGCCGATCCCATGGGTGTGCGCTTCATGGGGATCGGGGCGCCCCCGGAATGGACCCACGACCAGATGCCGGTGATGCCGAAGGGCCGCTACCGCCTCATGACCGACTACATGGGCCGCGTCGGCACGCATGGCACGCAGATGATGTACCGCACCTGCACCGTGCAGGTGAATCTCGACTACGGCTCTGAGGCCGACTTCGTGCAGAAGCTGCGCGTGGCCCTGGCGCTGCAGCCGGTGGCGACCGCTCTGTTCGCGTCCTCTCCCTTCTTCGAGGGCAAGCCCAACGGCCACCGCAGCTGGAGAAGCCGCATCTGGCGCAGTCTCGACGCCAGCAGGACCGGGATGCTGCCCTTCGCGTTCGACCCCGGCATGGGTTTTCAGGCCTATGTCGACTGGGTGCTCGATGCACCGATGTATTTCGTGTACCGCGAGGGCCGCTATCTCGACGCTCTTGGCCAGTCCTTCCGCGATTTCCTGAAGGGACAGCTGCCTGCGCTGCCCGGTGAAAAGCCCACCCTGTCGGACTGGGCCGATCACATGACCACCGTCTTCCCCGAGGCGCGGGCGAAGAAATTCATCGAGATGCGCGGGGCGGATTGCGGCGACCGTGCGCATATCGCGGCGCTCCCGGCATTCTGGGTCGGCCTGATGTATGACCAGACCGCGCTTGACGCGGCCTGGGATCTGGTCAAGGGGCTTGATGCCGAGACGCGCGAAGCTCTGCGCGTCGCCGCCTCGGTCTCGGCCCTGCAGGGGCAGGCGGGGGGTGTTAAGCTTCTCGACCTCGCCCGGGCGGCAGTGGGGTTGTCCCATGCCGGCCTTGTGGCGCGTGGGCTCGGCGAGGAGGCGCAGCTTCGGCCTCTGGTCGAAAGCCTGCGGACCGGGACTGTGCAGGCGGACAAATGGCTCGATCTTTACAACGGCGCCTGGGGCAGGAGCTTGACGCCCCTGTATGAAGCCGCGTCGCTGTAGGCGCCCGGTCCTTCCGCCTCGCCATGGCGTCGGCACGCCCGCGAGGCGTGACAGTGCCGCCCGCGCGCGATGCCCCATACCTAGCCAATCTTGCAAACCGCAACCAGCTCATGGTTTTTGCTCGGTCTTGCCGCCTGTCCGCGCCCGCGCGGCTCAGGCGCTTTTCGCGCCGATCTTCGGCTCGGTTCCCGCCTTGATCCGCTTAAGGTTGGCCGAGTGCCGGACATAGATCAGCACGGTCAGGATCAGTGCCAGGATCAGCGGGCTTCCATCGGTGAGGAGGACAATCCACAGGCCCGCACTCGCAGCCGCGACCAGAGCGGCGATCGAGGAGGTCCGGGTCAGGATCGCAGTCAGAAGCCAGGTCAGGCAGACTGCAAGACCGGCCATCCAGCTCAGCGCCAGAAGAACGCCAAGGAAGGTCGCCACCCCCTTGCCGCCCTTGAGCCCCAGCCAGACCGGATAGAGATGCCCAAGAAAGGCCGAAAGCCCGGCGAGCTGGGCCGCATCCTCTCCGACCAGCCAGCGGGCCAGAAGCACCGCGACCGCCCCCTTGCCGCCATCCAGAAGCAAGGTCGCCAGTGCCGCCCCCCGATTGCCGGTGCGCAGCACGTTCGTGGCCCCGATGTTGCCCGATCCGATGCGGCGCAGGTCGCCCAGGCCCATGGCGCGGGTGACAATGATGCCGAAGGGGACGGCGCCAAGCAGATAGGCCAGGACTGCGGTGACGAGCATCGGGGTGAGGTCGGTTGCAAGCAGGGGCATGTTTCAGGCGTCCAGAGCGAAGACCTGCGTCCCGGCGACGAAGGTGGCGATGACCTTACCTTCCATCCGCGCGCCGTCAAACGGGGTATTCTTGGATTTGGACCGCAGGCGGAACCGGTCCATCAGGAAGGGCGCATCGGGGTCGAACAGCACAAGGTCGGCCGGCGCGCCGGGCCTCAGGCGGCCCTGCGGCAGGCCAAGCCGGTTCGCCGGGTTCAGCGCCATGGCGCGGAACAGGGCGGGAAGGCCAAGATGCCCGGCGTGGAAAAGCCGCATCGCGGCGGGCAGGAAGGTTTCCAGCGCGACCGCACCCGGGGCGGCTTCCTCGAAGGGCAGGCGCTTGGATTCCTCGTCCGCCGGCGTGTGCATGGAACTGATGATGTCAATGGTGCCGTCGGCAACGGCGGCGACCACGGCCAGCCGGTCCGATTCGGACCGCAAGGGCGGGGTCAGCTTGAAGAAGGTGCGGTAGTCGCCGACGTCGAACTCGTTCAGCGTGAGGTGGTGGATCGAGGTTCCGGCGGTCACGTCCAGCCCGGCCGCCTTGGCCCGGGCGAGTGCGGGCAGCGACCTCGCGGTGGTGATCTGGTCGGCGTGGTAGGCGACGCCCGTCATCTCGACCAGCGCGAGGTCCCGTTCCAGCCCCATCCGTTCGGCCATGGGCGAGACGGCGGGGATACCGCGCAGGCTGGCGAACTTGCCGCTGGTCGCCGAGGCGCCCTGCGACAGGCCGGGGTCTTGCGGATGGCCGACCACGAGGGCACCCAGAGACCGGGCATAGGCCATGGCGCGGGTGATCGCCTTCGCCTCGGTCGAGACACGGAAGACATCGGTGAAGGCTATGGCCCCGGCGTCGCGCAGAAAGCCGATCTCGGTCATCTCGGCACCCATGCGGCCCTTGGTCAGGGCCGCCATGTGTCGGATGCGGACGGGCGATTCAGAGGCGCGGCGGGTGACGAACTCCAGCGTCTCGGGCGTGTCGATGGCGGGGGCCGTGTCGGGCCGGGCGATGATGGTGGTGACGCCGCCCGCCGCCGCCGCCTGCCCGGCGGAGCGGAAGCTTTCGCGGTGCCTCTCGCCCGGCTCGCCGATCTTGACCCCCAGGTCGACGATCCCGGGGGCGAGGCACTTGCCGCCGCAGTCGATGACCGTCGCAGCCTTCGGGGCGGTGCCGTCGCGGGCGAGGATCAGGCCGCCCTTCACGGTGAGGCTGCCGGGGGCGTCCGTCCCGGCCTCGGGGTCGATCAGGCGGGCGTTCTGGAAATGAAGGATCATGCGCTGCCCGTCTGGATGCCGCGGATCAGGGACAGGACCTTGTCCCCGTCAGCGATGTTTTCGAACCCTATGCGGGTTGTGGAAAGGTCGCCATCCGAATCCTTTTCGGAGCGCACATGAAACCAGACCGTGTCGGCCCTGCGCCCCTTTTGCAGCCCGACAGAGGTGCTTTTCAGGATCGGGTAGATCTCGAGACCGGGTTTCACCCAAGAGGTGCCGATATAGGCGCACCCGGTGCTGAGCGCAGAGCGGATGCGCCGGTGGGCCTGCGCTGCGAGGATGCCTTGCCCAACAACAAGAAAGGCCCCGAGTCCGGCGAACGGGATGGAAAATGCGGCCATGAAGAGGCCGACTCCGACGTCGAACCATGTCGGCCCGAAGATCTTGCCAAGTCCGGCGATCATGATGCCGGTTCCGATCCCTAGAAAGGGCAGTCCGAACAGGGCCATCCCGATGATCTTGCCCCACCCGTGAACGCCGGGACGTGGCGCGCCTTCCCAAAGGAGGGTCTCGCCGGGCTGGAAGAAATCCTCCCACGCCTCAGCCATGGCGCGGCTTTCGACCAGCGGCGGTGAGCAGAAGGAAGGCCACGGCGGCCGGGTCGGGCTGATACTTGATGAGATGCCGGTCGCCGGTCGTGCCGGTCACCTGCACCGCGCCCAGAAACGGGCGGGCGGCCTGCAATTGCGCCAGCGTGATCGCCCGCCCGCCGGGGCCGAGGAGGCGGCGGTCCGTCAGGCGCCAGACCTCGGCCAGCGCCTCGGACTGGACAAAGGCCGCGCGGGCGGCGATGGCCATGACCGCGCCGACCGGGCCGATGACCGGATAGGGGTTCTGCAGCCACAGGAGCACAAGGCCCGCGCCGACCCCGAGGATCATCGCCATGATCAGATGCGCCCGCCAGTAGACCTGGGCGTCGGGGCGGAACTCGGTGACCAGCTTCTCGCCGGGGAGAAGCTCGGCCGGGCGGCCCAGGATCGGGTCAGGCTCGATGCGGGCCATGGCTCAGGCGATCCAGATGATGACGGTGGTGAAGAGGGCGAGGAAGATCAGGACGGCGGTCGCGACCATCCCGCCGATGCGGGCGTCGGATTTCGGGGGCTTGCGGTCGGGGTCGTGGGTCATGCGCGGTCCCCCGCAGGGTGCGCCAATGCGCACCTTGGGCATCGGTGCGCTGAAGCGCAGGTTGCGGTCGCACGCTGTGTCACGCCATCATCCCCACGATCTTGCGCCCACGTTCCGCCCGCAGGTTCCGGGCGAGGAGGTCCATGCAGGCCATCCGCACGGCCACCCCCATCTCCACCTGGTCCTGGATCACTGACCGGTTGATGTCGTCGGCCAGATCGCCGTCGATCTCCACCCCCCGGTTCATGGGCCCTGGGTGCATCACGATGGCGTCGGGGGCGGCGAAGGCGAGTTTCTCGGCGTCGAGGCCGTAGCGGTGGTAGTATTCGCGTTCGGACGGGATGAAGCCGCCGTCCATCCGCTCCTTCTGCAGCCGCAGCATCATCACCACGTCGGCGCCCTTCAGGCCCTCGCGCATGTCGTCGAAAAGCTCGCAGCCGAAGTCCTCGACCCCGGCGGGCATCAGCGTCGGGGGGGCGATCAGGCGCAGGCGGTTTTCCATCTTGCCGAGCAGGATCAGGTTCGACCGGGCGACGCGGGAATGGGCGATGTCGCCGCAGATGGCGATGGTCAGGCGTTGCAGCCGCCCCTTGGCGCGGCGGATGGTCAGCGCGTCGAGGAGCGCCTGCGTCGGATGCT
>NCDY01000164.1:2950-12966 GCA_002280405.1 Rhodobacterales bacterium 32-66-9 | reverse complement strand
AACGAGAGCTTCCCCCGCTTCTTCCTCCGCGTGCTGTGGCACTGCCCACCTTCGGCCTGGTCGGCAGAAGCCGCGATGCTGGGCCGCAGGGGCCTGCCCTGGTGGCACCGGACGAACCCCTTCTGGCGCTACGCCGCCCTGCAGGCCGCCTTCCTGGGCCTGGCGCTGGGCCTGGGCGGCTGGGCCGGCCTTGGCCTGTTCCTCATCCAGGCCTTCACCGCGATCTGGCAGCTGGAACTCGTCAACTACATCGAGCATTACGGCCTGACCCGCCGTCACCTTGGCGACGGCAAATACGAACATGTCCAGCCGCGCCACAGCTGGAACGCCGACCAGCGCGCGTCGAACTGGCTCCTGATCAACCTCCAGCGCCATTCCGACCACCACTACAAGCCCGACCGTCGTTTTCCCGTTCTGCAGACCTACGCGCCGGACGAGGCGCCGCAGCTTCCGTTCGGGTATCCCGTGATGACCATGGCCGCGATGATCCCGCCCCTGTGGCGGCGGATCATGAATCCACGGGTCAGGGACTGGCGCCGCCGGAATTACCCCGACATCCGGGACTGGCAGCCCTACAACAAGGCGCGGAACCCGGTTGCCTGATCGCGGTCGGGGGGGCGCCACGGATCAGCCGTAAAACCTGCCTGCCGGTTTCCAGCCGCGGCCCCGGTTGCGCCATCGCCTCGGCAAAGGCCGCGTTGAAGCCTGCCATGTCCGCGATCCGCCGTGCCTCTACCCCGTGTCCCCTGGCCAGGGCCACCCAGTCAAGGCTTGGCCCCTCGACATCGAACATCCGCTGCGCGTTGCGGCCGACCGCGTTCACCCCCATCGCCGCCATCTCCTCGCGCAGGATCTGGTAACCCCGGTTCGCGAAGACCACGGTGGTCACGTCCAGCCTTTCGCGCGCCATCGTCCAGAGCGATTGCAACGTGTACATCCCCGACCCGTCGCCCTCCAGCACCACGACCTTGCGGTTGGGGCAGGCCACCGCCGCCCCCACCGCATTCGGCAGGCCAAAGCCGATGGACCCGCCGGTGATCGTCAGCACGTCATGCCCCGGCCCGCGCTGCAAGCCGGGCGCAACATGGGCCGAAGCGGTGATGCCTTCATCGACGATCACCACATCCTCCGGCATCAGCGCCGCGATGGCCTCGCCGACCTTCGCCATCGTCACCGGCCCCTCGGGCAGGGCAGGGCGGTCCGGTTGCACGAAGTCATCGGGCGTCAATTTCGCCTCGCCAAGCTCCTCGGCCAGCGCCTGCAAGGTCCAGGCGATGTCCATCTCGCGCGCGCACAACTCGACCAGCCGGGTATCCGGGTCATCGGGCGTCGATGGCAGACCGGGATAGGCAAAGAACCCTGCAGGCCGGGCCGTTCCGCACAGGACCAATGACGGTGCGCCTGCCAGCAGTCTCAGGTTGTCCTCGATCCGGTAGGCCATCCGTTCGATCTTCACCGCCCCCGCACCGCGCCGGAAGCGGCTGACGAAGTAGGGCTGCATCAGCCGTGCGCCGCAGGCCTTGGTCAGCCGCCTGGCCAGGAGCCCGAGGTCCGACCACAGCGCCGGGCCATCGATCATCAGGATCGCCCCGGGCTGACGCAGCGCCTTTGCCGCCGCCGCGACCTCGGCCTGCGAAGGCCGTTGCGGCACCGGGGCAGGCGCCGCAACGGCATGGCCGGATGCCTTCTCCCAGGCGGTGTTCGCCGGCAGGATCAGCGTCGCGATCTGCCCGCCCTTCGCCCGCGCGGCCTGCACCGCTTCGGCCGCATCACCCGCCACCTTCCCGGCCGAGGCGCTGATGCGCGTCCAGTGCGATACCGCCTGTGCCACGCCCAGCGTGTCACCCTTCAGCGGGGCCTCGAACCGCAGGTGGTAATCCGCATGATCCCCCATGATGTTCAGCACGCCGCTTTGCGCCTTCCGGGCGTTGTGCAGGTTGGCAAAGGCGTTGCCGAACCCCGGGGCGAGGTGCAGGATCGTCGCCGCCACCTCTTCCGTCATCCGGTAGTAGCCGTCCGCCGCGCCCGAGACGCCGCCCTCGAACAGGCACAGGATGCAGCGCATTTCCGGATGCCCGTCCAGTGCGGCCACAAAATGCATCTCCGACGTGCCGGGGTTGGCGAAGCAGACCCTCACGCCCGAGGCCAGCAACGTCTGCACCAGGGATTCCGCGCCGTTCATCCGCCCCTCCGTCGTTGACTGCTGGTCAGAAGACCGGATTCCGCGCCGGGACACAACCGGATCATGGTTCACGATTTCCGAAGGACCGCAGCCAAGCGATTGAATTCGTTCACCCCGAAACGGTGTCCACGCGTGGCGCAGGAAAAAACCCCGCCGAGACATCTCGGCGGGGGAAAGGTGTCCCCCAGGCGGACCGGGGGACAGGCGTGTTCCTGAATCTCAGTGGGTGCGGCTCCCGTCAGCCTCCATCTCGGCCCGGATCTGCTGGCGCAGGATGTCGATGGGGACCATCTTGCCGTCCCGCCTGAAGTGCCAGTAGGTCCAGCCGTTGCAGGATGGTGCCCCTCACGCGGGCCGGTTCGGCATCAAGGTTTCCCAGCCAGAAGTCGACGGCAAGGCCGTGATGGCCCGGCTTCGCGCTGAACGTGACCGGTTCGTCGGCTTCGTTGTCGAGGACGTCGAAGGCTGGCCAGATGCGCACAAGATCCGGGGCTCGGCCCGCTTCGATCCTGACACTTCCAGCGCGCTGGCATCAAAGCGCCGCACCCGCGCGATCCGCTCGCTGGCGGCCTTGCGATAGGCCTCTTCGCGCTCGATCCCGATGAAGTCGCGGCCCAGCATCTTGGCCACCGCCCCCGTGGTCCCGGTGCCGAAGAACGGGTCCAGCACCACGTCGCCCGGATTGGTGGTCGCCACGATCACCCGGTGAAGCAGAGCCTCCGGCTTCTGGGTCGGATGCGCCTTGTCGCCGTTCTCGTCCTTCAGCCGCTCATGCCCGGTGCACAGCGGGATCACCCAGTCCGACCGCATCTGGATGCCGTCATTCAGGGCCTTCAGCGCCTCGTAGTTGAAGGTGTATTTCGCCGCCTCGTCGCGGCTGGCCCAGATCAGCGTTTCATGCGCATTGGTCAGCCGCTTGCCCCTGAAGTTCGGCATCGGGTTCGACTTGCGCCAGACCACGTCGTTCAGAAGCCAGAAGCCCTGGTTCTGCAACTCGGCCCCCAGCCGGAAGACGTTGTGATAGCTGCCGATCACCCAGATCGCCCCGTTCGGCTTCAAAAGCCGCTTCGCCGCCGCCAGCCAGTCTTTCGTGAAGGCATCGTATGTAGCGAAGCTGGCGAACTGGTCCCAGTGGTCATCCACCGCGTCGACCTTGGAGTTGTCCGGCCGGTGCAGGTCGCCACGAAGCTGCAGGTTGTAAGGCGGGTCGGCGAAGATCAGATCGACGGACCCTGCCGGCAGTGCGTTCATCACCTCGATGCAATCGCCGGCAAGGATCTGGTTCAGCGGGAGGTTCCCCGCCGCCGCGGTCATTCTGGTCGCCATTCTGTGCCTCTGCCCGCGGCAACTGCGTCGCGCCGTCGTTGGTCCGAATGATGAGTCAGAGCCGATTCGCCGTCAAATTCTTTTTTGAATCAACGAGTTATAGAATTCTCTTGATACAATATGTTGTGGACCGGCTTGAACGAACGTCTATGCCAAGCGGTCACGCCTAAAGTTTTCAGCGCAGCGAGATGGGCCTTTGTCGGGTATCCGGCGTTCGCCTCCCAGCCATAGCCGGGGTGCTGTTGCGAGGTGACTGGCGCGCAGGATGTTCAGGCTGTCGATCTCCGCGACCGTCGCATGGGCGACCGACACTTCGGCCTGCGCGATGATCGCAATGTAAAGCGCCTCACGACGGGCGGAGGTCAGGGTTTTGGAATCACGCAGTCCCGGCGGAATGCGGTCAGGGTCCAGTCGCACGGCGCAGGCGGTGACGGGCCCGGCGAGCGGTCCACGACCGACTTCGTCCACGCCAACGACCCGCAGGGCACCGCGCGCGCGGGCTGCGGACTCATGGGCGAAATCGGGGATCGGTGTGGCCATGCCCCGGACCTATCCCGGAACACAGCGCAGAAAAAGGGGGCGGGAGCTGCTCACCCTCCCACCCCCCAGATGGAAGCGGGATCAGGGCAACCCCGCCTCGGTCAAGGCCACCTCTGCGGCCCCGATGTCAGCGTCCGGTGACGCGAAAGCCCGCGTCGCGCAGGCATTGCGCCGAATAGACCCGGTCGCGTGCGCCGTAGATCGTGGCCCCGTTGGCACAGCCGCGCGGGAGGCGGTAGTCGAACCCCTCGGCCCGAAGGCAGCTTTCGGGGTAGAGCGTGACCGTCCGATCCGCGCCGTCGATGGAGATGGCGCAGACCGAGGGCACGCGCGCTGACTTCACCGGCTCGGGCAGGGGCACCGGAACCGGCGTCGGCGCAGGCCTGTCCTTGCCCTTCAGCTCGTTCGCGATGACCCCGACCACGACGGCGGCAATCAGCGCCTTGGTCAGATCGTCCTTCTTGTCCGCTCTGGCCGGGATCGCAGTCGCCAGGATCAGTGCCAAGGCCGCGGCGCCGCCGGTCAGCATCGCCGCAAAGCGCCGCCCGGTGAGGGTCGTCTCGGAAATGCCCCTCGACGCGACGCGGTGCGACTTGCTTCTGAATTCGACGGACATGGCGGCCTCCTGATTGGGTCTTTTCGGTCCTGGCTGTCCGCCTGCTTGACACGACGGTGCTGGCCTGGCGGACGCGGTGCCTAAGCCTCGTCCCCTGGCCGCGCCGTAAGCAATATCGCCGCGTTGCTAGGTGATGACGGTGCGGCAAAGCCGACGTGCTATCGGATAGCATCGGGCGGATTCTGCGGCTGCTATTGAATAGCAACGCGCCCACGCGCATTGTCGGCCGGGCAATCGAAGTGCCTCCCTTCCGGAGCGGGAAAATGAACAGACTGATCATCTCTGCCGCCCTTGCGCTGGCCCTTGCCGGCCCAGCCGCGGCGGAATGCTACGCCGACTACAAGGTCAAGCGTGACGATCCCCTGACCTTGCGATACGGTGTGTCGCAAGTGTCCGACGCCAACTGCTCTATCGAGGCGGCGGCAGGAGAATTGGCGCCAAGACTTGCCGGCGACGGGTGGACGCTTCTGACCGTTCTGTCCACATTCGGGCCAGAAGGTCTGGAAGAAAGGAAAGCGAGTGCCGGAGAATTATTCCTCCGTTACTGAAAGCCTGAAGGCCGGCAACCGCGTCGTCGCCTTCGGAATAGCCGCGATCGTCCTCATCCTGTTGGCTGCGGCGCTGTTTCTGTTCCTGAACCTGCCGGATGCGAACGCCTTCAACGCGCGCGTGGAACGGATCTTTGTCGAGAACAACGACCTGCGCGCCGGGGCCGAGATCAAGCTTCTGGAAATCCTCGCCCAGTCCGGGACCGCGTTTTCCGAGGTGCTGGTCAGCTATCGCAGCGTGATCTTCGTGCTGCTGCTGTTTTCCACCGCGCTTCTGGTCGCGGCGCTGGTGTTCCTGGTGATGATCGTCGCCCTCAACCGCCGCATTTCGGCGATCCAGCGGTCGGGCATCCAGGTCGCGAGCCTCATGATCAGCCGCGAGTCCCGGGCGGTCTACATCAATGATCTGGAGTTTGCCCTGACCGAAGCCGCGCTGGAAACCCTGTCCGTCCTGGCCGAGGCCCGGATGGATGACGAGGTCCTGACCGGCGCGCAGATCGAGGCGGTGATCTCGGGTCGCAACGAGGCCGATTGCGACGAGGCGGCCGGCGCGACGCGGGTCAAGCGCCTGCGTGACACGCTGGGCAACCAGCTGGTGTCCGAGCTTCTGGTCAAGACAATCGCGCGCCGCGGCTACATGCTGGCGGTGGTGAGCCGGACAGGATTCGAACCTGTGACCCGCTGATTAAAAGTCAGCTGCTCTACCAACTGAGCTACCGGCCCCACGAGGCGGCTGATTAGGCAAGCCCGCCCAAAGGGTCAAGGGCAAAAACGTGTGGCACTGGATAATCGTGGCTGCAGTGGGTATATGCCGGAAAATGATGGATACCGGGGCTGAAAGCGGCCTGCCGTTCATGAAAATGCACGGTGCGGGCAATGACTTCGTGGTGATCGACTCGCGCGGGCGCGGGCCGGTGATGACGGCTGGTCTGGCGCAGGCGCTGGGGGACCGGAACCGGGGCGTGGGCTTCGACCAGCTGGCCGAGATCACCGATGCCGCCGATGCCGACTTTGGCCTGGTGTTCTGGAACAGCGATGGCACCCAGGCCGGGGCCTGTGGCAATGCCACGCGTTGCGTGTCGGAGTATGTGATGCAGGGCCTCGGGGTTGACCGGGTTGCGCTGCTCACAGCCCGGGGCGCGCTTTTCGCCGAGCGGCTCGCGGACGGGCGGGTCTCGGTGAACATGGGGCAGCCGCAGCTTGACTGGCAGGACATCCCGCTGGCCCGCGCGGTCGATCCGCTGCATCTGCCGTTGCCGGGTGATCCGGTGGCGGTGGGAATGGGCAACCCGCACTGTATCCGCTTTGTCCCGGATGCCGAGGCGGTCGACCTTGCCGCCCTCGGCCCCAAGCATGAGCATGACCCGCTGTTTCCCGCCCGCACCAATGTCGAATTCGCGACGCTGGTCGCGCCGTGCACCTTGCGGCTGCGGGTCTGGGAACGCGGGACGGGCATCACTCTGGCCTGCGGGTCCGGGGCCTGTGCCACGGCGGTCGCCGCCCATCTGCGCGGGCTGACCGGGCGCAAGGCGACGATCCGGATGGACGGCGGCGTGCTGGAAGTGGACTGGCGCGACGACGGCGTCTGGCTGACAGGACCGGTGGCGCGGGTGTTCGACGGCGTCCTGTCGCCTGCATATCTTGCGGCCCACAGATGAACGCCCCGGTCTTTGCCACGCTGGGCTGCCGTCTGAACGCCTACGAGACGGCAGCGATGCGCGAGCTTGCCGCCGCCGCGGGCCTGTCGGACGCGGTTATCGTGAACACCTGTGCGGTGACTGCCGAGGCGGTGCGCAAGGCCAAGCAGGAAATCCGGCGGCTGTCGCGCGACAACCCGGGTGCCGCGATCATCGTGACCGGCTGCGCGGCGCAGACCGAGCCCGAGACCTTTGCGGCCATGCCGGAAGTGGCGCGGGTGCTGGGGAACCACGAGAAGATGCAGGCCTCGACCTGGGCGGGGATCGCGGCCCCCGATCTGATCGGGCAGACCGAACGGGTGCAGGTCGACGACATCATGTCGGTTCGTGAAACCGCCGGGCATCTGATCGACGGCTTCGGGCGGCACCGGGCCTATGTGCAGGTCCAGAACGGCTGCGACCATCGCTGCACCTTCTGCATCATTCCCTACGGCCGGGGCAACTCGCGGTCGGTTCCGGCGGGGGTGGTGGTCGAACAGATCAACCGGCTGGTGGATCGCGGCTTCAACGAGGTGGTGCTGACCGGGGTGGACCTGACCTCGTGGGGTGCCGACCTGCCGGGAGAGCCGCGGCTTGGGGACCTCGTGCGGCGGATCCTGCGGCTGACCCAGGTTCCGCGGCTGCGGATCAGTTCGATCGACAGCATTGAGGCGGACCCGGCGCTGATCGAGGCGATCGCGACGGAAGCGCGGCTGATGCCGCACCTGCACCTTTCATTGCAGGCAGGGGATGACCTGATCCTGAAGCGGATGAAGCGGCGGCACCTTCGGGACGATGCGATCCGGTTCTGCCAGGACATGCGCGCAGCGCGGCCCGGGATGGTCTTCGGGGCCGACATCATCGCGGGGTTCCCGACCGAGACCGAGGCGATGTTCCAGCGGTCGCTTGACCTGGTTCAGGATTGCGGGCTGACGTTCCTGCATGTGTTCCCGTTCTCTCCCCGCAAGGGGACGCCCGCCGCGCGGATGCCGCAGGTGCGCGGGACCGAGATCCGGGCGCGCGCCGCACGGTTGCGGGCGGCGGGAGAGGCCGCCTTGCGGCGGCATCTGGCGGCCGAGGTCGGTCAGCTGCGGCGGGTTCTGACCGAAGGGCCGCGGCTGGGACGCACCGAGGGCTTCGCCGAGGTGGCTTTCGGCAGCGACCAGCCGGAAGGGGCGATCCTGGAGGTTCGCATCGCGGGCCAGGATGGGGCGCTTCTGCTGGCCTGATCCGTCCACCCGGGACTCTGTCCGGGATGCGGTGACGCCGGGGCTGCGCACAGGTGAAGCTGGAAGAAACGACGCATGGGCAGACCATGGGCTGCCGCCGCCAGAAATCCGACCAGGCCGATCGAACCGTCCCCCGATCGGCTTTTCCCGGCACGATGAGCGGGCCTTGCCGCACCGGATCAGGGCAGTTCCGCGCTTACCGCGCGGGCGGCCGCCGCGGGATCCTTGGCCTGCCAGATCGGGCGACCGACCACGATGTGGTCAGCCCCGTCGGCAATGGCCCGCTGCGGCGTCGCGACGCGTTTCTGGTCGCCCGTGGCCGCCCCGGTCGGCCGGACGCCGGGGGTGACGATCAGCTTGCCTCGTGCCTGCGGCAAGGCGCGGATCATTGCGGCTTCCTGCGGGCTGGCGATGACACCATCAGCCCCGGCCTGCAGGGCGCGGGCGGCGCGCTCGAGGGTGATGTCGCGGATGTCGCCGGGCTTGATCAGGTTCGCGTCAAGGTCGGCCCGGTCGAGCGAGGTCAGGATGGTGACGGCAAGGATCTTCAGGCCGGTTGCACCCCGGCCGGTGACGGCGGCAGAGACCACCTGGGGATCGCCGTGGACGGTGAGAAAGTCGAGATCGTACTGCGCCAGCCCCCGGACGGCGGCCTCGATCGTCGCACCGATGTCGAAGAGCTTCATGTCGAGGAAGATGCGCTTGCCCTGTTCGTGCTTCAGCTCGTTCGCCAGGGCGAGGCCGCCGCCGGTGAGCATGCCGAGGCCGATCTTGTAGAAGCTGGCGGCATCGCCGATGCGCGCGACCAGGTCGAGGCCATGGACCACGTTCGGCACGTCGAGGGCGACGATCAGGCGGTCATCTGCGGGCATCGGGTGTCTCCCCAGGTCCGCGGCGGTTTGACGGGGCGCGGTGGGCCTGTCAAGACTGGTGCGAAACGGGAACCGGACAGGGATGGCTGGTGCCGGGGATGGGCGAGGCAGTGGAAGCGACGGTGAGGCTGGGTTTTCGACGGGTCCTGACCTCTGATGGCGCGACGGGTGCCGGGGCCGGCACGGGGTGGATCGCTGCATTGGCCGCCCGGGCGGCGGGGCCGATCGCGGTGAAGCCCGGGTCCGGGGTGACCCAGGCGACTGCGGCGCTGCTGAAGGGGCTTGGCATCACCCAGTTTCACGCGCCATGTTCGGCCTCGACCCCGGTTGGCGGTCGGTGGGTGGGGCCGGGCCATGCGCCCGCCATCCGGCGGCAGACGGCGGCGGATCTGGTCCCGGCCTTGCGCCAGGCCTTGGCATAGGAGCGGGCGATGGACATCAATCTGAGTTTCGAGCGCCCGGAGGATGGGGCAGCGTCCGGGCCGCTGGTCGTGGGCTGGTTCCTGGCCCAGGACAAGGGCGCGGTGCTGTATGACCCGCCGGAACGGGTGTCGATCCGCCCGCCGAACAAGGCGCACGCCAAGTCGGCCAGCCGCTGCCCGGCGGTGATCCAGCTGGAAAGCCGGTATTTCCTGGTGAAATGTCCGTTCGACCTGCACATCGGATTCCAGCGCGACGACAAGGGCAGGCCGGTGCTGGTGAACAGGGGCGGGGCGTCCAGCACGATCCGGTCGTCGAAGCTGAACGAGGTGCTGACGCTGGTCAGCGAGGCCGAGTGGCGCTTTCCCGACCGGCCCACGGTGCAGCTGCATCTGCCCTATTATTTCGTCGCCGACGAGCTGGTCTATCTGACCCAGCTTTCGGCCTTCGCGCATTACCGGCCCGAGCCCTTGCCCGGCACGATCTTTGGTGGGCGCTTCCCGATCTCGATCTGGCCAAGGCCGTTGATGTGGGCCTTCGAATGGCATGAGCCGGGCAAGGACCTGATCCTGCGGCGGGGCGAGCCTTTGTTCTACGTCCAGTTCGA
>NCDY01000164.1:0-2914 GCA_002280405.1 Rhodobacterales bacterium 32-66-9 | reverse complement strand
CAGGCCTATCTCGAAAGCATCTCTGGCGTGGTGAACTACGTCAACCAGACCTTTGGCCTCTTCAAGGCGGCCGAGGCCTTGCGGCCGAAGAAGCTGTTGGTCGCGAAGTCCCGCGACTAGGCGCTGGTAGCTGACCCCGGAGGGCTTCGCGCCCTCCGGACCTCCCGCGGAGTATTTGGGAAATGGGCAGGCACAGGTTCAGTCTCGTTGTGGGGGTTGGGTCGTGAGGAGCATCATCGAGACCCATGAGGTCGCCTCGGGCCGGGTGACCGAGGTGCTGGCGGTCGAAGGCCGGATCGAGGCCCCGAACTGGGCGCCGTCCGGCGATTGGCTGCTGGTGAATGGCGAGGGGCGGTTGTTCCGGGTGCCTTTGGCCAAGCCCGTGCTGGTGCCGGTGGAGACAGGTGCTGCTCTCCGCTGCAACAATGACCACGGGATCAGCCCGGACGGCCGGACGATCATTCTGTCCTCGCACCATGAAGGCGAAGGGTCGCAGGTCTATGTCATGCCGTCGGAGGGTGGAGAGCCGGTCAGGGTCTCGCCCGAAGCGCCAAGCTGGTGGCACGGCGTGTCGCCGGACGGGCGCACGCTCACCTATGTCGCGGCACGGGGCGGTTCCCGGGTGATCGACGTCTACTCGCTGGGGCCGGGCAAGGCCGAGACGCGGTTGACCATGGGCGAGGGGCATTGCGACGGGCCGGACTTCAGTTCGGACGGTGCCCGCATCTATTACAACTGCGACCGGACCGGCCATGCCCAGATCTGGGTGATGGCGGCGGACGGGTCGGAGCAGCGGCAGCTGTTCGCGGACGATCAGGTGAACTGGTTCCCCCATCCCTCGCCCGACGGGCAGCATCTGGTCTATTTGGCCTATCCGCCTGGCACGACCGGGCATCCTGCCGACCTGCCCGTCGCTTTGGTGGTGTGCGACCCCGCGGGTCGCAACCGTCGCCGGGTGCGCGCATTCACCGGGGGTCAGGGGACGATCAACGTGCCCTCATGGGCCCCCGACAGCCATGCCTTTGCCTATGTCCGCTATGAGCCCTAAGCTGGCCTGAGCCCGCTGAGACCCTTGGGCGCTTTCGCTTTCGCCGGCTCGGGCAGTGGCGGCAGGTCGACGGCGGTCATCGCCGGTTGCAGGTGGCGGGGGTCGCCCCAGACCGAGATATAGACCTCGGGCGGGTAGCCGTTCGCCAGATGCTCGGGCACAAGATCGATGATCCGCACCCGCAGGTCGTCGCCGTGTGCCAAGGATGGTGCGATGATTTCCTCGGCCACCGGGCCGAGATGGCCGACCAGCCCCTCCTTCTGATGCGGGATCATCCCGAGGAACGGCTTGTTCAGCATGGCGAAGACACCCACGCGCCCGTCGGACAGCCGGTCCAACCGGGCCTGGTCGCCGATGGAAAGGCCGGTACGGGCGACGTGGATCGCCAGGCCCTCGACCGGGGCCTTGTGGATCAGGGGAAGTTTCGCGTCGCTCATCGCCGCACCTCTCGCATTCCGGAGCGCCGAACATGGGAGCCTGTTCCGGCGCTGCGCAAGGCCAGGTTGCCGCCGCGCAACCCGGCAAGCCCGTTCCCGCCGATGCCCGCCGTCAGGATCGGCAAGGAAAGGCCGATTCCTCTGTCCTGCGGCAGGATTTCGCAAGCTGTGGTTTTTGCGCCAGTGGGCATTGCAATGGATCAATGGCGCGCCCAATTCTGGCGCAAGGCCCTGCGCGGGATGCTGGATGTCCGGGTTCCGCAGTTCGGGGCGCTTTATCAGAGGAGACGACCGATGAATTTGGAGAAATTCACGGAGCGGTCGCGCGGCTTTCTGCAGGCCGCCCAGACCATCGCGATGCGGGAAAGCCACCAGAGGGTGCTGCCCGATCACCTGTTGAAAGCCCTGATGGATGACGACCAGGGTCTGGCCGCGAACCTGATCCGCAAGGCGGGAGGCTCACCCGAGCAGGTCAATGCGGCGGTGAACGCCGCGATTGCCAGGCTGCCCAAGGTCAGCGGCGGCGACGGGCAGACCTATGTCGACCCGCAGCTTGTCCGCGTCCTGGACGAGGCGGAGGCGGTGGCGAAGAAGGCCGGGGATTCGTTCGTTCCGGTGGAGCGGCTGCTGACGGCGCTGGCGCTGGTGAACACGCGGGCGAAGGATGCGCTGGTCGCGGGGGCGGTGACGGCGCAGGGGCTGAACACGGCGATCAACGAGGTCCGCAAGGGGCGGACGGCGGACAGCGCCTCGTCGGAAGACACGATGGAGGCGTTGAAGAAATACGCCCGCGACCTGACGCAAGCGGCGCGGGACGGCAAGATCGACCCGATCATTGGCCGCGACGAGGAGATCCGGCGTGCGATGCAGGTGCTGTCGCGGCGCACGAAGAACAATCCGGTGCTGATCGGGGAACCGGGCGTCGGGAAGACGGCGATTGCCGAGGGCCTGGCGCTGCGCATCGTCAACGGCGACGTGCCGGAGAGCCTGCGCAACAAGAAGCTGATGGCCCTGGACATGGGGTCGCTGATCGCCGGCGCCAAGTATCGCGGCGAGTTCGAGGAGCGGCTGAAGGCGATCCTGAAGGAGATCGAGGCGGCGGCCGGAGAGATCATCCTCTTCATCGACGAGATGCACACCCTGGTCGGTGCGGGGAAATCCGAAGGTGCCATGGATGCGGCGAACCTGATCAAGCCGGCTTTGGCGCGGGGTGAGTTGCACTGCATCGGGGCGACCACGCTGGATGAATACCGCAAGCATGTGGAAAAGGACGCGGCCCTGGCGCGCCGGTTCCAGCCGGTCTTCGTCGAGGAGCCGACGGTGGAGGATTCGATCAGCATCCTGCGCGGGATCAAGGAGAAGTATGAGCTGCACCACGGCGTGCGGATCACCGATGCGGCCTTGGTGGCGGCGGCGACGCTGTCGCACC
>NCDY01000163.1 GCA_002280405.1 Rhodobacterales bacterium 32-66-9 | reverse complement strand
GTGGCGCGGCGGTCCCCAAGGGCAAGGTTGTACTCGCGGGTGCCCCGCTCATCGGCATGGCCCTCCACCGTCACGCGGACGCTGGGGTAGCGCGCCAGCCACTCGGCCTGCTTGCCGAGGATGGTGCGGGCGGTGTCATCGAGCTCGTAGCTGTCATAGGCGAAGCGCACGCGGTCCGCGCCGGCCTGGGCGATGAAATCCGCCAGCGAGCCGGGGATGATGCTGCTGGTGACGGGGTCCCAGGGCGAACGCCGCGCGGCCTCGGCGCAGCTGAGCCGGGGCAAGTATCTCGGGATCGAGATGAAGGAGGGGGATACCTTCCTCTTCTCTTCGAAAACCATTCCCGGCAACGAACGCGATGTGCTGCGGGTCTGGAATGCATTCTCCGAGGCGGGCGTGCAGGTGATCGACGATCAGGGCGGCAAATACCATGTGTCGGGCCACGCCAACCGCCCGGACCTGGAACATGTCCACCGCCTGATCCTGCCCGACATGCTGATCCCGATGCATGGCGAACACCGGCACCTGTCCGAACATGTGCGCATCGCGACCGAAAGTGGCATTGCGGCGGCGGTGGCACCGAACGGCACCATGCTGGACCTTTCGGGCGACGTGCCAGAGGTCGCGGAACATGTCGAAACCGGACGGCTTTACCTCGACGGCACCGCCTTGATCGGCGCGCTCGACGGGGTGGTCCGCGACCGCATCCGCATGGCGCTGAATGGGCTGGTGACGGTCACCGTGATCCTGGACGACACCGACACTCCGATGGGCGAGCCTTGGGTCGAACTGATGGGCCTGCCGCCCACCGGCCGAGGCGGGCGGCCCCTGGTCGAGACGATGGAGGCGGATCTTGACGAGGTCATCGGGCGGCTGGGTCGCAAGGTCATGGCCGATGACGACAAGCTCGAGGAGGAAATCCGCAAGGTCGTCCGTCAGGTCGCGATGGAAGAAATCGGCAAGAAGCCCGAAGTGACGGTGGTCATCAGCCGGCTGGTGGCTGAATGACGCCGCCGCCCCGGACTTGATCCGGGGCCTCTCCGGTCAGCCGGGGCCCCGGATCAAGTCCGGGGCGGGCCTCCTCCTGCGCCACCTCAGCCTTCGGTGCCGGTGACCGCTTCCTCGACGTCTTCGGTCGGCGCGGCCTTCAGCGCAAAGCTGCGCAGGATGAAGTCCGGGACGTGGTCGCCCATGCCGATCACTGACGGTCCAAGGTCGCTCTTCGCGCGGGGCGTCTGCGGCGGCCTCGGCCTTTGCCACCACGACAAGGGGTTGCATCGGGGCCGCCTCGTCATGCGGCTTGACCGGGCGTTCGCGGTCGCGCCCGCGCCCCCCCCGCTCGCGGCCCTTGCGATCTTCGCGCGGCGCACGATCGGGGCGGCTGTCTTCGGTCGAAGGCTCATAGCCTTCGGGCAGATCGCCGCGCGGGATTTCCGTCTTGATCAGGTGTTCGATCGCCTTGAGATACTTTTCGTCCGACGGCACCGAAATGGTGAAGGCCTTGCCCAGACGCCCGGCCCGGCCGGTGCGGCCGATGCGGTGGATGTAATCCTCGGGGTGGGACGGAACGTCGAAGTTGAACACATGGCTTACCGCCGGAATGTCAAGGCCCCGGGCGGCCACGTCCGAGGCGACCAGAAGGTGCAGCGTGCCGTCACGGAAGGCGTCCAGCGTCTTGGTCCGCACCGACTGGTCCAGGTCGCCGTGGATCGGAGCCGCGTTGAAGCCGTGCGATTTCAGAGACTTCGCCACCACGTCCACATCCATCTTGCGATTGCAGAAGATGATCGCGTTGGTGCAGGCCTCACCTTCCGCCTTGATCAGCGCGCGCAGGACGGCGCGCTTGTCGCCGAAACTGCGGTCCTTGCGCACCGGCTTCACCTCGATCAGGCTTTGGGTGATGGTCAGCGAGGCGGTGGCCTGGCGCGCCACCTCGATCTTCGCCGGGTTGGTCAGGAAGGTGTTGGTGATCCGCTCGATCTCGGGCGCCATGGTGGCGCTGTAGAACATCGTCTGGCGGGTGAAGGGGGTCAGCTGGAAGATGCGCTCGATGTCCGGGATGAAGCCCATGTCGAGCATCCGGTCGGCCTCGTCCACAACCATGATCTGCACGCCGGTCAGCAGGAGCTTGCCGCGTTCGAAATGGTCGAGGAGACGGCCCGGGGTGGCGATCAGCACATCGACGCCGCGGTCGATCAGCTTGTCCTGTTCGCCAAAGGCGACGCCGCCGATGAGGAGCGCCTTGGTCAGCTTGGTATGCTTGGCGTAGATGTCGAAGTTCTCGGCCACCTGGGCGGCGAGTTCGCGGGTCGGCGCCAGCACCAGGCTGCGCGGCATCCGGGCGCGGGCGCGGCCCTGGCCCAAGAGCGTGATCATCGGCAGCGTGAAGCTGGCGGTCTTGCCGGTGCCGGTCTGGGCGATGCCAAGGACATCGCGGCCCTTCAACGCCTCGGGGATTGCCTGTGCCTGGATCGGGGTGGGGGTCTCATAGCCGGCTTCAGAGACGGCTTGCAGCACGCGCGGGTCCAGCGCGAGGTCGGAAAATTTGGTCATAAGCGTCCTATGGATGCGGTATCGGACCGCATGAATGATGGGACGCTAGTTTCCGGGCGCCCCGGCGTCTCGGCCCGATTGGCCGCGTGAGACGCGCATAGCGGAAATCGGCTATCCGGTCAAGTCCGGGGCCGGAGGTGTGGACGGATGGTCCTGGATCGGCTATCCTCCAAGTATTGTTCGCACTGATTTTTCAATATCTTTTCCTGAAGGTGCATAATGAGAATGATCTTTTTGCTGGCCGGGCTCTGCCTGGCCATTGCAGCGCCAGCCGCTGCGAAGACCGTTCGCTGCCATTCGGCCTGTGCGATGTCCTATCGGCTGACCTCGGCCTCAGAGACGCGGCGCTACGGCATATTGATCGCCGCCCCGGCTGCCGGGTGCAGCCGCGTCCGCTTTCTGGTCCAGGATGAGGCCGCGATCCCCCTTGGCCAGACCCCGCCCCTGGCACCGGGAGAGCTTGCCGTCGTGCGGATCGGCCGCGGCTTCGCTGCGGGCGACTATCGTTTGACCATCGCCGCGGTTGGCTGCGACACGCGACCGGCGGCAACCCGGCGCGTGACCCTTGACAAGCGCTCGCCGGATCACGGCTGGCGGTCTGCGCCGGATTGAGCCTCCGGCCGGTCGCCCTTGTCCGGCCGTGCCGCGCGCATCAGCCCGATGCGGCGGAACAGGTTGCCGGGGTCCGTGTTCAGCCGCTGCAACAGAAGGCAGGCCATCGGACCCACCACAGGCACGGTCCGCGCCTCGGCCCAGATCGGCGCGAGAAGGTTGATGTCGAGGCCGCCAGTGCCAAGGTTGAAATGTGGCATGCCCAGCGGCAGCCGCCGCCGACGGATACGCCGGATCGGGAATGGCGCGGTGGGGTCGACGCCCGAGTGGAAGCGTTCGAATTCGTATAGCTTCATCAGGGAAAACAGCAGGTTGATCGAAAGCCCCACCCTGCGCTGCGCCTCGGTCTCGCCATGGTCGCCGAAGGTTATGACCGAAGAGATCAACCAGCGTCCCGGCAGTTCGGGCATCAGCGCGGGCCCGGCTTCCGCCCAGATGCGCCGGAACAGCGCGGGGGTGTGGGCCGGGTGACGCTGCTTGCGCAGATGCGCGATCAGGATGGCGTTGAGCGCCGCCAGTTCGCGCTGGCCCGCCAGTTCGACCCGCATCTGGTGCAGCTTCTTTGCATGCAGCGTCTGCGGGCCTTCCAGGGGCGGGATCGTCTCGGGGATGCGTGCCGCCAGAAAGGGGGTAAGGTCCAGATCGGCGGGTGGGAACCAGTCGCGCGCGGCCAGTTTCAGCCGTCGCCGCCGCTGCTTCCAGATCCCGATCAGGCTGTCCGGCGCGTCCGGGTAGGTCTCGACAGGATCGTCCGGCGCAGCGGGATCGGGCGTTGTCATGCGGGCGGATGCCTTGTCCCCTCGGTCCCGGGCAGGCTAGGGCGCGGGCCGGAGCGGGTCAAGCGCGGCTCAGACCATCATCTCCTTGGTCGCAGTCAACCTGACGCCCGGATAGTCGCGCACCACGCGGTCGATATCCCATTGCAGGCGCGTGAGGAACACGAGATCGCCGTCGCTGTCATGCGCGATGTGGCCCTTGTTGACCGCCGTCAGTTTCTCGATTTCCGCCTTGTCGCCGGAAATCCAGCGGGCCGAGGTGAAGTTCGACCCCTCGAACCGGACGGGAAGCGAGTATTCCTGCTCGATCCGGCTGGCCAGCACATCGAACTGCAGCGCGCCGACGACGCCGACGATGTAGCCCGACCCGATCATCGGCTTGAAGACCTTGGCAGCCCCTTCCTCGGCGAATTGCATCAGGGCCTTTTCCAGGTGCTTGGCCTTCATCGGGTCCATTGCGCGGATGGATTGCAACAGCTCGGGCGCAAAGCTGGGGATTCCGGTGAAGCGCAGCGCCTCGCCTTCGGTCAGGGCGTCGCCGATCCGAAGCTGCCCGTGGTTCGGGATGCCGATGATGTCGCCGGCCCAGGCTTCCTCGGCCAGTTCGCGGTCGGCGGCCAGAAACAGGACCGGGTTGGTGATCGACATCGGTTTTTTCGTGCGCACATGGTGCAGCTTCATCCCCCGCTCGAAATGGCCGGAGGCGAGGCGGACAAAGGCCACCCGGTCGCGGTGTTTCGGGTCCATGTTGGCCTGGACCTTGAAGACAAAGCCGGTGACGGGGCTTTCGCCGGGGTCTACCTGGCGTTCGGCGGCCTTTTGCGGTTCCGGCTCCGGCCCGTATTCGCCGATGCCGTCCATCAGTTCCTTCACCCCGAAGGAGTTGATGGCGCTGCCGAACCAGATCGGCGTCATCGAGCCGTTGAGGAAGGCGGCGCGGTCGAAGGCGGGCAGCAACTCCCGCGCCATTTCAAGCTCTTCATGGAACTTCGTCAAAAGCTCTGCCGGGATGTGCTCGGCCAGCTTCGGGTCGTCCACGCCGGAAATCTTGATCGACTCGGCCACCTTGTTGCGGTCGGCGCGGTCCATGATCTCCAGCCGGTCATGCAAAAGATCATAGGCCCCGACAAAGTCGCGCCCGACCCCGATGGGCCAGCTTGCCGGGGTCACGTCGATGGCCAGGTTCTCCTGGATCTCGTCGATGATCTCGAACACATCGCGGCTTTCGCGGTCCATCTTGTTGCAGAAGGTCAGGATCGGCAGGTCGCGGAGCCGGCAGACCTCGAACAGCTTGCGGGTCTGTGACTCCACGCCCTTCGGAAGTCGAAGGACATCGCGGAGGCGCTGACGGAAATCCCGCGCTCCTGCTCCAGCTTCATGAAGTCCGACCGGGTGCGCCGCGCGTCGCCCTTGGCGCGGACCTGGCCCGCCATCTGGATCGCGCCGCCGAACAGCAGGAACTTTTCGGTCAGCGTGGTCTTGCCCGCATCGGGGTGCGAGATGATCGCAAAGGTCCGGCGGCGGGCGATTTCGGGCGGCAGGGGGGCACGGTTCGACATGGGCGCGACATATCTGCCGCTGCTCGTTTTCGCAAGGATTTGGCACCGGACCCGTTCAACGGCATGCGCGGACCGCTATCCCCGTCGGGCGGCAACACGGGTCGGCGTCCCGAGGGCAGGCAACGGTCGCGGCGCAATCGGTGCCGCCGTCCGAAGAAAACACCGCCGCGCGCCGGTCAGCCGCGCAGGCCCGATGCAGCCATCAGGCCTGAGGATGCGATCGGAAAGACACGTCCGTTGACACCGCGGGTCACCCGCTTTTCCGCGACCGAGCGACAGGTCTCCGGTCGGTGGGCCTTGCCGACCAACCGGTGCCGGATCGGTCCGTGAGGCGGTTCGGGCAATTCGGAAATTGCGGGTTTTCAGGGATCGGGCTAGGGTCAGGGCCGGATCGCGCCGAGTGAAGGCATCCGGCGGGAAGTCGTGGGACAAAGCATGAGCAGACTGATTGCGGTCGCCAAAGCCGCTGCCAAGGCAACGCTGCGCCGCCACTATGCCCGCAACCACATCCGGGCGGCGCGGGCCAAGCTGGCGAAACTGGAAAATGCCTACGGACCGCTGAAGGCCGCCGACCGGGCGCGCTGCGACGCCTACGCGGTCGAGGTGCTGGGCCATGCGAAATTCGCCCCATGGCTGCACGTCTACGCCCATGTCGCGGGCAGCTACAAGGACGGGTGGATCCCGGACAACTTCTATGACGAATGCGTTCTGCCACGCACTTCGGGCCCGTATGGCGAGCTGAGCGGCCTGCGCAGTCTGAACATGATCCTGTTCGACGCGCCGGAATTTCCCGACCTTGCCGCCCAGGTCAATGGCATGGTCATCGGCCGCGATGGAAGGCCGGTGGCTGCCACGGACCTGATCGACGTCCTATTCGGTCGGACGGATCGCGTCATCTTCAAGAGCGATGCCACCCAGTCCGGAACCGGAGTGAAGATCATCGATCGCGCCTCGTTCGATCCGGCCGACGTCCGCGCCCTCGGGTCCGGCCTGTTTCAGGCTTTCATCCGCCAGCACGACCTGTTGCGGCGGCTCGGCAACTGTCCGGCGACGGCGACGCTGAGATTGACGACGGCCTGCGATGACCTCGGCCGGATCAGCCTGCGGGGCGGGTATCTGCGCTTTGGCCAGGGCAACAGCGAATTCCTGAAGTCTGCGGAAGAGGTCAGTGCGCCGGTCGACCTTGCCAGCGGCGAGTTGTCTGCGACCGGCTACCTGCCAAGCTGGCTGCGCTGCGACCGGCACCCGCAGTCGGACATCCCCTTCGCCGGTCAAGCCGTCCCGAATTTCGCTGAATGTGTGCGGGTCGCCATACGCTGCCATGCGCGCATTCCCTATGTCCGCTGCATCGGCTGGGACCTGACCCTGGACGAGACCGGTGCCGTGAAGATCATGGAGTGGAACGGCGGGCACAACGGCATCAAGTTCACCGAGGCGACGCAAGGCCCCTGTTTCGCCGACCTGAACTGGCAGAGCTTTCGCAGTTAGCCGGATAGGGTGAGCATGCTGATTGAATTCTCCCGTCAGCGGGGGCATGCTGCGGAACATAAGATGAACAGTGGAGGATCGAATGACCTTGCAGGAGATTGCGGACGAACTTATCGTCGGCTGCCGCGAAGATCGGGCGCGGGCGAACCTGGAACGGCTCTACGCCGCGGACGCCGTGTCGGTGGAGGCGATGGACATGGGCGGCGGGACCGTGACCGTGGGGCTCGCCGGTATCCGGGGCAAGCATGACTGGTGGGAGGCGAATTTCACTGTCCATGGCCTGACCGTCGAGGGCCCAGGAAGGACAGGGAGATTGCGGTCTATCACGTCAAGGACGGCAAGATCGTGCGGGAGGAATTCTTCTATTCCCGCTGAGCCCCCGGTCGGGGCGACTGTCTGGATGATGCCGTTCGCGCGCCGTCGTCGCGCGCTCCCGTGCTTGCGGCACCCTGACACAACCCGGTCGGCATTTTCCAAAAACATTGCTTGTCAGGGGTTTGAAACTGCGGGCTTGCCCCGGCGCGGCTGCCTGCTAAAGCGTGATGCGGAAAAGTGGACTCCGGTTTTCCGCGTCGATCACGCGTCCACCGGGAATCGAGATCAGGATGATGTTTCCATCAAACATCATCCTGATCTGGGCTTGAGCCAGGCGAGAAGGGGGTTGCGATGGATCTGGGGATCAGGGGAAAGCGGGCGCTGGTCTGTGCGTCGTCCAGGGGGCTCGGCCGGGGGTGTGCCGAGGCTTTGGCCGAAGCGGGCGTCGATCTGGTCCTGAACGCGCGCGGGGTCGAGACGCTGGAGGCCACGGCAGATCATATCCGGCAACGGTTCCCGATCCGGGTGACGCCGGTGCCGGGCGACATCACCACCGAAGCGGGCCGCGCGGCAGTGCTGGCAGAGGGGCCGTTCGACATTCTGGTGACCAATGCCGGAGGGCCTCCGCCGGGGATGTGGTCGGATTGGAGGCGGGAGGATTTCATCCGGGCGTTGGACGCGAACATGCTGACGCCCATCGCGCTGATGCAGGCCGTGTTGCCGGGGATGATGGAGCGCGGCTGGGGCCGGGTGGTGAACATCACCAGCGTTTCGGTCAAGGCCCCGGTTGCAGGCCTGGGTCTGTCGAATTCGGCACGCGCCGGTCTGACCGGATTTGTCGCGGGCACCTCGCGACAGGTCGCGGGGAAGGGGGTTGCGATCAACAACCTCC
>NCDY01000022.1 GCA_002280405.1 Rhodobacterales bacterium 32-66-9 | reverse complement strand
CGCGCGCCAGAGCCAGGAAAACCGCTCGGCCGACATCTTGCCTTCCATCGCGGCCTCGATGATCCGGTCCAGCACCTTCATCTCGCGCAGGGTATCTTCGGTCCCCTCGCCGGTATAGCGCGCGTGCAACGGCGTCACCCAGGGCCGCTGGAACAACGCGGCATGCATTGCGTCGGGCTGATGCAGGGGGTCGTGGATCAGCCAGACCTGGGAGGCGCTTTCGGTCATGTCGGGGGCATAGCCGTAGCGGCCCCGAAAGTTGATCCGCCGGGCGATGCGGTGCCGTTCGTCCCAGCCCGCAAGGCCAGGGTCCAGCGTGGCGCGGGGCGCGATCAGCACCAGCTCGGCCTGGGGTGCCGTGATCGAATAGGCCGCCGCCGCATAGCCCGCCGACCCCGCGCCGTAAAACACCACGCGGTCGAAGTCTTCCAGAAAGCCGTCGTCGGCCAGCCGGTCGAAATAGCGGAACACCGCCGGATCGCGCCACCAGGTCTCACCCTCGGCCAGGATCGTCAGGATCGACCAGCCCCGCGCCCGGGCCAGGGCAAAGTGCTCCGGCAGTTTGTCGTCGCGATCACGCAAGCTCGCCGCATCCTCGAAGGTGACCAGAAGCTGCGGGCGTTCCTCGGCGAAAAAGGCGTAATGCTTCGCGCCAAGCGGCAGGAAATCGCCGTCGCCTTCGGCGATTGCCAGCATCGGACGCTGCCAGTCTGCGGGCTGTGACGGGTCGATCATCGGGGGGCGCTGTGGCTCGCGGGGGGGTGTTTCGTCACTCGACTTTGGCGAGAGATTCGGGGATATGCGGCTTCCAGATCGACTCGGCCTCGGCCCGGTCCAGCACCCGCGACGGTCCCGCCATCAGAAGCTGACCGTAAAGGCTGCGCCAGGCATCGTCCGTCATCAGCGCACGGAACCTCTGGTGACGCCAGGCGACCGCCGCCCTGTGCAGCGGTCCCAGAACCGGATCGGCATGCAGTGCCCGCCGAAGGTTTCGGCTGTCCAGCGCCAGGATCGACCGGTCGTCCACCGCTGCGAAGTTGCGCTCGACCCAGTAGCCGGCATCAAGACCGCCGTCCGTGTGGACTGCCCGGCCCCGGTCGCGTTTCAGCAGGAAACTTTCCACCGCGCCAAGCGGATAGTGGTTCAGTTGCACCAGCGCGTGGTTGTCGCGGCCGACATCCGAAAAGATGCGCTTGGTGTGAAAGGCCGTCGGCAACGCCTGACCAGAGCCGTCGAACCAGCGCCGCGCCGTCCTCCGATCAGGCGCAGGCGCGCGCGGCCGATGGACGCCAAGCTTGCCGTAGGATCCGTCATTGCGGACCAGCGTCTTGAACAGATGCGCCCGCCAGGGCCAGTAGAGGACAGCGGGCGCTGCCCGGGTGAAGCTCTCGGTCACGGGCGCATCGCGGTATTCCACCACGCCTGCGTTGCCGAAAAGCCGCCAGGTCAGTGTGATCGCCGTCGCCTCGGGCAGGGCGGCCAGAAGCATCGGGATGGTCCTGTCGCCGGTATGGACGTTGACGAATTCGTCGATGTCCAGAGGCAGCAGCCAGTCCGCCCCGGTGACGAGCGGATGGGTGTCCGCCAGCTTCAGCGCCGCCCATTGCGGGCCTTCGGGATGCGGTCCGGGATTGCGGACATGGGTCAGCCAGCCCAGGGCATCCAGCCGGTCCAGCATGGCATCGGTGCCATCGTCGCAGTCGTTGGAGAAGACAAGGAAATCCGTGACGCCGCAGGCCTGGTGATGCGCCAGCCACTCCAACAGGAACGCGCCCTCGTTGCGAACGGTCAGGACCACGGTCACCCGCACCGTGGCCCCCATCTTCTGTCGACAAATTTCCCCGCCAGAGGCATCCACCCTCTCCACCCGCACCACGCCCCTGAAGGCCTAGCACGGGGTGGGAAGCTCGGCCAACCTCAGAAGAAGGCCTGCAGCCCGGTGATCGCCCGGCCCAGGATCAGCGCATGGATGTCATGCGTGCCCTCGTAGGTGTTCACCGTCTCCAGGTTCACCATGTGGCGCATGATCTGGAAATCTTCCTGGATGCCGTTGCCGCCATGCATGTCGCGCGCCCAGCGGGCCGCCTCCAGCGCCTTGCCGCAGTTGTTGCGCTTGATGATGCTGATCATCTCGGGCGCCGCGTTGGCCTCGTCCATCAGCCGCCCGACGCGCAAGCTGGCCTGCAACCCCAGCGAAATCTCGGTCAGCATGTTGGCCAGTTTCAACTGGTAAAGCTGCATCCCGGCCAGGGGCTTGCCGAACTGCTTGCGGTCCAACCCGTATTGCCTGGCTGCGTGCATGCAGAACTCTGCCGAGCCCATCACGCCCCACGAGATGCCATAGCGCGCCCGGTTCAGGCAGCCGAACGGGCCCTTCAGCCCTTCGACGAACGGAAGCAGCGCCTCCTCGCCGACCTCGACATCCTTCATGACAATCTCGCCCGTCACGCTGGCCCGAAGGCTCAGCTTGCCCCCGACCTTCGGCGCGGACAGGCCCTTCATCCCCTTCTCAAGCACAAAGCCCCGGATCTTGCCGCCATGCGCCTCGGACTTGGCCCAGACCACGAAGACATCGGCGATGGGGGCGTTCGAAATCCACATCTTCGCGCCGTTCAGCACATAGCCGTTCGCGGTCCGCTTCGCCGTGGTCGTCATGCCGCCCGGGTCCGACCCCGCATCGGGTTCGGTCAACCCGAAGCAGCCGATCCATTCGCCGCTCGCCAGCTTCGGCAGATATTTCAGCCGCTGCGCCTCGGTCCCGTAGGCATGGATCGGATACATCACCAGCGACGACTGCACCGACATCATGCTGCGATAGCCCGAATCGACCCGCTCGACCTCGCGCGCCACCAGCCCGTAGGCGACATAGGACGCCCCCAGCCCGCCGTATTCCTCGGGGATCGTGACGCCCAGAAGCCCCATCTCGCCCATCTCGCGGAAAATCCCGGAATCGGTGGTCTCGTCCCGGTAGGCCGCCACGACGCGCGGTTGCAGCTTTTCCTGTGCGTAAGCCCGCGCCGCGTCGCGCAGCATCCGCTCTTCCTCGGTCAGCTGGTCGTCCAGCCGGAACGGGTCTTCCCAGTCGAAGCGGCCCAGGTCGGGCGCATCCTTGGCCTTCAGTTTCGGTGTGGTTTGCAGGGTGTCAGGCATGACGGGCCTCCATCTTCGCGCTCAGTATTGCACGAAAGGGCAGGGGCCTGCTATCGAAAGCCCCACACAGGTTGATGAGGGAAACTCATAATGCTGCCGCGCCGCTACTTACCGCCGATCCCGGCCCTGATGGCGCTGGAGGCCGTCGACCGCCTCGGCACCGCCTCGGCCGCAGCCGCCGAGCTGACCCTGACCCAGGGCGCGATCAGCCGCGCCTTGCAGGGTCTGGAAGGTCAACTCGGCGTCCCGCTCCTGATCCGCGAACGCCAGCGCCTGCGCCTGACCCCGGCGGCGAAGGACTATGTGGCCGAGGTCCGCAAAGCCCTGCATCTGCTGGCTTCCGCCTCGCTGACCCTGCGCGCCAATCCCACCGGCGGGTCCCTGAACCTCGCGATCCTCCCCGCCTTCGGGATGCACTGGCTTGCCCCCCGCCTCGCCCGTTTCACGCAAAGCCACCCCGAGGTGACGCTGAACCTCTCCACCCGGCTGAAACCTTTCGACTTTGTCACCACACCTTTCGACGCCGCGATCCACTACGGCCGGCAGGACTGGCCGGGCGTGCATTACCTGAAACTCATGGACGAAGCGGTCCTCGCCGTCGCCGCCCCCGGCTTTCCGACGTTGACCGAAGCCACCGACATCCTCCGCCACCCCCTCCTGCAACTCGAAAGCCGCACCGGCGACTGGGGCCGCTGGCTTGCACATCACGGGGCGCCCGGCCTCCGTCCGTCGGGAATGATGTTCGACCAGTTCGCCACCCTGACCCAGGGCGCGATCCATGGCATGGGCGCCGCCCTGATCCCGACCTTCCTCATCCAGCGCGAACTTGCCGAGGGCAGGTTGATCCCGATCTTCGGGCCCGCCATCCCCGCGCTTGGTGCCTATCACCTCGTCTGGCCCGATACCCGTCCCGACCGGGCACCGCTGCGTTCCCTACGACTATGGTTGCAAGCGGAAGCCACCGATCCCGCCTTGACCCCCTCCGGCCCACCCGCCACTCTCGCCCCAGGACCGGAGGCCCAGTGACCCATATCCCGCGCAGCATCGACGCCGTCGAGACCCTCCTCGCCACCCAGGGCTACGTCGCCTCCCGCGCCCTTGCGACCGTGGTCTTCCTCTCCCTCAAACTCGGCCGCCCGCTGTTCCTGGAAGGCGAGGCCGGCACCGGCAAGACCGAAATCGCCAAGACCCTCGCCACCGCCCTTGGCCGCCGCCTGATCCGCCTGCAGTGCTATGAGGGCCTCGACGCCGCTTCTGCCGTCGCCGAATGGAACTTCGCCGCGCAGATGATCGCGATCCGCACGGCAGAAGGTGCCACCGACCGCAACCAGTTGAAGACCGAGCTCTTCACCGAAGACTACCTCATCGAGCGTCCGCTCCTCGCCGCGATGCGCCCGCAACCCGGCGGCGCGCCGGTCCTGCTCATCGACGAACTTGACCGCACCGATGAGCCGTTCGAGGCCTTCCTTCTCGAAGCCCTCTCCGACTTCCAGGTCACCATCCCCGAGCTTGGCACCATCAGGGCCCCAGAACCCCCGATCGTCATCCTCACCTCGAACCGCACGCGCGAGGTGCACGACGCCCTGAAGCGCCGCTGCCTCTATCACTGGGTCGACTACCCGACCTTCGACCGCGAACTGGACATCCTCCACTCCCGTGCTCCCGAGGCTCAGGCCCATCTCAGCCGCGAAGTCGTGGCCTTCGTCCAGAAACTCCGCCAAGAGGACCTCTTCAAACGCCCCGGCGTCGCCGAGACCATCGACTGGGCCAAATGCCTTCTCGCACTCGACGTCATCGCCCTCAGCCCCGAAGTCATCTCCGACACGCTGGGCGCGATCCTGAAATACCAGGACGACATCCAGAAACTGCAGGGGTCCGAAGCCAAACGCCTGCTGGACGAGGTCAGGCGCGAACTGGTCCCCGCATGAGCCTTCCTCGGTTCCAAAATATCCCACGGGGAGGGCGGGGGGCGTGAAGCTCCTCACTCCGACGATGGCAAAATACGCCCCGCTGGATATCCCTGAAGACGGCAAGCTGGCGCACAACATCGCGCATTTCGCCCGCGCGCTCCGCAAGGCGGGTCTGCCCATCGGCCCTGGCCGCACGCTGGATGCCGTGCGTGCCGTCGCCGCCGCAGGCTTCGACCGGCGCGAGGATTTCTACTTCACCCTGCAGGCCATCTTCGTTTCCCGCCCCGAGGAACGCGGCCTCTTTGCCCAGGTCTTCCGCCTGTTCTGGCGCGACCCGCGCTATCTTGAACACATGATGTCGCTCATGTTGCCGCAGGTTCAGGGCGTGCAGCCTGACCGCAGCGCCGAAGCCGCCGAAAAGCGCGCCGCCGAGGCGCTGCTCGACGGCCAGCTTCCGCCAGCGCCGAGCGCCAGCCCCGAAGGCGAGGAAGTCGAGATCGACGCCACCGCCACCATCTCGGCCGAGGAACGCCTGAAGACGCTCGACTTCGAGCAGATGTCCGGCGATGAGATCGCCGCCGCGAAACGGATGCTGGCGCAACTCGCGCTCCCGGTCCGGCCGCTGAAGACCCGCCGCAGCCGGATGTCCAGCCTTGCCGCCCGCATCGACGCCCGCCGCACGTTCCGCGAGGCCGGGCGCCACGGCGGCGAGATGGCCACCCTCATCCACAAGGCACCGGTCAGCCGCTGGCCGAACCTCGTCGTCCTTTGCGACATCTCCGGCTCGATGGCGGACTATTCCCGCATGGTCCTCCACTTCATCCACGCCGTCGCCAACCGCAAAGGCCAGGGCTGGGCGAAAGTCCATGCCTTCACCTTTGGCACCAGGCTCACCAACATCACCCGGCACCTGCGCGATCGCGACGTGGATGCCGCGCTCAAGTCCGCCGGGCGCGAGGCGCAGGACTGGTCAGGCGGCACCCGGATCGGCCAAAGCCTGCACGGCTTCAACCGCGACTGGTCGCGCCGCGTGCTGGGGCAGGGCGCGGTCGTCCTCTTGATCACCGACGGCCTCGACCGCGACGACATCGCCCTGCTTTCCCGCGAGATCGAACGCCTGCACCTGTCGTGCCGCCGGCTTGTCTGGCTGAACCCGCTTCTGCGCTGGACCGGATTTGCGCCCCGCGCCGAAGGCATCCGCGCCATCCTGCCCCATGTCGACAGCTTCCGTGCCGGGCATTCCATCGCCTCGCTGGAAGCCCTTGGTAAGGCAATCTCCGAAAAGGACGACCGAGGCGAACGCGATCGTTTGCTTGCGCTGATCCGCCGATAGGCGGGGCTCCGCGCAGGTTATCGGCTGGCGGATCGGTGATATCGCATATCAGGCCGAACCGCGCTTTGTTCGGGTGACCGGGCAGAACGGGAACCAGATCGCTGCGATGCGGTTTACCGATGCCCTTCAGAATGAGGACTGGCAATGAGAAAGCTTCTGGTTTCCACCACGGCCCTGTCAACGGCGTTGTCTGTGGCCATCGGCCCGCTTGGCACGATGCCAGGCTTTGCGCAGGTGCTGAACGGTGACGGCTCGGTGACAACCGAAGACGGCTCTGTGCTTTGCACGCCAACGGCGGATGCAGCCTGCGACCTTGACGCTGCCATCAAGGCGCTGGAAGCCGCCGGCGGCGATCCCGCCGCCGCCGCCGCCGCCTTGGCCGCCGCCGCCGCCGAGGCAGCCGCAGCCGCCGAGGCTGCAGCCCAGGATCAGGCCCAAGCTGACGCAGCCGCCGCCGCAGAGGCAGAGGCTGCCGCCGCCGCCCAGGCCGAGGCAGAAGCCCAGGCCGCTGCCGAGGCGGAAGCCCAGGCCGCTGCCGAGGCGGAAGCCCAGGCCGCCGCTGATGCGGAAGCCCAGGCCGCCGCTGATGCGGAAGCCCAGGCCGTCCAGGCCGCAGAAGAAGCCGCTGCGGCAGAGGTTGCGGCGCAGGCCGAAGCGGATGCCGCCGCGCAGGCCGCCGCGGATGCCGCCGCGCAGGCAGAATCAGATGCCGCCGCTAAGGCCGCCGCGGATGCCGCTGCACAGGCGGAGGCGGATGCCGCTGCACAGGCCGAAGCGGATGCCGCCGCGCAGGCCGCCGCGGATGCCGCCGCACAGGCGGAGGCGGATGCCGCCGCACAGGCGGAGGCTGCGGCTCTGGCGGCAGAACAGCAGGCCGCAGCCGAAGCGGCTGCGCAAGCCGAAGCCGATGCTGCTTCCAAGGCCGCCGCCGAAGCCGCCGCTGCCGAAGCCGCCGCCGCTGCGGACGAAGCCGCCGCTCAGGCCGCCGCCGAGGCAGATGCCGCCACCGCGCAGGCCGAGGCCGAAGCCGCTGCGGCAAAGCCGGACAGCACGGAAACCGCTGCCGAGGTTCCCGCCGACGCGATCCTCGATTCGGCAACCGGCGAGGTGGTCGATCCTGCCGAGGCCGCCGAGGCCCGCGCCAAGGCCGAAGCAGAACTGGCGATCACGGACGAGGGCACCGTTGTCGATCCGGCGGCCGGATTGAAGACCGCCGAACCCGATCCGGCCACCGAGGTTGTCCCGGTCGACGCGCCGACTGTCACCGAGACCGAGGTGCAAAGCCTGACCGACCTTCTCACCGCCGATCCGTCCGTCATCGACCCCGCGTCGCTGGCCGCCGCCGGACTGGTGACCGACGCGCCCGCTGCGGCGGATGGCACGGTGACGCTTGCGGAACCCGACCCGGCCGCTCTTGTCGCGGACGTGACGCAGACGATCACGCAAGACAGTGTCCGCAGCTCTGCCCAGGAATTCGCCGCTGCCCCGGTCGCGCTTTCGTCCGGCAAGAAAAGCGGGCTTTCGGATCTTGAAAAGGCGGGGCTGCTGGTTCTGGGCGGTCTTGCCGTTGGCGCGATCATCAAGAACAATCGGGCGGCCGCTGCGGACACGTCCGTATCGACCATGGGCCCGCAGGACGCCCGCGTGGTGTCGAACACCGGCGACCGGGTGATCGTCCTGCAGCCCGACGGCACCTACCGGGTGCTGAAGGACGACGACACCGTGATCCGTCGCCCCGGCTCGACCGTGCGGACCGAGACCTTCCGCGATGGTTCCACCCGCACCATCGTCGAACGCGGCGACGGCACGCAGGTCGTCACCATTCGCGACGCCACCGGCCGGGTGCTGCGCCGCGCGACCTATGACGACCTTGGCCGCGAGATCGTGCTGATCGACGATCTTGCCGAAGAAGAGGTCGTGGTCGTCCGCGACCTGCCGAAACCCCGGAAGCGCATCGTCATCTCCTCCAAGGACAATGACGCCGCCCTGAAGCGCGAACTTGCCGCACTCGAAGCCGACCGGGCCGGGCGGAAGTTCTCGCTCCGCCAGATCCGCGACATCCCCGAGGTTCGCGCCCTGGCAGCGACCATCGATGTCCAGCCGGTGACCTTCGCCAGCGGCTCCGCGATCGTCGCCGCCAAGGAGGCCCGCAACCTTGCCGACCTCGGTCGCGTCATGCAGGACCTTCTCGACAAGAACCCGGCCGAGATCTTCCTGATCGAAGGCCACACCGATGCGACCGGCAAGGCGGCGATGAATCTGGCGCTGTCGGACCGCCGCGCCGAATCGGTGGCGCTGGCGCTGACCGAATACTTCGACATCCCGCCGGAAAACATGGTCGTCCAGGGCTATGGCGAGACCGAACTGCTGATCGACACGCTGGAAAACGAACCCCGCAACCGCCGCGTCGAAGTCAGGGTCATCACGCCGCTGCTGCGCACCGCCCAGCTGCGCTGACGCGATCTCCGACCAAAGTCGCGCCGCGGGTCCCCCCGCGGCGCCTGCATTTCAGTGGCATCCGCCCGCGCCGGGCCGCATACTGGCGCCATGACCCGCGCCGAACATGACCTGATCCCCGAAGCCGCACTGGCCTGGCACCGCGCCGGGAAAGGTGCAGCCCTTGCCACCGTGATCGAGACCTGGGGCTC
This sequence comes from Rhodobacterales bacterium 32-66-9, assembly GCA_002280405.1. GTDB lineage: Bacteria > Pseudomonadota > Alphaproteobacteria > Rhodobacterales > Rhodobacteraceae > Tabrizicola. The sequence goes on along the minus strand of NCDY01000022.1, from coordinate 15,795 downwards.
CGCCCCGCGCCAGGCCGGCAGCCAGCTTGCCATCTCCGGCGCGGGCGAGATGCTAGGCTCGGTCTCCGGCGGCTGCGTCGAGGGTGCCGTCGTCATCGAGGCCCTTGCGGCCCTTGCCGACCGCAAGTCCCGCATCCTGACCTTCGGCGTCGCGGACGAGACCGCCTTCGCCGCCGGTCTCGCCTGTGGCGGCACGATCCGCGTCCTGGTCGAACCCGTCGGCGCAGGCCCCGAGGCCCTGCCCGAAACCATGCTGGCCCGGCTTGCCGAAGCCCGTGCCGCCCCCCGTGCGCTGGCCATGGTCACCCGCCCCGATGGCTGGACCCGCGCGCTTGTCGCTCCCGGCCAGGACACAGCCACCGACGCCCGCTTCAAATCCGACCGCTCCGGGATGGAGGAGGATGGCCGTTTCATCGCCATCCACAATCCGCCCCTGCGGCTGATTGTCGTGGGCGCGGTCCACATCGCCCAGCCGCTCTTGACCATCGCCCGGACCTGCGGCTACGCGCCCACCCTGATCGATCCCCGCGCCGCCTTCGGCTCGGACGCCCGCTTTCCGGGCGAGACGATCCTGGACGACTGGCCGGACGAGGCACTTGCGACGCTTGCCCCGGACGCCCGCACCGCCATCGTCACGCTCACCCACGACCCCAAGCTCGACGACCCCGCCATCCGCTTCGCCCTGAGGTCGACCGCGTTCTACCTTGGCTGCCTCGGGTCCAGCCGGACCCACGCCCGGCGCGTTGACCGGCTGACCGCAGCGGGCTTTACCGCCGACGAGATCGCCCGGATCCATGCCCCGGTCGGCCTTGATATCGGTGCCAGGACTCCGGCGGAAATCGCCGTCAGCATCATGGCGCAGATCACGCTGGCCTTGCGCAGGTAATGCGCTTCGGCCCCGTCCCGCTGTCCGAAGCCGAAGGTGCCATCCTCGCGCATTCCGTGCCGTTGGCCGATGGCCGGTTGCGCAAGGGCTGCGTGTTGACCGCGCCTGATCTCTTCCGGCTGCATCATGCCGGGTTGACCGAGGTCATGGTCGCCCGCCTGGACCCGGGCGACGTGCCCGAAGACGCCGCCGCCGACCGGCTGGCCCGAAGCCTGGTTCCCGATCCGGTGGCGGCGGGGCTGGTCCTGTCGCAGGCCTTCACCGGCCGGGTGAACCTGAACGCCGCCTGGCCCGGCATCCTGCAGCTTGATCCCCGGGCGGTGCTGGCGTTGAACCGGGTGCATCCGGCGATCACGCTGGCGACACTGTCGCCGTTTGCCCGCGTGGCCGCAGCGCAACTCGCCGGAACGGTCAAGATCATCGCCTACGCCGTGCCCGAGAAGGCGCTGGCCACGGCCTGCGCTCTTGCCCGTTGCGCGGTCAGGATTCTTCCGGTCCGGCGCAGGACCGCAAGCCTCATCCTGACCGAAGTGCCGGACGGCGATCTCAACCTCGCCGCCAAGGGCCGCCGCGCGGTCGAGACCCGGCTGCGCGCGCTCGGCATCGCCCTGACCGGCTGCACGACCGTCCCCCATCGGACAGCAGCGATCGCGACGGCGCTTGCGGCGGCGCAGGGCGAGCTTCTGCTCATTCTCACCGGTTCGGCCACCTCTGACCTACACGATGTAGCCCCCGAAGCCCTGCGCGCGGCTGGAGGCCGGGTGCAAAGGTTCGGGATGCCCGTCGATCCCGGCAATCTTCTCTTTCTGGGCGATCTTGGCGCAAGACCGGTGATCGGCCTGCCGGGGTGCGCCCGCAGCCCGGCGCAGAACGGGGCGGACTGGGTGCTGGAACGGCTGGCCTGCGGGGTGACCGTTTCTGACGATGACATCGCCGCGATGGGGATCGGCGGCTTGCTGAAGGAAATCCCGCAGCGCGGTCGCCTGCGCGAGACACCAGACCCGGAAATCTAGAAATCTTCCAGAAACTTCTTTGATTTCAGCAGCTTGCAGTCCAGAGGACTGGTCTGGCTACTTCGGCGCGACCATCATCACCATCTGCCGCCCTTCCAGGCGCGGAAAGCTTTCGATCTTGCCGATTTCGGCCACGTCGGCCTCGACCCGCTTCAGAAGCTCCAGCCCCAATTCCTGGTGGGCCATTTCCCGGCCGCGGAAGCGCAGGGTGACCTTCACCTTGTCGCCTTCCTCCAGGAATTTCACCACCGACCGCATCTTGACGTCATAGTCATGCGTGTCGGTGCCCGGGCGGAACTTGATTTCCTTGATCTCGATGATCTTCTGCTTCTTGCGGGCTTCGGCCTCGCGCTTCTGCGTCTCGTATTTGAACTTGCCGAAATCCATGATCTTGCAGACCGGGGGTTCGGCGGTCGGAGAGATCTCGACCAGATCAAGTCCGGCTTCTTCGGCCATCTGCATCGCCCGGGCCGGTGTCACCACCCCGACGTTTTCGCCATCCGCCCCGATCAGGCGGACTTCGGGCGAGCGAATGCGGTCATTGATGCGGGGACCGGTTTCGCGTTGCGGCGGGGCATTGTGTGGTCTGCGAGCTATGGCGTTGGTCCTTTGATGGTTCAATTCGCGGCGGCAATCTAGACGCGGTCGGTGACCTTCGCAACCCGGCTGGGCCGGATTGCCACAAGAATCCCGCGGTTTTCAGCCTTTTTCGGGGTGCCCGGTCCCGCTGGCCTTTTCATTCCCCGGACAAACTGCCATATGGGCGCATCCGGGCCGCGGGCCCAGGTCATGGGAGTATATGACATGAACAGATCTGTAATCATTGGCGCGATCGTCGTCCTTCTGGCCGCGGGCGGCTACTACCAGTTCAGCTACAAGCCGGCACAAGAGGCCCAGGCCGCCGCTGCCGCTGCCGCTGCTCAGGCCGAGGCTGACGCCAAGGCCGCGGAAGAGGCTGCAGCCAAAGCCGCCGAGGATGCCGCCGCCGCCGCTCAGGCCGCCGCTGATCAGGCCGCGGCCGCCGCGTCCGCGACCACCGAGGCTGCAACGGGTGCCGCCGCGGCCCTTGACCCGGCGAACTTCAACGCGGACTCGGTTGTTGCGCTGATCGACGGCTCGTCCCTCGACGATGCGACCAAGGCCACCCTGAAAACCGCCGTCGAGGCCGCCCGCGCCAACCCGGCGCTGGTCGCCGACACGATCGCCCAGGTCAAGACTGCGCTTGGCATGTAATCGTCGACCGCCGCCGAAACCGCAAGGCCGCGAGGTTCCACCTCGCGGCCTTTCTTTTGCGGCAGCGATGCCGATGAACAGAGCCGCAAGGATCACCCTGGGCACCCTGCTTGTGGTTAGCGCCGGATGAATGCAGCTATCCAAGATATTGAAATCATTTAAATAAGAAAAAGCACCACGCGTGGTGCGTCAGATGCCCTCACCGACGAAGGCCTTCTCGACCACGAATTCCTTCGGGTCCGAATTGGCCCCCTCACGCAGTCCGAACCCCTCCAGGATCGCCTTCACATCCAGGTTGAAGGCCAGACTCCCGCAGACCATCGCCCGGTCTTCCTCGGGGTTCAATCCGGGCAGGTTCAGGTCGGCGAAGACCTTGCCCGATGCCAGGTTGTCCGTGACCCGCCCCATGTGATGGAACGGCTCCCGCGTGGTGGTCGGATAGTAGCGCAGCTTCCCCTGCACGATCTCGCCGATCAGAGGGTCGGTCTCCAGCCCGTCCACCAGCTGGCGACCATACTCCAGCTCCGCCACCTCGCGGCAGGTGTGCATCATGATGACCTGGTCGAATTTCTCGTAGACTTCGGGGTCGCGCATCAGGCTGGCGAAGGGGGCGATCCCGGTCCCGGTTGCCAGGAACCACAGCCGCTTTCCCGGCAGAAGGGCATCGACCACCAGCGTGCCCACCGGCTTTGGCCGCAGGATGATCTCGTCCCCGGGCCGGATGTGCTGCAGCCGGCTGGTCAGCGGACCATCGGGAACCTTGATCGAGTAGAACTCCAGCTCTTCGTCCCACGACGGCGAGGCGATCGAGTAGGCGCGCAGCAGCGGCTTGCCCCGCTCATCCATCAGCCCGATCATCACGAATTCGCCGGACCGGAACCGCAAGGCCGCCGGGCGCGAGACGCGGAACGAAAACAGCCGGTCCGTCCAGTGCCGCACCGAGGTGACGGTCTGCGCGTCCGGCAGATGGGGCTTGGCGGAGACAGCGCGTGCGTCGGTCATCTGGATCGCTTCGGTCATGTGGGTCATACCGGCCCGGGGCGCGGCCCTTGTTCTCTAGCGTTGATTTGGATCAGGTGAAAGTCAGGCGCGGAGCTTTGCCTGATAATGATGATCCCGCCAGTCGGCGGCGCGGAACTGCCACTGCTCGGCGGGCTGGCGGGCGGCAAGGTCGTCAGGGATCTCGGCCCCGTCAAAACCGACACGGCGGAGCATGGCATATTGATCGGCAATCACCGGCCCCAGCGCCAGAAGCTGGCCGGTGTAGCCCAGTTCCCGCAAGCGGCGGGCGACGGTGAAGCCACGCCCGTCGTTGAAGGCGGGAAAAGCGACGCGGATCAGCGTCAGCTGGTCCAGCCGCCCGACCAGGGCCTGTGGGTCATCGGTGTTCGACAGATCGACGGCGGTCTGATCGGCAAGCTCTGCCAGCCCGACGATTTCACGCTGGATGGCAGGGCCAAAGCCCGCATCGGTGACGATGACAGTCATCCCCGGTCTCCCGTCTGGCGCCAAAATCCTTCGAAGGATTTTGCAAATTTCTTCGAAGAAATTTGGTCCCGGCTCATGCCGCGGTCTCCTTCGGGGTCCGAACGGCCTTGCCGTCGATGAAATGGATGCCGCATTCGGTCTTGGACTGCCCACGCCAACGGCCGGCGCGAGGGTCCTCGCCGGGCTTGACCGGGCTGGTGCAGGGCGCGCAGCCGATCGAAGGGAAGCCCTTGGCGACAAGCGGGTGCCGGGGCAGGCGGTTTTCCACCATGTATTCCTCAAGATCCTCGCGACCCCAATGCGCCAGCGGGTTGACCTTGATGCGGAAGTCGCCTTCGTTCTCGAAGAAGTCGATCGTGCCGCGGTCGGTGTTCTGGAACCGCTTGCGGCCGCTGATCCAGCCGTCAAACGGGGCCAGGGCACGTTCCAGCGGTTCGACCTTGCGGACGTTGCAGCAGCTGTCGGTCGAGAACTGGTGCAGCGTGCCGTCGGGGTCCTCGAAGCTGACGCGGGCGGGGTTCGCGCGGATCGTGCGGATGTCGCACAGCGCCAGCTTCTCGGCCAGCTCGCGCTGGTAGTCCAGCGTTTCGGCAAACAGCATCCTGGTGTCGATGAACAGCACCGGCGTTTCCGGCGCGATCACGCTGACAAGGTGCAAGAGCACGACGGATTCCGCCCCGAAGGACGACACCAGCGCCACATGGCCGAGGTCGTCGTCCTTCAGCGCATGTTCCAGAACCGCAGTCGCCGAGTGGTGGCGATAGCGCGCGTTCAGCGCCGCCACCCGTTCGGCCACCGGGCCGGGATGCAGGTCACGCGGCATCTTTTTCGCCTTCGGCTTCGTAGAGGGCCAGCTTGAACGGTTCGAGTCCGACGCGCTTGAAGGCCTGCAGGAAGGTTTCTGACGGCTCAAGTCGCAGGGCAAGGTAGGCGCGCAGGATGCGTTCGATGGCGGGGACGATCTCGGTATAGGCAAAGCCGGGGCCGGTCTTTTCACCGATCACCGCATCTTCGGTGCCGTCGCCACCAAGGGTGATCTGGTAGTTCTCCACCCCCGCGCGGTCGAGGCCGAGGATGCCGATATGACCGACATGGTGATGTCCGCAGGCGTTGATGCAGCCCGAGATCTTGATCTTCAAGGGGCCGATCTCATGCTCCAGCTTCAGCGCCTCGAAATGGGTCGCCAGTTCCTGCGCGACGGGGATGGAGCGGGCGGTGGCCAGCGCGCAATAGTCCATGCCGGGGCAGGCGATGATGTCGGACAGCAGCCCGACATTCGCGGTGCCCAGGCCCGCCTTCATCAGCATCGCGTGCAGGACGGGCAGGTCCGACTTGTGGACATGCGGCAGGATCACGTTCTGTTCATGGCTGATCCGCAGGTCGGAATGACCATATCTTTCAGCAAGATCGGCGATGAGCCGCATCTGGTCGCTGGAGGCATCGCCCGGCGTTGCCCCATGCGCCTTGAGGCTGATGGTGACGATGGCGTATTGTGCGTTGCGGTGCGGGGCAAGGTTGGTGTCGGCCCAGGCGCGAAACACCGGGTCGGCCTTGTAGAAGGCGTCATAGGCGTCGACCGGGGCGCTGCGGAAGGCGGGGGGGGCGAAGGCCGCACGGATGTCGGCCAGAAGCGTCTGGTCGGCACCACCGAACTGGGGACGCAGCTCGGCAAAGCGGGCCTCGATCATCCGGGTGATTTCTTCCGCGCCGGTCTCATGCACGGTGATCTTGATCCGCGCCTTGTACTTGTTGTCGCGGCGGCCAAGGAGGTTGTAGACGCTGAGGACGGCCTCGACGTAGGGAAGCAGGTCCGCCTCGGGCAGGAAGTGCCGCACGGTGACGCCGATCATCGGGGTCCGGCCAAGGCCGCCGCCGACCATGACTTCGAAGCCCGGTTCGCCGACGGCGTTGCGGACCATGCGCAGGCCGATGTCATGGGCGCGGGTGACGGCGCGGTCGTTGGGGCTGCCGGTGATGGCGATCTTGAACTTGCGCGGCAGGAACTGGAACTCCGGGTGGTCGGTCGACCACTGGCGCAGCAGTTCCGCATAGGGGCGCGGGTCGGCGATCTCGTCGGCGGCGGCACCGGCGAAATGGTCGGCGGTGACGTTCCGCACGCAGTTGCCCGAGGTCTGGATCGCGTGCATTTCCACATCGGCCAGCGCCGACAGGATCGCAGGCACATCCGGCAGTTTCGGCCAGTTGAACTGAATGTTCTGCCGGGTGGTGAAGTGGCCATAGCCTTTGTCCCAGGTGTCGGCAATGTAGGCGAGTTGCCGCATCTGGCGCGGGTTCAGCGAGCCATAGGGGATCGCGACCCGCAGCATGTAGGCATGCAGTTGCAGGTAAAGCCCGTTCATCAGGCGCAGGGGTCGGAATTCATCCTCGGTCAGGCTGCCGTCAAGGCGGCGCGCGACCTGACCGGTGAACTGCGCAACGCGGGCGCGCACGAAGGCTTCGTCGAAGTCGGAGTAGCTGTACATGCGCGGGCTCTTCTCAAGGGCGTCGGTCTGAAGCCCGACCTACACCAGATCTGCTTGCTTGCCATGGGGATAGTTCGAGGGGCCACGGGTGCGGAATTCCTCGCGGAAATGGGTCGGCTCGGGGCCGTGCGGTCCCGGACGCGCATCGGCCAGATAGACACCGACGACCAGCAGTTTCTGCGCTGCTGCATGAAGGAGCCGCATCTGGGCGTGGGCTTCGTCCTCGATCAGCTCGGCCTCGTGATGGAACGGCGACCAGCGGTCGTCGGCGGTCAGATAGACGACGTCGCCTTCCCGCAAGCGGTTGGCGGTCACGATCTTCGGCGTGAAACGTCGGCTCATCATGCCCTCGAAGTTCGACACATATGCCGTGCACTATAGAATATTTTCCCGTCCCGCGACCAGTGGCCCTTGCAGATAAGGATGCGTGTTCCGATACTGCGGATCGACCAAACCCGTGTTCCGGGAAAAAGGGAAATTCGGGAATGAGTGCCGCGCTGGACGATCTGGACCGGAAAATCCTGTCCGAACTGCAACAGGATGCCGAGCAGAGCCTGGACGAGATCGCGCGGAAGGTGGGGTCGTCGAAGACGCCGGTCTGGAACCGAATCCGGCGGATGCGCGAGCAGGGGGTGATCACCCGGACCACGGCGATCCTTGACCCCGAGGCCTTGGGGCTGGAGGCCTGTTTCTTCGTGCTGATCCGCACGTCCGAGCATGAGGCGGAGTGGCAGCGTCGTTTCCTCAAGGCGCTGCGCGAGCGGCCCGAAGTGCTGGAGGCGCACCGGCTGGCAGGGGACATCGACTATATCCTGAAAGTGCGGGTGAAGAACGCGCGGGCCTATGACACCTTCTATCAGGCGCTGATTTCCGAAGTGCGGATCTACAACGTGACCGCCCTTCTGAGCATGGAAGAGATCAAGTCGACGACGGTTCTGCCCCTCTGACCGCAGGTGTCGACAAAAGCTCGCTTGCGCGCAAGCCTTTGTCTCGTCGTCGGGCTTGCGCCCTCCTCCTCGGTCGAGGGGGCATTCTGCCCCAGACCCCCTGAGGATATTTTCCGCAGAAAGGAAAATCAGGTCTGAACCAGCAGCTTGCCCAGGCCGTGGAAGTGGTAGGCATCGGCATATCGGGGCGCTTCGGCCAGACGCAGGCCCTGGTGGCGTCTGAAAAGAATCGGCAGCGCCACCTGCAGTTCCAGCCGCGCCAGAGGCGCGCCGACGCAGAAGTGCAACCCCGCACCAAAGGTGGCAAGGGGCCTGACGGGTCGGCCGGGATTGAAGCGGGCAGGTTCGTCCCACACTCCGGGATCACGGTTGGCCATCGCAAGCAGAAGGCCGACCTGGTCGCCGCGGCGGAAGCCGTGGCCCATGACCTCGACATCGTCATAGGCGTGCCGGATGAACATGTGCAGAGCCGGGTCGAAGCGGAGGATTTCCTCGATCGCGGCGTCGACGGTGCCGGAGTTCAGGACGGCCGCGGCGGTGCCGGTCTCAAGCAGCAGTTTCACGCCGTTGCCGATGGTATGCACCGTCGCCTCGTGCCCGGCGTTGAGAAGCAGGATGCAGGTCGAGATCAGCTCGTCCGTCGAGAGTTTGTCGCCCTCGCTTTCTGCGGCGACGAGCTGGGTGATCAGATCGTCGGCCGGCCGTTTGCGGCGCAGTTCGATGTAGCCCCGCAGGAAGGTCACGAAGGCTTCGGTCGCGGCAACCGCGCGATCTTCCGCCGCGCGCGTGCGGCCGGCCATGTACATGCCGACCATCGCGTTCGACCAGCGCAGAAGATCGGGGGCCATTTCTTCCGGCACCCCAAGCAGCCGGGCGATGATCCGCACGGGCAGGGGCTGGGCGAAGGCGTGCAGCAGATCGAACGTCCCATCTGGAACCTCCTCGGCCAGAGTGCTGGCGAGGGCCGAGATGTCGGCGCCCAACCCCGCGATCCGGCGTGAGGTGAAGGCGCGCAGGACAAGGTTCCGCAGGCGGGTGTGGCGGGGCGGTTCCAGTTCCAGCATGGAATGCGCCTCGACCGCGTAGAACGGGGCAAGATGCGGCGGGATGACGGGGGCCGTCACCGGTTCGCGCCCGAAGCGCCGGTCGCGGAGGATTGCGTTCACGGCGGCGGAGTTGCCGGTGCAGATGAGCCCATAGTCATTCCACAGGAAGAACGGGCCAACCGCGCGGGCGCGTTCGTAGAATGGGTAGGGGTTCTGGACGAATTCGTCGTCCTTGGGTGATTGGCTCAGGCTTCGCATCAGAGCCGCCGCCCGATCAGACCTTGCGCGATCAATGCGCCGCTGACCACGATGGCCGCACCAAGGGTCTGCGCCCAGTTCCATGGCCCACCGAGAATGAAGACGATCAGCATCACATAGAACGGCACGGCATTCATGTGCATGGACGCGGCCCCGATGCCGATCCGTCCGACCGAGATGATCCAGAGAAGCTGGCTGATCGCCATGGAGCCGATGCCGAAGACCGCAAGGCCGGCAAACTGGGTCGGGCCGATGGCACCCCAGTCGGGCCAACTGCCGCGCAAAGCGCCATCCGCGACCGCCGCCACAAGGACGACGCCCGCGCAGCCCGCAACGGTGATCGTCACACGACCCAGGGCGGAGAGCTCGGGCAAGGCGCGGATCGTCTCGCGCGATCCCCAGGTGTAGAGAAGCACCGAGGCAAGTGCGGCAAGGACGCCGACCCCGAAATCGACCTCGCCTTCCGCGCTGCTGACCGCGATCAGTCCGCCTGCGAGCGACAGGACAAGGCCAAGCGCCAGCGCGCGCGTGAAGGGGCGCTTGTCGGCGACACATTCCAGAAGGATGCCCGCGACGGGCATGACCGCAGTGACGATGGCGACCGTGACGGGGTCGTTGTACTGCAGCGCGATGATGACGAAGAACGAGGCCAGGCCAAGCATCACGAAACCGACCCATGCCCCCATTGCCCAGTTGGCGGATCGCACCGTGCGCAGGCCGTCCTGCATGATCCAGATCGGCAGGAGCACCGATGCCGCAAGCGTGGTCCGGGCAGCCGTCAGCGCGATGGGCGGCATGTGCGGAATGATCAGGCTGGCGGCCGGCAGGCCTGCAGCCCAGACCAGCATCGAGGCGAGGCAGATAAGGTTGGCGGCCAGAAGCGACCGTCGCGCCTCGTGGGAAATTGCGGTCATGCCGGGACGTTAGGGGCCAGACGGAGGACCGGCTTATCCATCTGCGACAGCGGATGTCGTCAGGCGGCAGACAACGCCGCGACAATGGCCCCGAAATCGGCGGCTTTCAGGCTTGCCCCTCCGACCAGTGCGCCATCGACATGCGGCACGGCGAAGATCTCGGCCGCGTTCGACGGTTTGACCGAGCCGCCGTAAAGTATGCGCACGCCCTCGGCTTCTGACCCGATAAGGCCGCGCAGCCGACCGCGCAGGAAACTGTGGACCTCGGCGATTTCGGACAGTGTCGGTGTCCGGCCAGTTCCAATGGCCCAGACCGGCTCGTAGGCAACCACCAGGCTTGCAGCCGTCGCGCCGCCAGGGATCGAACCGTCGATCTGGGTGCCGATCACCGCCAGGGTCTTGCCGCTGTCCCTCTGGGCCTCGGTCTCGCCGATGCAGACGATCGCGACCAGCCCGGCATCGACAACAGCCTCGGCCTTCGATCGCACCAGAGCATCGGTTTCGCCATGGTCGGTGCGCCGTTCGGAATGGCCGACGATCACATGGGTGGCACCCGCATCGCGCAGAATGGCCGCCGAAAGGTCGCCGGTATGCGCGCCTTGCGGTTTCGGGTGGCAATCCTGCGCGCCGACCATCAGCGCGCTGCCCCGTGCCGCGGTGGACATGGCTGCAATCAGCGTGGCGGGCGGGCACAGCAGCATCTCGCAGGCCGGCTTGGGATGGTCGCCGAGAAGTGCGCCAACTTCGGCCAGCGAGGCCAGTGTGCCGTTCATTTTCCAGTTGCCGGCGGCGAGCTTCTTCATGTGGCACTTCCTTCTGCGGTGCGAACACGCCTAGCGTGTATGGCCGGAAAGGAAAAGATGCCGGATTGCAAACAGTCTGTCGGCGAAGGCCCGTCGACGGCTTCAGGCAGCGGGCGCGTCGCGGAACTTGATCGACTCGCCGCAACCGCAGGCTTCGACGACATTGGGATTGCGAAACCTGAAGCCGCTTTCCACAAGGCCGGTCTCGTAGTCGATTTCGGTTCCGATCAGGAACATCTGCGCCATTGGGGCGATCATCACGCGCGCGCCATCCTGTTCGACGACCTCATCCAGCGGATTGACCGAAGACACATATTCCATGGTGTATTCCATGCCCGCGCAGCCGCCCTTCTTGACACCGATGCGCAGGCCCTGGCTGGCCTGCTGGGCCATCAGACGGGTGATCTGGCGGGTGGCAGATGGTGTCAGGGTGACGGCGGCCTTGCCGGGAATGCCGAACATGCTGTGCTCCTTTGACCGTCAATCTAGGGTGAAACGGTCGGGATTCCAAGCGGGGGCAGTGCGGCGAGACCCACAAGCGTCACATAGGCCGCAATCAGGGCCCACCCGAACGAGGCGAGCGTGCCGATGATCACATATTCCGAAAGACGCCGGTCATCCTTGACCGCGCCGAAACGCAGGATCGACTTTGCCGCGATCAACAGGCCGACACCCTGAGCCTGGCCGAACAGCACGAGCGCAAAGATCAGTCCGCGTTCCAGATGACCGATGACGCGCCCGGCGCCCGGCAGGCTTTTTCCGGCGTCGCCCTTGCCCAGATGCGGGGCGAAGGGCTCCATCAGAAGACCCACGGCGAAGCCTCCGGCGCGGGTGGCCACAAGCAGGCCGGTGAGAAGCACCATGATCGCGGGCAGCAGGCTGACGGGCAGGGCGATCGCCTCGGACCAAAAGCCGGTGCCCAGGATGCCGCTGGCGTCGCCCGTGACAATCGCGCCCGGTGCCCAGAAGCCTTGCGACCACAGGTCCGGCAGCCAGAAGGCGAGGACGACGAGACTGACCAGATGCGTTGCCTGGTCCGCCATGAACGGACCAAGGCCTTTGGAACCTTTCCAGACAGCGGACAGGACAAGCTTGCCAACGTCGATGCCGATGTGGGTCAGGGCCAGCGCGAGAAGCGCGGGGTGAAGCGAACCGGTGGCGGCGACGGCTGTGGCATAGACGGTGACACCATGCAGGCCGAGCGCGACGGGGTTGCGCTTGTTGGCTGCCATCCATTTGGTCTGAAACGCGAAATCGGCCAGGGTATGGGCGAAGAGCAGGGCGATGAAGGTTTCAGTCATGCGGTTTGTGAGCCTTCATCGGTGGTGTCTTGGAAATGAAGCTCGGAGAGTTTGAGTGCTTCAAGGATCGGTCCATATCCCGCGCCGGTCAATCGCAGGTTCAAGGCTTGACGCGTTATGCCAAGGCTGTCGGCGATTGCGGCCTGCTTCTGGTTTTCGTTCTGAAGGGCCAATGCGATTGCTTCCGCTTGCGGAGCGCTCCAGCGATGGGCGATGAAGCCGATCAGCGGGAGCAAGGCCGCATCCGACCACTGAATTGCGCCGCTCAGCTTTGCCACCTTGGCATCTTGCCCGCTTGCTTCCGCCAGATCGCCTCTGAGCGCCAGCGTGCGATCCCGGGTCAGGCTGTCAAGCGCCCGTCCTTCAGCCGGGCGAGGATCATGGTAACAGCCCGAAGAAAGAAGGCAGGACTTAGGATCATCTGCCACCCGTCGCCGCGGTATCTGGTGAAGCGGGTGTCTTCTCCCGTGAACTCGGTAAAGAACCGCGCTGTCGCTGCAATGTTTTCCATGGTCGTCTCAAGCCTCGCGCGGGGCGCCTTGCTTGATCCGATCAGATCTCCCGTGAGGACGGCATAGAGTAACTGCATGAGCAATTACTATTACTTGCACACCTAAAAGCAAGCAAAATAGCTTTCACCTACGAGTGCAAGTATCAAGGCCTGCCTTACATGAACCCAAGTTCCAGCCGGGCCTCGTCGGACATCATCTCCATGCCCCATGGCGGATCAAAGGTCATCTGGACATCGACCTGCTTGACGCCCGGCAGGGCTTCGACCGCGTTGGCGACCCAGCCCGGCATCTCGCCCGCCACCGGGCAGCCGGGCGCGGTGAGGGTCATGGTGATCTCGACCTCGTTCTCACGGCCGATCTCGATGGTGTAGACCAGGCCGAGATCGTAGATGTTCACCGGAATCTCCGGGTCAAACACCGTCCGGCAGGCTTCGACGATCTGCGGATACAGCGGATGGTCGGTCGAGGACGGCCTGATCAGAGGTTGGCCCTCGGTCTGGCCTACGGTCTGGTGCTGCATGTGGTCTGCTCGATGCCAGGGGAAGTTGAGCGATTATATAGGGAATGAACCGGTCAAGGTCCAGTGGCACCGGACCAGCGGTCAGAACGGGATCTCGTCGTCCATGTCGGACCGGCCGCCGCCGGTGCCGCCGCCGGTGCCGCCGCCGCGACCGCCGCCGGACGACCCGCCGCCATACCCGCCACCGCCCTGACCCGCGTCATCATAGCCGCCCCGGTCGTCATACCCGCCGCCGCCGCCACTGCCCGCGCCACCGTCGCCGCGTCCCCCAAGCAGCGTCAGGTTGCCCGAATAGGGCCGAAGGACGACTTCCGTGCTGTAACGGTCCTGCCCGGACTGATCCTGCCATTTGCGGGTTTCAAGCGAGCCCTCGATGTAAACCGTGCTGCCTTTCTTGAGATACTGCTCGGCAATCTTGGCCAGCGGCTCCGAGAAGATCGCGACCGAGTGCCATTCGGTCCGTTCTTTGCGCTCACCCGACTGCTTGTCGCGCCAGGTTTCCGACGTGGCGATCCGCAGGTTCACCACCTTCCCGCCATTCTGGAAACTGCGCACCTCGGGGTCGCGGCCGAGGTTGCCGATGAGAATGACCTTGTTGACCGACCCCGCCATGCGATTCTCCCTTGGCTCATGTCCGGGGCAGCTTCGCCACGGATGGTTAACAAACCTATACCGTGGTTCCGACCGGCTGCAATCGGCATTGGCTCACCTTGGACAGGGTCCGCGACGCCTGCCAAATCGCGACTGGAAAACCCGGGCAAAGCGGCTATAGTCCTGCCGCGGTGCGCTGGGCCGCGCCGAAGACAGGGGTCTGGACTTCAAGATGCGGAACGTCTGCCGCACAGCGATGGTGGCTCTTGTGGCCTGCCTGCCTGTGGCGGCAGCGGCGGAAGGGCTGAACCTCACCGGCTCGACCAAGTCGCGCAGCGCGATCTTCAAGTCGCAAGGCGCGCTGATCGACAAGAAATTGTCCAGGCAATACAGCGGGTCGATCAAGTTCACGCCCAAATACAAGCAAGGCGAGGCAGCGGCAGATGCCAAGGGCATCCCGGCCTATCGCGGCAGCTACACGGGCGAGTATCTGGAGGTCGCCAAAGCCGCCGCGCGCAAGCACGGCGTGCCGGAGGATCTGTTCCTGCGACTGGTTCAGCAGGAAAGCGGCTGGAACCCCGTGGCGGTGTCGACCAAGGGTGCCACGGGATTGGCGCAACTGATGCCGGGCACGGCACAAAGGCTCGGCGTGGACATTGCCGACCCGGAGGAAAACCTCTACGGCGGCGCGCGTTACCTGCGGATGATGTTCGATACGTTCGGCTCCTGGGAACTGGCACTGGCAGCCTACAATGCCGGTCCGGACGCGGTAGAACAATACAAAGGCATCCCGCCCTTCGCCGAGACCGAGAACTACGTCAGGGCAATACTCGGCTAGGTGTTTGGTCCCGGCATTCGATGGGTTAGGTCGGGTGGGAATCGCTCTGGCTCTGAAGGACTGTGTGGCGCGAAGTCTATGGAGGATTCACTCCGTGATTCCAGCGTGGTAGCCGGTCTGTATGAACTGGACCTGTCGCGGTTTGGTGCCGCTTCTTTGATCACGTAATGTGCAGCAAAGGAGATGAACCATGGGCACTGGCAGGACAGATGAATTTCGCAAGGATGCGGTGCGGATTGCGCTGACGAGTGGGCTTTCGCGGCGTCAGGTTGCGGATGATCTCGGGGTCGGCTTGTCGACCTTGAACAAGTGGGTGAACGCAGACCGGGACACGGATGTCGTCTCGGCCGAGGACCGCGAGCTGGCGCGGGAGAACGAACGGCTTCGTCGCGAGATCCGGATCCTCAAGGAGGAGAGGGACATCCTAAAAAAAGCCACCCAGTTCTTCGCGAGCCAAAAGCCGTGAGGTTCAGGTTCGTCGAAGAACAGCGCGGGTCTTTCCCGGTCGACCGGCTGTGCCGGGTGATGAATGTCAGCCCGCGCGGATTACGGGCCTTCCGCAGCCGTCCGGCCAGCCGCAGGCAGCACATGGACATGGTGGTTCTGGCCCATATCAAGGAACAGTCGCGCCTGAGCCTGGGCAGCTACGGCCGGCCGAGGATGACCGAGGAGTTGAAGGAAGTCGGCATTGATGCCGGGCACCGCAGGGTCGGGCGATTGATGCGCGAGAACGGGATCGTCGTTGAACGAACACGCAAATTCAAGGCGACGACAGACAGCGACCACACCTTCAACATCGCGCCGAACCTGCTGGACCGTGACTTTGCAGCGGATCGGCCCAACCAGAAATGGGCGGGCGATATCAGCTACATCTGGACCCGCGAAGGCTGGCTGTATCTGGCGGTGATCCTGGACCTGCACTCCCGGCGCGTGATCGGTTGGGCCGTGAGCAACCGCATGAA
>NCDY01000021.1 GCA_002280405.1 Rhodobacterales bacterium 32-66-9 | reverse complement strand
CTCCACCGCACCTCCTTCGGTCGTCAGGTCATCGTCATCGGCACCAACGCCGAGGTCGCCCGCTTCTCCGGCCTGAACGTCGTCCGGGTCAAGACCACTCTCTTCCTCCTCTCCGCGCTGATCGCCGCCCTCTGCGGCCTCCTCTACGCCGCCCGCCTCGGCTCGGTCCGTGGCGACACCGCGCTCGGGTTTGAACTCGACATCATCACCATGGTCCTCTTGGGAGGCGTCAGCATCTTCGGCGGCAAGGGCAGCATGGTGGGCGTGCTCCTCTCGATCCTCATCATCCTGAACCTGCGGAACGGCATGGGCCTGATGAACATCACCGGCCACATGCAGACCGGGGTGATCGGCCTGCTGCTGATCGGCTCGGTCCTGCTGCCGAACCTTCTGAACGAGGTCAAATCCCGCCACAGAAAGGAAGCATGATGCAGCGCCACGCCTTCAAGATGCGCCTCAATCCGGGGATGGAGGCCGAATACACCCGCCGCCATGACGCCATCTGGCCCGAACTGGTGGAGCTGCTCCGCAGAGCGGGCATCTCGAACTACTCGATCCACCTCGACCGCGAGACGATGACCCTGTTCGGCTATCTCGAGCGCCGCGACGATCACAGGATGGACGACCTGCCCAACCACCCGGTGATGCAGAAATGGTGGGCCTACATGGGCGACATCATGGCCACGAACCCCGACGGCTCCCCCGTCGCGGTTCCCCTGACCGAGACCTTCCACCTCTCCTGACCGCTCGTCGTGCGCCCTCGACGAGAAGCCGAAGGCGCACGAGGAGCTACCAGCGCGCAACGGCCTCCCGCCACGCGGCCACATACCCGTTCCACAGGGGATCGGTCTCCGGCAGAACCTCCACCGCCGCCACACCCTTCGCCGCCAAAGGCCCCGCCAGCAACGCCGCCCCCAGCCCCGTGCCCGCCCCGGCGCCCGATCCCCGCACCACCCGCCCCGTCGCCGTCGCCAGCATCCGCAGGAAGGCGCGGTTGCCGCCGAACGATCCCTCCACGATCACCGGCCCCTCCGCCCCCACCAGCGACAGACACTCCGCCCCCATCAGCGCCGCATAGAACGACGCCGCCGTCATCCGCGCGCCACCCGCAGGCTCCGCCCCGATCCAGCCGAACCGCTTGCCCGGAAACGGCCCCGTCCCCGGGTGCAGCGAAGGCATCGCCATCACCCGCCCCGACAGCACCGCGCGCAAATCCCCTTCGGACGGCTCCACGATCCGCCCCGCCATGATCTCCTCGACCTCGCGACCCGCCATGAACCGCGCCGTCGGCACCGGCTGACCCAGCGCATTCACGTTCACCAGCACATCCCGCGCCGCCTCCAGTGTCACCGGCCGACCCCCCAGGGCCATCACGATCATCCAGGTTCCCGTCGAGATCACCCCGCACGGAGCCTCTCCCAGATGTGGCACCAACGAAGCGTTGGAATCATGGATGCCGCACAGAACCGGCGTCCTCGGGTCCAGGCCCGTCACCGCCGCCACCTCCGGCAGCACCGGCCCCAGCACATCCGCCGCCCGGCAGAGCGGGGGAAACAGCGCCTCCCACCCCAGCCGCGCCACCAGTGACGAAAACCGTCCCTCCCGGGGAGTCCACAAATCCGTGTGACAGCCCAATGACGTCGCCTCGCTTGCCGCGACGCCCGAAAGCCGGAACGACCAGAACTGCGCCAGCATCAGCACATGGCGCACCTTGGCGAACGCATCCGGGAACGCCCGCGCCTGCCAGAACAACTGTGCGCCGAGGTTCAGCCCGACCGGCAGGCGCGGGGACCCCGTTTCCGCAAATCCCGGCCGTACCGCGGCATAGGCGGCCGCACAGGACTCCGGTCCGTCATGCTCGTAATCCAGCATCGGCAGCGCCAGCCCGCCGTCCCGGTCCACCAGCACGCAGGCGGCCCCGTGCGTGGTGATCGAAACCGCATCGACCCCGCGCGCCGCAGCCAGCTTCAGCCCGTCAAGCGCGAAAGCCCACAGCAGTTCCATGTCGTGGTGCGGATAGGGTGGCCCCCCGACCACCGCGTTCGGCACCTTCGCCAACACTGCTTCGGCCCCGGTGGTCAGGTCCACCAGCAACACTTTCGCGTTCGTCTTGCCAATGTCAAGAACCGCGATCCGCCGCATCCCGTCCGCCCCCCAAAAGCCACGGGAAACAGCCTATCCGACTGATTTCAAACAGGGAAGGAAATGGTGACCCCGGATGGATTCGAACCATCGACCTGCCGCTTAGGAGGCGGCCGCTCTATCCCCTGAGCTACGGGGCCACACCGCTGTCATGCAGTGAAACGCTGCCCAGTTCAACCACCGGCAAATGAAAAGGGGAGGCAAGTTTTGGCCCACTACCTCCCCCTTGGTCCGACGCGATCAGTGTGAGAGCTTGCGGATCGCGCCAGATATGGCCAGCCGGACGTCTGGACGCGCTGCTGTTAGCGGTAACACTAGCAGACGAATGTGTCTTGGACAAGCCCCGGCTTTGGCAGTAACAAGAGATATTCCCACTGCCGGACCAGCGCATTGACCAAGCCCACGCCCGACCCTCGTCACACCCTGACACTCCGCGACGTGTCCGAGGCCTCGGGCGTTTCCGAAATGACCGTCAGCCGGGTTCTGCGCAACCGGGGCGATGTCTCCGGCCCGACGCGCGAGAAGGTTCTCGAAGCCGCCCGCACCCTTGGCTATGTCCCGAACAAGATTGCCGGGGCACTCGCCAGCCAGCGGGTGAGCCTCGTCGGCGTGGTGATCCCAAGCCTCTCGAACATGGTGTTTCCCGAAGTGATGACCGGCATCTCCGGGGTGCTGGAAGGCACCGGGCTGCAACCCGTGGTCGGCGTGACCAACTACCTGCCCGACCGCGAGGAATCCGTCATCTACGAAATGCTCAGTTGGCGCCCCTCCGGCATGATCATCGCGGGTCTCGAACATTCGGCCGCCTCGCGCGCGATGCTGGGCCGCGCGGGCATCCCGATCGTCGAGATCATGGATATCGACGGCGACCCGATCAACCACGCCGTCGGCATCTCGCACCGCCGCGCCGGGCGGCAGATGGCCGAGGCGATCATCGCCGCCGGCTACCGCAAGATCGCGTTCCTAGGCACCCAGATGCCGAACGACTTCCGCGCCAAGAAGCGGCTGGAGGGGTTTGAAGATGCACTCGCCAAGGCGGGCCTGACCCTCGTCGACCGGGAATACTACTCTGGCGGCTCGGCGCTGCTGAAGGGGCGCGAGATGACCGCGAACCTGCTTGGTCGGACGCCGGACGTGGATTTTCTATACTACTCCAATGACATGATCGGGGCAGGGGGCCTTTTGTGGTGCCTTGACCAGGGCCTTGACGTTCCCGGCCGCATCGGCCTTGCCGGGTTCAACGGGGTCGAACTTCTGGACGGCCTGCCCCGGATGCTGGCGACGATGGACGCCTGCCGGCTGGAGATCGGGCGCAAGGCCGCGGCGATCATCGCCGCCAAGGATACGCCGGGCGAGAAGATCGAGCTTTTCCCGACGCTCGCACCCGGCGACACCATCCGCCGGTAGGCGTGGAGGCCCGACAGAACGGCGCCATGAGGCTCTCCGAAGACCTCGTCCTGGCGTGATCGGTGCCCTGCCGCTGGCTGATGAAATCCAGGTCGTGGACGTCGGTGCCTCTGCCCTGGAAACCAGCGGCAAGCCACCCTACGAACCGCTTCCGACGCATGAACTGGCCCGTCTTGTCGCCTTCGAGATCAAACGACATTCAAGGGGCGAACTGGCGGCCTTCCGGGGTGGCAGTCGGAAGCTTGCCCACACGCTGTGCGTCCAGACCGAAGTCGCATTCACCCCGATCTGTCGGGACCAACCGCTCTTCGCCGATCAGGACGCAGTGTTGCAGTCGCTTGGCCTGCGCTTCTGCGGCTTTGCCTCCGCCCGGCGCTTTCCCCTTTGCGGCACCCCGAACCACCTCTGTTTCACGGCACAGCGCCGGGACATCGGCCAATGGATCGACGCCGATGCAGTCTGTCTCCGGGCTTTCGTCGCCCTCGCGCCCGCCGCCGGTCAGATCCCAAAGGCCGGGCCACCGCAGCCCGGGCTTCTCGTCCCAAAGACAGGTAAGGACCGAAGCGCCGCAGAAAAATGCGGCTTTTGCCCCGATGAACTCCACCTACTTCTGGTCGTTGATGTCACGATCCCAGACCTTAACCTGACCTTCGCGCACGCCCACGATGCGGCGCAGGACAAGCCAGGCCACGACCGAGACGACGGCGAAGATCAAGATCAGTGCGGGCAGGCCGGCGGGAATGCCCAGTCCCACCAGGAGTCCCGTCACCACGGCGCCGATGGCGAAGCCAAGGAAGATGAAGCCGGGGACCAGCACCTCCAGCACGCCCAGCGCAAAACCCAGGATCACCCAGGCCCACCAGGTTCCGGCCAAGGTCGTCAGCATCTCAACCCCCCCGTCCTTTGAGCATCTTGAACGCATCGCCGAAGGCCTCCAGCGCGTTCGCCGGCACCAGGATCGTCTGCTTGCCCTGGCCCATGGCCACGGCCTGCAGCGCCTCGACCTGCTTCAGCGCGACCTGGAACTGCGCGGCTTCCAGCCCGTTTTCCTTGATCGCGCCCGCAATCACGCCGGTCGCATAGGCTTCGGCATCCGCAGTCACCCGGCGGGCCTTGGCGGCCTGTTCGGCGGCGTAGAGATCGGCGTCGGCGGCAAGCTCGACCGACCGCTTCTTGCCCTCGGCCTCCATCACCTGCGCCCGCCGCGCCCGTTCGGCGTTCAGCTGCTGCAGCATGGCGGCGCGGGTTGCCTCATCAAGATTGACGTCCAGGATCTCGGCCCGGGTCACTTCGACCCCCCAGTCGTCGACCATCGCCGTGACCTGCTCGCGCACGCGCTCGATCAGTTGCGCGCGGTTGGACTGGACCTGGTCCAGCTCCAGCTTGCCGATCTCGGAGCGGACGATACCGGCCACCGTGGTCGCAATCGCGCCGTCCACATCGCGGATGCGGTAGACCGTCTTTTCCGGTTCGGTCACCCGGTAGAAGACGCTGGTTTCGACCTTCACCAGCACGTTGTCGGCGGTGATGGCGTCCTGGCTGGCATTCGGCAACTGGCGTTCCAGCACCGATACCTTGTGCGCGATCCGGTCAAGGAACGGCACCACGAAATTGATCCCCGGCCCCAACACCGCGCGCAACCGGCCAAATCGTTCCACGACATGCTTTTCCGACTGCGGCACGATCCGCACGCCCAGGAAGATGCACAGGATGATGAAGACGGCAATCGCGAGGTAGACCCCCGGCCAGCCGATCAGAAAACCAAGGTCCACGACACTCCCTCCCAAGCAGGATCGCACGGCATGCGCTGGCGCGAATGTGACCCCTGATGCCTTCGGGCGCAAGTCCCTGTCCCAGCCTTCCCCCCGGAGCGCGAAGCGGATAGGGTCGCCGCGCCCATGATACCACGGAGCCGTTCATGACCCAGCGCCTGCATCTCGTCTTCGGTGGCGAACTGGTGGACCCCCAGACCAACGTTTTCCGCGATGTCAGTCAGTTGCACATCGTCGGCATGTTCCCGGACTACGAGTCTGCGTTCAAGGCCTGGAAAGCCGAGGCACAGCGCACCGTCGACAATGCCCACATGCGCTATTTTATCGCCCATATCCACCGGCTGCGCGATGAAGCCCGGCCTGCCTCGGCCACCGAGGAGCTTGGTCACTGACCCATGGCGGCTTCGATCGGTCTGACGCTGTACAATCTGGGCCAACGGCGCGACCTGGCCACGCCGTCAGTCCGGCCGCCCAGACCCGTCGGGCGGCTGATCTGGCTGCATGCGCCGGGCGAGGGGCTGGTCAGCCCGATGCGTGCGCTTGCGCGCAGGATCGTCGAGGAAGACGGCCTGCCGGTCCTTCTGACCGCACCGACGCCGGGGCCTGACCTTGAGGGCGTTGTCATGCAGCCGCCCGCCCCCGACAATCCGGTGGATGCGCGCAGCTTCCTGGACCACTGGCACCCCGAGATCGCCGTCTTTGCCGGGGGCCAGTTGCGCCCCGCCGTGATGCACGAGGCCGCCGACCGCCAGATTCCGATGCTGGTGGTGAATGGCAAGGCTCCGGCATTCCTGCGCGAACGCGATGGCTGGTATCCGGGCCTGATGCGCTCGGCCCTGGCGCGCTTGCGGGTGATCCTTGCCGTGGACGAGGCGGCGGCCCGCGCGTTTCGCAAGGGAGGTGCCGGTCTGTCCGCCGTTGCCGTGACCGGGCGGATGGCAGAGGAAAGCACGGTTCTTCCGGCCAGCGAGGCCGAGAGAACCGCGCTGTCAAGGCTTCTGGCTGCGCGGCCGTTGTGGTTTGCCGCGGGCGTGACCGAGGCCGAGGAGGCCGCCGTCCTGCAAGCGCATCGCATGGCGTTTCAGTATTCCCACCGCCTTCTTCTGATCCTGATGCCGGAACATCCCTCCCGCGCGGCGGCACTGGCGCAAACCTTGAACCGGGCGGGGGACTTTGTCGTGGCCGAGCGGTCGCGCGAGCAGAAGCCCCAGACCGATGTCGAGATCTTCGTCGTCGACAATCCGGCGGAATATGGTCTGTGGTATCGGCTTGCGCCGGTGACCTTTCTCGGCGGCACTCTGATCGGCAAGGGGCCGGTGCGCAACCCGATGGAGGCGGCGGTCCTCGGCTCGGCGATCCTGCATGGCCCCAAGACCGGGCAGTACGGGCCGGTCTTCGGGCGCCTCGGGGCGGCGCGGGCAACGCGGGCCGTGGCCTCGGCCACCGGTCTTGGCGATGCGCTGGGTGATCTTCTGGCACCGGACCGTGCCGCGCGCCTGGCGCAGGCGGCATGGTCCGTGGCCAGCGACGGGGCCGAGGTGACAGACCTTGTCCTGCACCGCATCCGCGCGATCATGGACGGCGAGTCATGATGCGCGCGCCGCGTTTCTGGCATGCGCCCAGGGATCGCCCGGGGGTGCTGCCGCGGCTCCTCGCTCCGCTCGGGGCGCTTTACGCTGCGGGCACGGCCCGGCGGCTGCGACGTCCGGCCTATGAGCCCCGTGTGCCGGTGATCTGCGTCGGCAATCTGACCGCAGGCGGCGCGGGCAAGACCCCTGCGGTCATCGCCTTGATCGAGCGACTGTCGGCGCGCGGCCTGGCCGTGCATGTGGTCAGCCGCGGCTACGGCGGTCGCCTCGCCGGTCCTGCACGCGTGAACGAGGCGCTGCACCGGGCCGAGGACGTGGGGGACGAGCCGCTCGTCCTGGCCGCCTTCGCACCCGCCTGGGTGGCCAGGGACCGCGCCGCCGGGGTGCGCGCGGCGGAAGGGGCCGGGGCGCAGGTCATCGTTCTGGATGACGGCTTTCAAAGCCCGGCTGTCCGGCCGTCGCTTGGCCTTGTCGTGATCGATGCCGCGCGGGGTTTCGGCAACGGTCGCTGCATCCCTGCCGGCCCCTTGCGGGAACCGGTTGGCACAGGTCTCGGGCGGGCCGATCTGGTGCTGACCGTGGGCGACGCCCCCGCGCAGGCGCAGTTTGACGCAGACTGGGGTGCGATGGTCCGGCTGCCCCGGCTGAAGGGGGTCTTGCGCCCGTTGCAGATGGGCATGACCTGGCAAGGCGAACGCGTTCTGGCCTTCGCCGGCATCGCTGATCCGCCACGGTTCTTTGCCACCTTGCGCGCGGAAGGGGCCGAACTTGTCCGGGGCGAGGCGCTGGGTGACCACGCGCGGCTTTCCGAAACCCTGCTCCGGCGGCTTGCCGCCGAAGCCGCCGCAAGCGATGCCCATCTGGTGACGACCGAAAAGGATGCCGCCCGGTTGCCGCCTTCCTGGAGGGTGAAGGTTCTGACGCTGGTGGTTCGACTGCAGATCGAGGACTGGTCGGCGCTGGACACGCGACTAGGGGCGCTGGGCCTCTGAGGGCGGCAACACTCCGGCGGTCATGTGCCGCTTGCGGCCATAGCCGGGAGCCCGGGTGACGCCGAACCCGGCTTCGGCCAGCGCGCGGCGGACATGGCCAGCGGCGGTGTAGGTGGCGAAAGTTCCGCCGGGCCGGGTGTGCAGGGCCACCTCGCGCAGAAGCTCGGGCGACCAAAGCTCGGGGTTCTTCGCGGGCGAAAAGCCGTCCAGGAACCAGGCATCACCGCGGCCCTGCCAGACGGGAAGCGTATCGCGCGCGTCGCCCAGGACAATCCGGGCCGTAAGGCGCGGAAAGTGCAGTGTCGTGGCCCCGTCGGCCCATTGGCGCAGCATTTGGTCGGCGATTTCCGCAAGTTCGGGGAAGGCCCGCAAGGCGCGCCTCATGTCCGAGGCGGGCAACGGGTAGGCTTCGAAGCTGGTGAACTGCAGATGTCCCGGGCCTTGATGGGCCTGCACTGCCGCCAGCAGGTTCAACCCGGTGCCAAAGCCCAGTTCCGCGATCTGGAAACCGTCGCGAAAACGCTCAGGCAGGCCGTTCCCGGCCAAAAAGACGTGACGGGTCTCCTCCAGCCCTCCGGCAAGCGAGAAATACGGGTCATCGAACCGACCCGACACCGGAATGACATCGTCGCGCCACTGAAGCGCGGGGCTCTGGCCGCAGGCCGGGGTCTGGTCTGGTCGGGTCATCGGGGATAGTCCTTCGGAACTGGTGATGGGCGCGGGGCGGCGGAATGGCAAGTGTGGATGTCACTGTGCGGGGCGCGGGCATCTTCGGCCTGTCGATCGCCTGGGCCTGCCTTCGGCGCGGGGCAAAGGTCCGGGTGATCGAGACCGCGCATCCCGGGGCTGGATCCTCGGGCGGCCCGGTCGGCGCGCTGTCGCCGCATGTGCCCGAGGCCTGGAACGCGAAGAAGGCCTTCCAGCTCGACAGCCTTCTGCTGGCGGCGGACTGGTGGACAGAGGTCGACTCTGCGTCCGGCCTTTCCTCGGGTTATGCCAGACTGGGCCGGCTGCAACCGCTGAGCGATGATCGCGCGGTGGCGGCGGCGCGGCGGCGTGCGGACGAGGCGCAAGTGCTGTGGCAGGGCCGGGCAGAGTGGCGGGTGATCCCGGCGGCAGGCGCGGACTGGGAACCGGTCTCGCCCTCGGGTTGGCTGGTCCAGGACACGCTGTCGGCCCGGCTCTCGCCCCGGCTGGCGCTGGCGGCGCTCCTGGGCGCGCTGACCGCGGGCGGAGCGCAGCTTGGCGGCGCGGAAGACGGCAGGGTGATCCATGCCACGGGTGTCAGCGGGCTGGTCCAGTTGTCGCAGGCCTTCGGACTCCCGGTCGGGTCCGGCGTGAAAGGGCAGGCGTTGGTCCTGCGGTTCGACGCCCGGCACGCGCCGCAAGTCTTCGTCGACGGCCTGCACATCGTGCCGCATGCCGATAGCACTGTCGCGGTCGGGTCAACCTCGGAGACCAGCTGGACCGGCGACGGCCCGGATGGCCAGACCGACGGCCTCCTGGCACGGGCCCTTGCCGCCGTCCCGGCGCTGGCGGGGGCAGAAGTCACCGCCCGCTGGGCCGGAGTGCGCCCAAAGGCCACGAACCGCGCACCGATCCTGGGGGCCTGGCCGGGGCGCGCCGGTCACTATGTGGCGAATGGTGGCTTCAAGATCGGCTTCGGCATGGCACCCAAGGTGGCCGAGGTGATGGCCGATCTGGTGCTTGACGGACGCGACGGCATTCCGTCCGACTTCCGGTTGGAGACGCTGCTTCAGACAGCGACGGTGCGGCGGTAGGTGATCGACGTCGGCCGGTCAAAGCCGGGATGCGCCGTGCGGGCGGTCTCGACAAAGCCCATCGCCCGGAAGGCGGCCTGGTTCTCGAGGAGTTCCACGCGCGTCTGCAGTTCCAGCGCCGGAAGGCGCAGCGCAGCGGCGCGCGCTTCGGCATGCTCGATCAGCTGCCGCGCCAGCCCCCGTCCGCGATGTGCCGCCGCGACGGCCAGCTTGCCCAGATACAGCACCCCTGGCTTGGGTGTCATGAACACGCAAGCCACCGGTGGACCGAGTATCCAGATCTCGCCGATTTCGGCCTGCCGCGACAAAGCCCCGGGCGTGAGCTCTCGCAGGGATGAGGGCGGGTCGATCCTGCCCTCCATGAAGGCAAACGAGTCCCGCAGCAAGCCAAGGATTGGTGGCCAAAGTGCGGGGTTGGTGGCACGCTCAGGGATCATGAACCCACAGTGCGGCAGGCTGTGAGCGGACGCAAGCCCGCAACATGTTGGGGATAAAGGCTGGTTCCTCGCCCAGATGCAGCGTGTCTGGTTGACTCCTGTCGCCTCGGGCAGGAACATCTTCCACCCGCGACTCATGAGTGTGCCTTGCGCCTGACCCGCCTGCGCCTGAACGGCTTCAAAAGTTTTGTCGACCCCACGGATCTGGTGATCCACGAGGGGTTGACCGGCGTGGTCGGTCCCAATGGCTGCGGCAAGTCGAACCTTCTGGAGGCCCTGCGCTGGGTGATGGGCGAGAACCGCCCCTCGGCGATGCGCGGCGGGGGCATGGAGGATGTGATCTTCAACGGGGCCGCCACGCGTGGCGCCCGGCATTTCGCCGAGGTCGCCTTGGTGATCGACAATCAAGACCGCCTGGCGCCGTCGGGCTTCAACGATGCCGACCAGATCGAGATCGTCCGGCGGATCACCCGCGATGCAGGGTCGGCCTATCGCTGCAACTCCAAGGACGTCCGCGCCCGCGACGTGCAGATGCTGTTCGCCGATGCCTCGACCGGGTCGCATTCTCCGGCACTGGTGCGGCAGGGGCAGATCTCCGAGCTGATCAACGCCAAGCCCAAGGCCCGCCGCCGCGTGCTCGAAGAGGCGGCAGGGATCAGTGGGCTTTATGCGCGCCGCCATGAGGCCGAGCTGAAGTTGTCGGGGACCGAAGCGAACCTCTTGCGGGTCGATGACGTTCTGGAAGCCCTGGCGCAGCAATTGTCGGTCCTGACGCGGCAGGCCAAGCAGGCCGCGCGCTACCGCGAGATTTCCGACGAGTTGCGCAAGTCCGAAGGCATGCTTCTGTGGCGGCGCTGGCGCGAGGCGGACCAGGCGCGGTCGGTCGCCGAAGCGGCCCTGCGGGAGCGGCTGATCGCCCAGGGTCAGACCGAAGCGGCGGCGCGTGGCGCGGCCAAGGCGCGGGAGGCTGCGGAAGATGCGCTGCCCCCCCGGCGCGAGGAAGAGGCCATCGCCAGCGCAATCCTGCAGCGCCTTGTGCTGCAACGCGACGCCCTGGCGGATCAGGAAGCCCGCGCGCTGGCGCAGATCGATGCGTTGCGGGGCCGGATCGACCAGTTGTCGCGCGACCTCGACCGCGAGACGGGCCTGAACCGCGATGCGGTCGAAGTGATCGAACGGCTGGACTGGGAGATCGAGCAGCTCGCCCGCGCGCATGACGGTCATGACGAGAGGCTGGCCGAAGCGGTCGAGGCCGCGCGCGAGGCCGGGGCGGTGCTGTCCGAACGCGAGGCGGCACTGTCGGACCTGACCGAAGATGCGGCCCGGCTTGCAGCCCGGCATCAGTCTGCACAGCGGTTGCTGGCGGACACGACGTCGATGCTTGAACGGGCCGAGGAGCAGGCGCTGGGCGCGCGCGCTGCGGTGGCGGGGGCCGAAGGCGCGCTTGACGCAGCCATCGAGGCCTTCGCAGCGGCGGAGGAGGCGCGCGCAGCCGCCCTGGTGGAAGGCGAGGCGACAGAAGCCGCGCTTGAGGCTGCCGAAGCGGCGCGGGCCGCGACGCAGGACCGCGAGGCCGAGGCGCGGGCTGCGCGTTCCTCGGCCGAGGGTGAGGCGAATGCCCTGCGTGCCGAAGTCTCGGCCCTGGCCCGGCTGGTAGACCGCGAAGCCCTGGCCGGGCACCAGCTTCTGGACCGGCTGGATGTTGAACCAGGCTTCGAAAAGGCCCTCGGTGCCGCCCTGGCCGACGATCTGCGCGCGCCGGAAGTGTCGGGAGAGGCGCGCTCCGGCTGGGCGGCGCTGCCCGACTATGATGTCGACCAAGGTCTGCCTGACGGTGCCACCTCTCTGTCGGCGCGGGTAAAGGCCCCCGGTGTCCTGCGGCGGCGTCTGTCCCAGATCGGACTTGTGGCCCGCGAAAAAGGTTTTCAGCTTCAGGCGGCTCTGCGCCCGGGCCAGCGTCTGGTCAGCGTCGAAGGCGATCTCTGGCGCTGGGATGGGTTCCGGGCCGGGGCAGAGGATGCGCCCACGGCGGCGGCCCTGCGGCTGCAGCAGTTGAACCGCCTTGTCCACCTGAAACGCGATCTGGAAGAGGTCGCCGCCCGGGCCGACGGGGCCGCCCGCGCGCATGAGGCATTGACCACCCGCCTTGCCCAGCTTGCCGCTGCCGACCAGCGCGCCCGTGACGCCCGTCGCGCCGCCGACGCCCGTCTGGCCGAGGCGAACCGCGTGCTTGCCCGGGCCGAGGCCGACCGCTCCATCGCCGGGGGCAAGCTCGAGGCTGCAAGCCTGGCCGTTGCAAGGTTCGCCGACGAGGCGATGGCCGCCCGCGCCCGGCAGACCGAGGCCCGGGGCCAAGTGGCCGACCTTGGCGACCTCGAAGCGGCGCGGGGCGCAGTGGAAGCCGCAAAGATCACGGTCGAAGCCGCGCGCATCACCATGCTGACCCGCCGTTCGGCGCAGGATGAGGTGCGCCGCGAAGGCGAGGCCCGCGTGCGGCGTCGGCAGGAGGCGATGAAAGAGCTTTCGGGCTGGAAGCACCGGCTGGAGACGGCCTCGCGCCGGACGGAGGAATTGACGGAACGGCGCGCCGAGGCCGAGGAAGAGCTGTCCGGGGCGATGCTGGCACCGCAGGAGATCGCCGCCAGACGGGACGAGCTGGTGGCGGCAATCGTCACGGCGGAAGACCGGCGGCGGGCTGCGGCAGAGACGCTGGCCGAGGCCGAGGGCGCGCTGCGCGAAGGCTCGGCCAACGAACGCGACGCCGAGCGCCTGGCCGGCGAGGCACGGGAAGCCCGGGCCCGGGCCGAGGCGCGGCTGGATGCGGCCCGGGAGGGTGTGGCCCTTGCCGCCCAACGGATCGACGAGGAGGAAGACCGAACCCCGGACGAACTCCTGACCTCGTTGCGCTGCGATCCCGACAGGATGCCTGACGCCGAGACGCTTGACCAAGACGTGACCCGGTTGAAGCGCCAGCGCGAGGCTCTGGGCGCGGTGAACCTGCGCGCCGAGGAAGATGCGAAGGCGGTCGAGACCGAGTATGATGCGCTCGCGACCGAGAAATCCGACCTGGAGGAAGCCGTCAGGAAGCTGCGCGCCGGGATCGCCGGGCTGAACAAGGAAGGGCGGGAGCGTCTGCTGACGGCTTTCGAACAGGTGAACGCGAACTTCGCCACCCTTTTCACCCATCTTTTCGGTGGGGGCGAGGCGCGTCTGGTTCTGGTTGAGTCGGACGATCCCCTTGAGGCGGGGCTGGAGATCCTCTGTCAGCCGCCGGGCAAGAAGCTGGCGACGCTTTCCCTTCTGTCGGGGGGCGAGCAGACCCTGACCGCGCTGGCGCTGATCTTCGGCGTCTTCCTTGCCAATCCCGCCCCGATCTGCGTGCTGGACGAAGTCGACGCGCCCCTCGACGACGCGAATGTCACCCGTTTCTGCGACCTTCTGGACGAGATGACGCGCCGCACCGACACGCGCTTTCTCATCATCACCCATCACGCGGTGACCATGGCCCGGATGGACCGGTTGTTCGGCGTGACGATGCAAGAGCAGGGGGTTAGCCAGCTGGTCTCGGTCGACCTGAAGAAGGCCGAGGCGCTGGTCGCCTGACTCGGGCGTATGGTTAACCGGTTGGCAAGCAGAATCAGGCAGAACAGGACGTGAACACACCGTCCCAAAGGCCCGCCATGCAAATGCTCCTCTCCACCACCACGATCCTCGTCCTCTTCGCCTGGGCGCAAGACCAGATCTCCCAGGTTCCGCTGGACTGGTCGCCCTTCGCGGCGGTTGATGCCGCCGTCGCCCCCTGAACTCACCTTCGCGCGCCGTGGCGAAAACAGCGGAGCGTGTGGCGAAAATCGACGGGTTCCTGCACCCAAACGGGCCTAGAACTGGCCCAGAAGCAGGAGAACCGCCGTGCGCTATTCCGGATTTCGGGTCATTGCCGAGGCTCTGACCGGCCACAAAGGATGGAAGCCGGTCTGGCGCGACCCCGACCCCCAACCCGACTACGATTACATCATCATCGGCGGCGGCGGCCACGGGCTGGCCACGGCCTATTATCTCGCCAAGGAATTCGGCCAGGCCCGCATCGCGGTGCTTGAAAAGGGCTATCTTGGCGGCGGCAACGTGGGCCGGAACACCACCATCATCCGGTCGAACTACCTCCTAGACGGGAACGAACCCTTCTACGAATTCTCGCTGAAGCTCTGGGAGGGGCTGGAGCAGGATTTCAACTACAACGCGATGGTCAGCCAGCGCGGAATCATCAACCTGATCCACACCGACGCGCAGCGCGATGCCGCCACGCGGCGCGGCAATGCGATGATAATGCACGGTGCCGACGCCCGGCTTCTGACCCGGGACGAGGTCCGCCAGATGTATCCCTGGCTCAACTTCGACAACGCCCGCTTCCCGATCAAGGGTGCCTTGATGCAGCCGCGCGGCGGCACGGTGCGGCACGATGCGGTGGCCTGGGGCTATGCGCGGGGCGCGGATCAGCGCGGCGTCGACCTGATCCAGAACTGCGAGGTTACCGGCATGCGGATCGAAAACGGCCGCATCCTGGGGGTGGAGACCACCCGTGGCTATATCGGTGCGAAGAAGGTTGGCGTGGCCGTCGCCGGATCGTCGTCCAGGGTCATGGCCCATGCCGGAATGCGGCTGCCCATCGAATCCCACGTGTTGCAAGCCTTTGTTTCCGAAGGCCTGAAGCCCTTGATCGACGGGGTGATGACCTTCGGCGCGGGCCATTTCTACGTCAGCCAGTCCGACAAGGGTGGTCTCGTCTTTGGGGGCGACATCGACGGCTACAACTCCTACGCCCAACGCGGCAACCTTCCGGTGATCGAGGACGTGGCCGAAGGCGGCATGGCCCTGATGCCAGCCATCGGGCCGGTGCGGCTTTTGCGCAGTTGGGGCGGGATCATGGACATGTCGATGGACGGCTCGCCGATCATCGACAAGACCCATATCGAGGGCCTCTATTTCAACGGCGGCTGGTGCTACGGCGGCTTCAAGGCCACCCCGGCCTCGGGCTGGTGCTTCGCACATCTGTTGGCGAACGATCGTTCACATGAGACCGCCAAGGCCTACCGCTTCGATCGGTTCCTCAAGGGGCTGATGATCGACGAAAAGGGCCAGGGTGCCCAGCCGAACCTGCATTGACGGAAATTATCGAATGCTCATTCACCATCCGATCCTCGGCCCCCGCGATGCGCAGGAATTCGTCTATCTCGGCGACGCTTCCCTCATCGACCGCCCCGACGGCATGACCGCCGGCGTCGACGCCTTCCACGACTATCTTTACAATCGCACCAACCCGGCGGGCGAACATCAGGAGCTTTGGTATCACGAACAGGGCGACCGCTCCTGGCTGGTCGTCACCCGCAATACGGTGACGCATGAGATCACCAAGGTCGAACTCGCCCGCGATGTGGCCCGCGCACGGGGACGCACGAAATGACCCAGTCGCATCGCATTGAAGGCGGCCAGATCGACCGCAGCAAGACGCTCCGCTTCACCTTCGACGGCATCCCCTATCAGGGCCATCCCGGTGACACGCTGGCCTCGGCACTTCTCGCGAACGGCGTTCGCCTGATGGGCCGCAGCTTCAAGTATCACCGTCCGCGCGGCCCCCTGAGCGCAGGCTCGGAGGAGCCGAACGCGCTGGTCGAACTGCGAAGCGGCGGGCGGCAGGAACCGAACACGCGCGCCACAGTGGCCGAGCTATACGAGGGCCTGACGGCCAGCAGCCAGAACCGCTGGCCAAGCCTCCGTTTTGACGCGATGGGGATCAACGACAAGCTCTCGACCTTCTTCGCGGCGGGGTTCTACTACAAGACCTTCATGTGGCCCAAGTCCTTCTGGGAAAAGCTTTATGAACCGATCATCCGCCGGGCCGCGGGCCTTGGCTCGGTCACGCGCGAGGAAGATCCGGACGCCTATGACAAGGGCTTCCTGCACTGCGATCTCCTCGTCATCGGCGCTGGCCCTGCGGGCCTGATGGCCGCCCTGACCGCTGGTCAGGCAGGCAAACGGGTGATCCTCGCCGACGAGGATTTCCGCATGGGCGGGCGTCTGAACGCCGAAACCTTCGCGGTCGGCGACTCCCAAGGTGCTGACTGGGCCACGGCCACGGTCGCCGAACTGGCGTCGCTGCCCAACGTCCGCCTGATGACCCGCACGACGGTCGTCGGGGCTTTCGATCATGGCATCTACAGCGCAGTCGAGCGGGTCAGCGACCACCTGCCCACCCCCGCCAAAGGCAAGCCCCGGCAAGTGCTCTGGCGCATCTACACCGGCAAGGCGATCCTTGCCGGCGGGGCCACCGAACGGCCCATCGCCTTCGAGAACAACGATCGCCCCGGCATCATGCTGTCCGGCGCCTTGCGCGCCTACGCCAACCGCTGGGGCGTCAAGGCCGGTGAACGTGTCGCTGTCTTCACGAACAACGACGACGGCCTCCGCACCGCCATCGACCTCCAGGCCAAAGGCATCGACGTGGTGGCCGTGATCGACAGCCGCGACGGAGGCGATCTTCTTCCCGGCATCCGGCATCTGCGTGGGGCCGATGTCATCGACACCTCTGGTAAGCTGGGGCTTACCTCGATCACCGTGCGTCAGGGGAATGGTCGTTCGGAAACCATCGCCCTCAATGCTCTAGGCATCTCGGGCGGGTGGAACCCGAATGTGAACATCCACTCACATCACCGCTCCCGGCCCGTCTACGACCCCACCATCGCCGCCTTTGTCCCCGGTCAGGATGGCCCGCCCGGCCTACTGGTCGCCGGGGCTGCCGCAGGCCAGATGTCCACCCACGCCGCCCTGAAAACCGGCCGCGACGCGGCTATCGCTGCCTTCGACCTCACCACCGTCCCCGACCTGCCGCAGGCTGAAGACGCCCCCGTCAAGATCACCCCGCTCTGGCACGTCGCGCACGGCAAGGGCCGGGCCTGGATCGACCAGCAGAACGATGTGACCGTCAAGGACGTGCAGCTGGCCAAACAGGAGAACTTCACCTCGGTCGAGCATCTCAAGCGCTACACCACCCTTGGCATGGCGACCGACCAGGGCAAGACCGGCAACGTCATCGGTCTGGCCGTCATGGCCGAACTCACCGGCCGTTCCATCCCCGAAACCGGCACCACGATCTACCGCCCGCCCTACACGCCGGTCGCGCTCGGTGCCCTCGCAGGCCGGTCAAGAGGCCGCGAATTCAAGCCCTTCCGGCTGACACCGTCCCATCACTGGGCCAGGGAACAGGGCGCGACCTTTGTCGAGGTCGGCAACTGGCTCCGCACCCAATGGGTTCCGAAACCGGGCGAAACCGAATGGCGGCAGTCCGTCGACCGTGAGGTTCTTGCCACAAGAAAGTCCGTCGGCATCTGCGACGTCACGACTCTCGGCAAGATCGACATCCAGGGCACCGACGCGGGCGCTTTCCT
Source organism: Rhodobacterales bacterium 32-66-9 (assembly GCA_002280405.1). Taxonomy (GTDB): domain Bacteria; phylum Pseudomonadota; class Alphaproteobacteria; order Rhodobacterales; family Rhodobacteraceae; genus Tabrizicola. The sequence goes on along the minus strand of NCDY01000021.1, from coordinate 11,763 downwards.
TGACCGGGTCTACGCCAACACCTTCTCCACCCTCGCCGTCGGCAAATGCCGCTATGGCCTGATGCTGCGCGAGGACGGGATCGTCTTCGACGACGGCACCACCGCGCGGATGGGGCAGAACGAATATGTCATGACCACCACCACGGCCAACGCCGTGACCGTCTTCCGCCACCTCGAGTTCTGCCGCCAGTGCCTCTGGCCCGAGATGGACGTCCAGCTTATCTCGACCACCGAGGCCTGGGCGCAGTTCTCGGTCGCTGGACCCAACGCGCGGAAACTCCTGGAGAAAATCGTCGACCAGGACATCTCCGACGCCGCCTTCCCCTACATGGCCGCCGGGAACATCACCGTCGGCGGGCTTCGGGCGCGCCTCTTCCGCATCAGCTTCTCGGGCGAACTGGCCTATGAGATCGCCGTCCCGACCCGCTACGGAGATGCGCTTCTGCGCGAGATGCTGGCGAAGGGCGCGGAATACGACCCCATCGTCTACGGCACCGAGGCGCTTGGCGTGATGCGGATCGAGAAGGGCCATGTCGCGGGCGGCGAGCTTAACGGCACTTCCACAGCGCTGAACATGGGCCTTGGCAAGATGGTGTCGAAGAAGAAGGACTCCATCGGCATGGTCCTGTCGCAGCGCGAGGGGCTGACGGACGAAGACGGCTACCGCCTCGTCGGCGTCAGGCCCGTCGACCCCAAGGCCAGCCTGACCGCAGGCAGCCACTTCCTTGAAAAAGGTGTCGCCCCGATGGCGGCGAACGATGGCGGCTGGCTGACCTCCAAGGTCTCCTCGCCACATCTGGGCTGCGACATCGCGCTGGGCTACCTCAAGGCAGGCGACCGGAAGATCGGCCAGAGGATGCGGATCGTGAACCTGCTTGCGGGCCTCGATACCGAAGTCGAGATCATCTCGCCCCACATGTTCGACCCGGAAGGAGAGCGTCTCCGTGGTTAGCCTGCAATCCCTCACCGCCCTCGGTAAGCGCGAAGCGACCATCGTCACCCACGGGCCAATGACCATCACCGAACGGACCGATGTCGCCCTCGCCTCGCTCGCCGCCCGCAAGGGCCGCATGGCCGATCTCGACAAGGCCGCAAAGGCCGCTGGCGTCCCACTTCCCGGCCCCGCGACCCACCGGACCGGCACCCCCTACAGCGCCTTCTGGACAGCGCCCGAAATATGGTTCGTCGAGGCCCCCTACGCGACACACGAACTGATCGCCGATCTCCTCAAAACCGCCTTTGGCGAAAGCGCCAGCATCACCGAACAGACCGACGCCTGGGTCGCGTTCGACCTTGCGGCCGCGGACCTGACCCCGGTGCTGGAACGTTTGTGCAACGTGGATTTTTCTTTTGTCCCAGCCGGTTACGCCACCCGCACGGTCATGGAGCACCTCGGCGTCTATCTCATCAAGCACGACCTCGGCGCTGCCCGCATCTACGGCCCCCGTTCTAGCGCCGAAAGCCTGCTGCACGCGATCAAGACGGCGGCGCACTCGCTCTGGTAGCGTCAGGCTTGCCTGACGCCGTGTTTCCCGGTAGTGAAATCACATGTAGGTGTTCACCCGGGAGTGTGCCCATGTCAGACGGCGACGCCAGCCCCACGCTTCCCCGCGGCAAGCCTGCGTTTGACCAGGACCCGCACCGCGTCCGCGAGATCACCGAGCGCAATCTCGAGGCCGCCATCGGGCGCGAGGTCCGCAACTTCCGCCGCCAGCAGGGGATGACCGTGGCGGACCTCGCCAACGTCACCGGCCTGTCGATCGGGATGCTGTCCAAGATCGAGAACGGCAACACGTCGCCCTCGCTGACCACGCTGCAAGTCCTAAGCCATGCCTTCTCGGTCCCCGTCACCGCCTTCTTCCGCAGCTACGAGGAGCGCCGCGAGGCCCAGCACGTCCGGGCCGGGGAACATGTCGAGATCGAACGCCGCGGCACCCGCGCCGGGCACCAGTACAACCTTCTCGGCCATATCGGCTCGAACAACTCCGGCGTCGTGGTCGAACCCTACATCATCACGCTGACGACCGAATCCGACACTTTCCCCGCCTTCCAACACGAAGGGCTCGAGCTTCTCTACATGCTGGAGGGCGAGGTCGACTATCGCCACGGCGACCGGGTCTACCCGCTGAAGCCTGGCGACAGCCTGTTCTTCGACGCAGATGCACCGCATGGGCCGGAAGGTCTGGTAAAGCTGCCCGCGCGCTATCTGTCCGTCATCGCCTATCCGCAGGGCTAGATGCTGATCGACGACCTCGTCGCCGTCGTCGGTGCGGCGCATGTCCTGACGGGGACAGACACGGACCGCTATGCGCGTGACTGGATGGGCCGCTACCGGGGTTCTCCCATCGCCGTCGTCCGTCCCGGTTCCACAGCCGAAGTCGCAGCCTGCGTGAAGATCGCTGGGCAGCATGGCGTGCCCGTCGTGCCCATTTCCGGCAACACCGGTCTTGTCGGCGGCACCATGACCAGCGGCGGTCTCCTCCTGACGCTGGAGCGTATGAACCGTATCCACCGGGTCAAGCGCGACGCCCGTCTTGTCGTGGCCGAGGCTGGGGTGATCCTGTCTCGACTGCACGAAGCTGCCGAAACGGAAGGGCTTTACTTCCCGCTCTGGTTCGGAGCGCGTGGATCGGCGATGCTGGGCGGCGTCCTGTCCACCAATGCCGGGGGGTCCAACGTCCTGCGGTATGGCTCTACCCGCGGCCTTTGTCTGGGGCTGGAGGTTGTCCTGCCCGATGGCCGTGTTCTGAACCTGATGTCGGAACTGCACAAGGACAACTCGGGCTATGATCTGAAAAATCTTTTCATAGGCGCCGAGGGCACCTTGGGCATCATCACCGCCGCCGTGATGAAACTGGTACCGGCGCCCAGGGCCCACGCCACCGCCACGCTTGCCGCGCGGTCTCTGGCAGATGCGCTCACCCTGCTCAACCGGCTGCAGGAAGCCACCGGCGGCCGGGTCGAGGCCTTTGAGTTCATGCCCCGCACCTACTGTGAAAGGCTCAGGGAAGCCCGTCCCGATCTTGGCCTGCCCTTCGATCACATCCCCGAAGTCACCATCCTGATCGAGGCCGCCACCACCGTCCCGACCGAGGCCGACCCGGATGCGAACGGTGACATTCCCCTGGTCACCACGTTGCTGACCATCCTTGCGCAGATGATGGACGCGGGCCTTGTCACCGACGCGATCCTGGCCCGCAGCGAACAGCAGCGCCGGGTGATGTGGGCACGGCGCGAGGCGGCGGCCGAGATCGGCGTCGGCCTTCACCCCGAGGTCGACACCGATGTCTGCCTGCCGCTGGACAAGGTGGAACCCTTCCTCACCCGGGCCATGGCAAGCCTTCAGACCCTCGACCCCGGCGCGCGGACCATCACGGTCGCGCATCTGGGCGACGGGAACCTGCATTTCACCGCCTATCCGACCCGTGACGATGCCGCGCTGAAACACGCGGTGCTCGAAGCCATCGAGGCAGTGGTGGCCGACCTCGGCGGCAGTTTTTCGGCCGAACATGGCGTGGGTCTGTCAAAGTTGGCCTCCATGTCCCGCCGCAAGGATCCGGTGGCGCTCGAGGTGATGCGCAGCCTGAAACAGGCACTGGATCCCGACAACCGGATGAACCCCGGCAAGGTCATCCCCGGTTGATCTTGCGGCCATCCGGTCGCCGCGATAGCCATGCCACATGTCCGCGATCCGACTTTGCCTGACCGACCCGGCGCTGCGCGCGGCGGGCCTTGTCATGGCCCTGCAGGGGGCGGTCGTCTGTTCCTTTGCTCCGTATTTCTCGACGCTTGCGGTCCGCAGCTTTGGCTTCGGCGACCAGGGCTACGCCGTGCTGCTCGCGCTATCGTCGCTCGTCTCGGTCACGGCCTCGGTGACCGGCGGCATCCGGGCGGATCAGACCGCGCAGCGCCGCCGGGTGACGCTTGTCGCTGTCCTAGCCCTCGTGCTTGGCACCTTTCTGATGACCGCTACCCCTGGGCCTCTGGTCTTCGCGGTCAGCGCCGCGCTGCTCATTCCGGTCAGCAGCATCACCTTCGGCCAGGTCTTCGCGCTGGCCCGCTTGGCGGCCACCCGCCATCCCGACGACCAGCGCGACGGCATCATGGCCGTGATCCGCGCCCTTTTTGCCGCGCCCTTTGTTCTGGTGCTGCCGATCTGGTCGCTTGCCTTTGCCGCGGGCGCGCCGGTCACCCTGATCTTTCCCGTCGCTCTGGTGCTGGCGGCCGGGATGCTGGTGGCTGTCCTCCGCATATGGCCCGCCGACACCGGCGCGCCCTGGACCGACCGACCCAGCGGCCTCTCCTTCCGCGCCGCCCTGGCCGAGATCGGCCGCCCAAGCATCGCCGCCCGGGTCATCGCCCTGGGCACTGTCACCGGTGCCTCCACTGTCTACATGGCGATCATCTCGCTGGTGATGATTCCCGAAATCGGGCGGGGAACGCAGGACGTTGCCCTCTATGTCGGCCTTGTCGCCGGGTTGGAGGTGCCGTTCATGCTTGTCCTTCCCGGCCTGACCCGAGGCTTCCCGCGCACCCGCCTGATCTTGATCGGAGCCGCCCTCTACGGCATCCATGTCGCCCTGCTTCCCGTCCTCGCGGGCTCTGCCTTCGTCTGGCTCCTGGTGATCCCCGCCGCGATCGGAGGCGCAGTGACCCTGACCGTGCCAATTGCCTACTTGCAGGACCTTCTGGCCGACCGACCCGGGGCCGGGGCTTCGCTCATGGCGCTGCAGCGGCTGGCGGGGGACGTGATCGCCGCGACCTGTTTTGCCATCGGCACCACGCTGGCCGGTTACGGCACCGTCGCGATCCTGGGCGTCGCGGTGTCGCTGATCGGAGCCGCCGCCCTGCTGGTTGCCGACCGCCACTGAACGTCCGCGCATAAGGGCGGAAGTTTTCTGCAGAAATGCTGCGCAGCAATCGCGTTGAATCAGTGACTTGGCAGGACAGTTGCGCCGCCGCCGCCCGATCGCTGCCAATTCAGGCGAGGACTGCAAGGAGCCCGCGCCATTCTCGGCCTGCGCCGACTGGCCCAAAGTCATCCCCCGGTTAAACCAGCCCTCCACGCGGCGAACCGGCAAGCCACCAAGCTCAGATCGCCATCCCGACCTTCCGCCCCTCGTGAAAGGCATAGGCCGCCATCCTGGGTGCCGCGCAGTCGCCGATGCGGTGCATCACCTTTCCCGGGATCACCTCCGGCAAGGGATCGAACGCCCGGTTCGTCGTCGCCATCACCAGAGCAGAGGCCGCGATCACCTCTTCCTGCCCCGTCAGGAAGCTCCGCACCGTCACCCCGTTTCCGTGCCAGCGGACCAGCCGGTGTTCCGCCAGCATCCGCACCCCCAAGGCCCCCAGCCGCCGCCGCACCACACCATCGGCGGCGGTCCGGGAAAGTTCCTTCCCGACATAGGCTTCCGGCGTCACAATGGTAACCTTCCTGCCCTGCTCGGCCAAAGCCCAGGCGGTGCCGACCCCGCGCCAGTTGCCCCCCTCGTCATAGACCACAACCGCATCCCCCAGCCTTGCCTCGCGCCGCAGCACGGCTTCCGGGGACCAGACGCCCCCCGCCTCGATCCCCGGCAACGACGACTCCTGCGGCACCCAGCGCTGGAACCCCGTCTCGTCCGGCAAGGATCCCGTCGCCACGATCACGACATCGGCGGGATGCCCTGCAACCTCCGGTTCTTCTTGGAACGTGTTCAGCCGCAGCCGCACCCCCAACCGCTGAAACTGCCGCTCATACCAGTCCATCAGCTCCAGAATCTGCCCACGACGCGGCTGCATTCCTGCCAGCCGGAACTGGCCCCCCACCACGCCCGAGGCCTCGACGATCTCCACCCGATGCCCCCGCTCTGCCGCGACCCGAGCCGCCTCCAGCCCCGCCGGACCCGCACCGACGACCAGCACGTCCTTCGGCGCCGGACAGGCCAGGAACCGATCCCCGCCCCACTCGAACTCGCGCCCGGCACTCGGATTTATCAGACAGGAAATCCAGTAGTCCCGGCTCCTGCGCCCCCAGCACATCTGGTTGCAACTGATGCACCCCCGCACATCCGAAGCCCGCCCCTCCGCCACCTTCCGCGCCAGATGCGGGTCGGCGATCTGCCCCCGCACGATCGACACCAGGTCCGCCAGCCCCGAGGCAATGATCGCCTCGCCATTCTCCGGCGTCCTGACCCCCGCCTCCGACGTCACCACGGCGTGCTGCAACACCCCCTTCAGCCGGGCCGTCAAAGGCGTCGTCAGCTTCTCGCCATGCGTGAAGGGCGGGATGATCGATTCGAACTCCAGATAGGACCCGGCCCCCACCGTGACGTAATCGACATGCCCCGTCCGGTCGTGAAGATCGAGGATCTCGCACAGCGCCTCGGCCCCCAGCGTCACCTCGTAGGCCTCGGAATAACTCACCGCGAGACCCACGATGAACGCCTCGCCACAGGCCCGCCGCACCCTCTCGATCAGCTCGCGGGAAAACCGCGTCCGGCCCTCCAGACCGCCGCCCCACTGGTCGGTCCGCCGGTTCGACCAGGGCGTCCAGAACTGGTCCAGCAGCGAGTGATACGCCGCCCAGACCTCCACCCCCTGGAACCCGGCAGCCTTGGCGCGCTGCGCCGCCGCGACATGGGCCTGCAGCAACTCTTCGACCTCGGTCCCGGTCATCGCGTGGGATCCGTCCGAGTCATGATACGATGGCCCGCCCGACGGCGACCAGTGCGGCGCAAAGCTCAGGTCGCTGTCGCCATGCGCGCCCACATGGTAAAGCTGCTGGATGATCACCGCGCCCGCGTCCTTCACCTCGTCGGTGATGGTGCGAAAGGCGGGAATCACCGCATCATTCGAATGCAGGAAGTTGCCCCGCGTCAGGACGCCCGTCCGGTGCACCGGCACGGGTTCGGCCACGACCATCGCCGCCCCGCCAAGCGCGCGCTCCAGCAGGTATTTCCCGAAGCGGGGCCCCGGCATGCCCTGGTCCGACATATTCGCGGTATGCGCACCGAACACGATCCGGTTGCGCAACGTATGGTCGCGCAGTTTCAGGGGCGACATCAGGCGGGGATGCTGGGTCATGCGGACCTCCGATCGCCCCCATGTCAGCAATTCTCGACACCTGTGTCAAGTTTCGGTGCAACGGCTCAGCCTGGTCAATTTTCTTCGAAGAAAATTGCAAATTCCTTCGAAGGAATTTGGCCCCGGCCCGAACACCCGCGCTACTCCGCCGCCACGTCCCAGCCGGAAATCGCCTTGACCTCGAGGAACTCCTCGATCCCCCAGACGCCGCCCTCTCGCGCCCGGCCGGACGCCTTGACCCCGCCAAACGGCGCACCGGCCCCACGAGACTTTCCGTTCATCTCGACCATACCGGCCCGCAAGGCCCTCGCCAGCCGGTTGCGCCGCGCGCCGTCCGCCGACTGGACATAGTTGGTCAGCCCGTAAGGCGTGTCGTTGGCGATCTTCACCGCCTCTTCCTCGCTGTCGAAGGGGATCATGCACAGTACCGGCCCGAAGATCTCCTCACGTTCGATGGTCATGCCGGGCTTCACATCGGCAAAGACCGTGGGGCGGACGAAGTAGCCCTTGTTCATCCCCTCCGGCAGGCCCAGACCCCCGGCCACCAGCATCGGCATCGGCGAAAACCAGGTTCGCGCCCTTGCCGCCCAGTTCCAGCGTGACGCGCTTCAGCGTCTCGGCCGCTGCCTTGGAGATCGCGCGCCCGGCCCGCGTGCTGCCGGTAAAGCTGATCATCTCGACATCCGGATGGCTCGACAGTCGCGTCCCGACCCCCGCGCCGTCGCCGTTCACCAGGTTGAACACGCCCGGCGGAATCCCGGCGTCATGGCAGAATTCCGCAAACAGCATGCTGGACAGTGGCGATTCCTCGGACGGCTTCAGGACACAGGTGCAACCAGCGAGAAGTGCCGGGATCACCTTCAGCGTCACCTGGTTCATCGGCCAGTTCCACGGCGTGATCAGCCCGACGACCCCGATCGGTTCCAGGGCGATCATGGTGCCCGGCGCGTGGGGACCAAGCGGCTTTATCCACTCGATATGATCAAAGGCCCTGAGGAAGTTCTTCAGATGCCAGGGCAGGCATTCCGCCTGGTCGTCGCGGCTCATGTCGATCGGCGCGCCCATCTCGACGCTGATCGCCTGGGCCATCTCTTCCTTGCGCCTGGTGTATTGCTCCAGAATACCTTCGACGAGCCGCCGCCGTTCCATCGGATCGGTCGCAGCCCAGCCCGGAAGCGCCGCCTTCGCCGCCGCCACGGCGCGGTCCGTATCGGCCTCCGACCCCAGCGAGATCACCGCGCAGGGCTCTTCGGTCGAGGGGTCGATCACCAGGCAATCCTTCGCGACCAGCGGCGCGACCCATTTCCCGTCGATGTAGAACTCACGCTTCGTGATCATTGCGGCCCCCTCCGGATAGAATTTGATCATATTCTGACAGGTGCCGGTCCCGCCTGCAAGGCCGCCTGCCAATCCTTGCCAATCCCTAATGTCCGCAGTCAAGTCATTGAATCATAATGGATCGCAAAAGTGTCCACGCGTGGATTGCTCCTGTCCCGGTCCTGCCAGGGGTCGCACCATCACCGTCGACGAGGCGAATCCGAACAGGAACCGCAGGACCCCGAGCTCCTCGGTCCGCACCGCCCGGAACCCCTGCCGCTCATACAGGGCCCGGGCCCGGAAGTTGTCCCGGATCACGTCCAGCCGGACCGAGGCATAGCCAAGCTCCGCCGCCTCACGGTAGAGCGCCCCCATCAGCAGCGACCCCACCCCCTTGCCCCGGTGGGCTTTCGCGACGCAGATCCCGTCGATCAGAAAGCGGTCGTTGTCGACCTCGCTCCCCAGCATCCACAACAGGCTCCCCCGCCAGCGCCCGCCAAGCCGCCCGTAAACCTCGGTCAGGTCGTCCCAGCTTCCCCCCGCGAAGCTGCCCGCCGGGGTCTTGTAGCCCGCGATTCCGATCAGGTTTCCCCCGTCATCGACGGCAGCAAAGCAAAGGTCCCCCCGGATCACCCGCTGAAAGAACCGCAGGGCGCGGTCGTCCGGCCCGAGGACCCGGCCCAGCTTGCCCCCGAAGGCTTCCCAGTACAGCCGCGCCGCCTGTGGGCGCAGCTCCGAATGCAGGCCGCGGAAGACCGTCACGCCCATGCCAGCGCGTCCCGCAACAGGGCGGCGTGCCCGGCCCCGAGGATCCAGCCTTCCTCCGCCGCCTCGGGGGGCGTGGCGAACAGCGGGGCCAGCCGCTCGGCCCGCGCCAGCCGGTAGAGGGCGCGCGACAGAAGGCGGACCTGGGCCCGGTCCGGTATGGGATCACCGGACAGAGAGACCGAACGGGCCAGCAAGGACGGATAGACCTCGGCCAGCGTCAGGGCGCGTGGCAGCTCGAAGGGCCAGACCGATGCTCCGGTCGCGGCGGCAAGCCGATGGACAACAGGAATGCCAAGAAGCGCCTGCGACCCGACCGATCCCTCGCCCAGAAGCTGCCAGACCGGCTTTGCCGGAGGGTTCTCCCTCTCGACTCTGCGCTTTTCGGCAATGCCAACCGCGGTGTAGTCGGGGGTCTTGTGCGACGAGAGATGGGGTCGCGGTCTGGCCTTCGGGCAGCCCCAGAACACCCCGGTGCCGCCGATCAGACGATTGACCTCGGCCGCCACCTCGAACCTGTTGTTGGCGTTGCTCGGGTCATCGACAACCTGATCCGCCAGCCAGCCATGCAACCGCCGCGCGTCGTCGGTGGCAGTGAGGCGGCGGGCAAAGCCAAGCGGGTAACCCATCGGGAAGTCGAAGCCGACAAGCTGACGTCCGCCGTCGGACAGACGCTCGCCCACCCACTCGAAAGCCTCGGCCCGGGTCCGGCAGTACTTCGGTTGCCAGTCGCCTTCGACATCTGCCACGCCGATCCAGATCGCGTCCTTGCTGTCCTTCCGCGGGCTGCGCGTGGCCTTGCCCGACCAGTCGACCACGATCACCCGGTCAAACAAGGCCCGTCTCGCGCAGGATGAAGTCTGCCACGGCGCCCGTGTCGTTCAGGTTCAGGACCGGGACCGGCAACGACAGCGTCGCATCCGTCGCCACGGCCCGCACAAGGGGGTCGCCCGGCTGGATCAGCGGATGGCCGGTCTCTGCACGCCAGACTTCGACCTTGGGGTGGGCGTCGCGCTTGTAGCCCTCGACCAGGATCAGATCGACCGGGGCCAGCCGTGCAAGCACCGCCGGAAGGTCCGGCTCCGGCCCCCGGTGTTCCACGAGGATTGCCAGCCGATCGGCCGAGGCGAGCGCAACCTCTTTCGCGCCCGCTGTCCGGTGCCGAAACGTATCCTTCCCGGGCTGGTCAAGATCAACCGCATGGTGCACATGCTTGACGGTGGACAGGCTGAATCCCCGGCCAGTGATCTCGGCGACCAGCCGCTCCATCAGGCTGGTCTTCCCCGAGTTCTTCCAGCCGATCACGCCATAGACTTTCATGCTGCCCCCTTCAGCAGGGCTTCCGCAGCGGCCAGGTCTTCGGGTGTGTTCAGGTTCATGAAGGCGCGACCATCCGGGAAATTCGCACGGGCGGCTTCATGAGCGAAGGCAAAGCGGGTGACCTTTGCGTCCCCGCTTTGCAGGAAGACGGCGAGGTCGGGAAGGATGCCCACCGGCCAGAGGGCGGTCGTGGGCTGGTCACCATCCGCCGTCGCCGCAACGGCCAGCCCTTCGGCAGCGGACAGGGCGGCCAGGACAAGCTGCGGCACGAGATCGCCCGGCAGGAACGGCGTATCGCAGGGGGTCGAGACGACGTGCGTCGCCCCCATCCCGGCCGCGACTTTCAACGCCGCAAGGACGCCGGACAACGGCCCCTGCGGCACCGCATCCGCGACCACCGGACAGCCAAGCGCGGCGAATCGCGACCCGTCGCCATTGGCCGAAATCAGCACGCGGTCGACCTGAGGATCAAGCCGATCAAGGACATGGGCGATCAAGGGACGCCCGGCCAGCGGCAGGAAGGCCTTGTCGCGTCCGCCCATGCGCCGCGCCTGACCGCCGGCGAGGATCACCCCGATGATGCGCAAGTCGCTTGCCTTTCCACTGGCCCCGGGCTGCAACCCTAGCGCATCCTGCGACCGGTTCAAGCAAGCCCGCGGGCAGTCCGCTAAAGCGGCGTGCCGTCCCGCTGCACCAGAAGCACGCCGGTGTTGTCATCGGCATCGTCGTCGGTGATCACCCGCGTGGTCACGCCTGGGATCTTGCCGAACGCCCGTGACAGCGCCCTTGGAAACAGGGTCGACGGCAGGCTCTCGAACCCCGGGACGCCGCGCAGCACACCCGACGTTGCAATCGTGCACATGCCTTTCGCCACGGCCCCGTAGGCCTTCACGCGCTCAAGAGCGATCTCGGCCACCTCGGGCGGGACATAGATCGTCTGCTCGATCGTGTCGTAGGTCACACGGGTGTGGTAGTCGAGGTAGAAGGCGACGGCCTTGTCGGTCATGCCGAAGGTCACATCGTTCCGTTCCGGCAGCTTCGGGTGATACCAGGTGCCCGCCGGATCGAAAATCACGCGTTCCGACGCATTGACCAGAATTGCGGAATGCGCGCCGGACCCGGTCCGCTTGTTCACCACGGTGTACAAAGTGATGTAGGTCGGTGGCCCGGCGACAAAGCGCGCGGCATCGACCTGGCCCAATGTTTTTAGCCGATACAGCAATTAATATAGATCCAACAGCAGAAGAATTAGCCGATATTGCCCAAATGACAGCAAATGTTGCAACTACTTTT
>NCDY01000162.1 GCA_002280405.1 Rhodobacterales bacterium 32-66-9 | reverse complement strand
CGTTCAGGAATGAGCAGGCGAACGCCACCGGTTCGAGCGAGCCTGCGAATGACACGGACCTGGAACTCGGCGACCTGACGGTCGAAGTCTCGCGCCATGCCGAACAGCACCTTCATCGTCAGGCAGGTCTGGATGGCCGCGTCACTGTAGTCCGGCTGTCGGCCGCGTTTGCAGGTGGGCGCAGCCTCCCATGTCATGGCCGGATCAAACCAGATCGTCAGCGAGCCCCGGCGCTTGAGCGCTTCGTTATAGGCGGGCCAGTTCCGGGTCTTGTAGGCCGAGGGTCTGGGTCTGCTCATGCCGTCCAGCTACCACACTGGATTCACGAAATGAATCCCTCATGAGATTTGTGCAACAGAGCCTGCTCGAACCATTGGCGCATCAATGGCTCACTATAATCGGCCTCGAAGAAATGGAAGCGGGCTTCGAGGACGACGGCGTTAACTTCCTCCGTGCCGAACGGAAACATGCGCCCCTTGTCGTCCACCGTCACCTTGCCTGTGTGAAGGTCGCGATAGCTGGGTCTGGTGAAACCACGAGGTTTGCCGATGTATTTTTCGATTGCCATGCCGCTCATCTGACAAGGAAATCTGGCAGGCCTTTGACGGCGGGCGTCTTGCGCTTGCTGTCAACAGCGGTTATTCAGGGAAGTGTGGCGGGTGTAGCTCAATGGTAGAGCTTTTGCTTCCCAAGCAAGTGACGAGGGTTCGATTCCCTTCACCCGCTCCAGCGTCTTCCCGCCGCGACAGATCCTCAGCGCCGTGATTGACAGCGGTCGCGCGGCGTTCCAGCCTTGCGCATCGCCGCCAACGGAGGCTTTCATGACCCGCCGCAGTCTCGCCCTGCCCGTCTTTCTCGGTCTTGCCGCCTGTGTGCAGCAAACCGGCCCGTCCGAGCCCTATGCCTTCGTCGGTCGCTGGGACTGCGGAGTTTCCGTCTTCACCTTCACCAACACGACCTACAACAATGGTGACACCACTTACCCGATTCAGTCGGTCAGCCGCGACGGACGCAACTACACCCTGCGTTTCGCCAATGGCTATGTGATTGCCCTGGCCGCAGTGACCGACACCGGGCTGACCTGGGTCTCCGGGGCCTCGGGCGACCAGTTCAACTGCCGCCGCCTGTAGGTGCTTCCGTTCCGCCGTCAAACCGGCTAACACCCGGCGCGACGCGCAACCGGAGAACCGCGATGACCACCGACATCACCCGCTTCGGCACCGGCCCCCGCATGTCCGAGGCCGTGGCCTACAATGGCATCCTCTGGGTTGCGGGCCAACTTGGCGAACCGGGCGGTTCGGTCGCCGACCAGACCCGGCAGGCGATCCTCGCCAGGGCGGGGACCGACAAGACCCGGATCCTTTCCGCCCAGATCTGGCTGGCCGACATGACAACCTTCGCCGAGATGAACTCGGTCTGGGACACCTGGGTTCCGCAAGGCCACACGCCCGCCCGCGCCACGGGCGAGGCCAAGCTGGCCACCGCGGACTACAAGGTCGAAGTCATCGTCACCGTCGCGCTGAAGTGACTTCGGCAAACCGCAGCGACATCAACAACGCTCGGCCAAATCTAGGAATTTTCCAGAGCGTGATGCGGAAAAGTGGACTCCGGTTTTCCGCGTCAATCACGCGACCACCGGGAATCGAGATCAGGATGATGATTCAATCAAGCATCATCCTGATCCAGAAAATTCCTGGCTTCCGGCGCTCTATCGCAAGAACGCCACCAGCGCCGCCGTCGACCCGTCCTTGCCGGTCGTGCCCGCCTTGCCCGCCAGGACCGGCTGCAGCGCCAGCGCCAGTTCCTTGCCCAGTTCCACCCCCCACTGGTCATAGGAATTGATCCCCAGGATCACCCCCTCGACGAACACCCGATGTTCGTACAGCGCGATGATCTGGCCCAGCACGAAGGGCGTCAGTTGCGCATAGGCCAGCACCGTCGAGGGCCGGTTGCCCGGAAACACCCGATGCCGCGCCTGCCGCTCCAGTTCGGCCCCGGTCAGGCCCTTCTTGGCCATGATCGCGCGCGCTTCCTCCAGCGACCGGCCCCGCAACAGCAGACAGTTCGACACCAAAAGCAGATGCTGATGCGCCAGGTCCGACTCATGGCCCCTCCGGGCGACCAGGAACTCACAGGGGACAACCCGCGTCCCCTGATGGATCAGCTGATAGAACGCATGCTGGCCATTGGTGCCAGGTTCCCCCCAGACCACTGGACCGGAGTTGGTGGCAAGATCCGACCCGTCAATGGCCACGCGCTTGCCGTTGCTTTCCATCTCCAGCTGCTGCAGGTAGGCAGGAAGGCGGCTAAGCCGTTGATCATAAGGCAAAACTGCCCGCGTCGCATACCCGCAAATCTGGTTGTGCCAGATGCCCACCAGTGCCAGCATCACGGGCATGTTCTGGGCGAAGGGGGCGGTGACAAAGTGGTCGTCCATCGCCCGGCCACCCGCCAGAAACTGGTCGAATGCCTCCGGCCCCACCGCGATCATCAGGCTGAGGCCAATCGGGCCCCAGACCGAATAGCGCCCGCCGACCCAATCTTCGAACCCGAAAACACGTTCTGGATCAATGCCATAGGCGGCGGTCTTGTCACGCGCCGTGCTGACGGCCGCGAACTGCGCCGCCGGGTTCCTGACCTTGGCCCCCATCCAGCGTTTCGCGCTGTCCGCGTTGGTCATCGTCTCGATGGTGGTAAAGGTCTTCGAGGCGACAATCACCAAAGTCGTCGTTGGATCAAGGCCTTGCAGCACGTCATGGATATGCGCGCCGTCCACGTTCGACACGAAATGACAGCGCGGCCCGTCCGCAAACGGCGCAAGCGCCAGATAGGCCATCGCCGGGCCGAGGTCCGACCCGCCGATCCCGATGTTCACCACATCACTGATGCGGCCGCCCTGCCCCTGGAACGCCCCCGACCGCACATCGCGCGCGAATGCCGCGCAGGTGCTGCGGATCCGGCGCACCTCGGGCAGCACGTCCGTGCCGTCAACCTCGATCACCGCATCATCCCCGGCCCGCAGCGCCACATGCAGCACCGCCCGGCCCTCGGTGTCGTTGATCTTCGCCCCCGCGAACATCGCCGCGCGCTTTTCCGCCACGCCCGACACCTCGGTCAGCCGTATCAGTGCCGTGCGGGTGGCCGCGTCGATGCTGGTCTTGGAGTAGTCGAACAGCATCCCGTCCGCCCGGATCGAGAAGTCGGCAGCCCGGCTTTCATCAAAGAGATCAAGGATTCGCCGGTCCTTGTTCATGTCACGAAGCCGCTGCAGCTCAGCCCATTTCGTCATCTCATTCCGCCCAGTGCACGGTTGCGTTGTCCAGGACGGCCCGCACCGGCGCGTCCATCGGGGTCAGGGTCATCGCCCGCTCCAGCGCCGCGCGCTTCTCGGGCCCGGTGATCAGAAGGTGGATGTTGAATGCCTCGCGCAAGGTCGGCGCGGTCAGGGTGATCCGGGGTTCGCCCGCCGCCTCGGCCCGCATCGGCAGCAAAAGCGGCGCATGGGCCGACAGCGCCTCCTCCAGCCGGTCCGCGCCGGGAAACAGGCTCGCGGTGTGCATGTCCGCCCCCATGCCCAGAAGCAGGACCGAGATCGGCAGATGCGGCTTCAGCCCAGCCTCCAGCGCGGCAAGCATCTCTTCGGGCTGCTCGGCGGGCGCATAAAGCGGCACCAGCCGCGCCTGCGCCGCGCGCCCCCGCAGCAGCCGTTCGCGCACCAGCCGCGTGTTCGACCGGTCCGACGTTTCGGGCACCCAGCGTTCGTCGTTCAAGACGACGGCCACCTTCGCCCAATCGATATCCACTCCCGAAAGTGTGTCGAAGATCGGACCCGGGGTCGTTCCGCCCGGCACCGACAGCGTCGCACGCCCCTCCCGCCGCAGAAAATCCGCCAGCTGCCCGGCAATCACATTCGCCAGACCAAGCATGAGAAATTCGCGGTCGGGGTAAGTCTCCAGCTTCATTCGCGGATCTCCCGCCATCGCCGCCCGTCGCGGTGCATCAGCATCAACGCATCCTCCGGTCCCGAGGATCCGGGGTCATAGCCCTGGGGCCTGTCGCCCCGCGCTTCCCAGCCGTCGATGATCGGGTCGGTCCAGGCCCAGGCCGCCTCGACCTCGTCGCCGCGCATGAACAGCGTCTGGTTGCCCCGGATCACGTCCATGATCAGCCGCTCATAGGCATCCGGCACATCCTCGGCATCCTCGATCGCATCGGCAAAGGACATGTCAAGCGGCACCTGCATCAGCCGCATGCCGCCCGGCCCCGGTTCCTTGATCATCACCATCAGGTTCATGCCCTCGTTCGGCTGCAGGCGGATCACCAGCACATTCTCGTGCCAGCCGGAGGCATCGTCAAAGATCGCATGCGGCGGCTGCTTGAAGGTGATCGCGATTTCGCTTGCCCGCGCCCGCAGCCGCTTGCCGGTGCGCAAGTAGAACGGCACCCCCTGCCAGCGCCAGTTGGAAATCTGCACCTTCAGCGCGATGTAGCTTTCCGTCTTTGACGCCGGATTCCCGGCATGAGTGACATAGGCCTTCTCACCCTTCCCCGCGCCATATTGCCCCCGCACGATGGCCTCGGGCGGCACGGGCTTCAGCGCGCGGATCACCTTCAGCTTTTCGTCCCGCACCGCGTCGGGATCGAAATGCCACGGCGGCTCCATCGCGATCAGGCACAGAAGCTGCATCAGATGGTTCTGCACCATGTCCCGCATCGCGCCTGCCTTGTCGTAATAGGCCCCGCGCCCGTCCACCCCCACCGTCTCGGCCACCGTGATCTGGACGTGGTCGATGTATTCGGCCTTCCACAACGGCTCGAACAGGATGTTGGCAAAACGCACGGCCATCAGGTTCTGCACCGTCTCCTTGCCCAGATAGTGGTCGATCCGGTAGATCTGCGTCTCGTTGAAATGCTGGGCCAGCACCGCGTTCAGGGCCTTGGCCGAGGCCAGATCGCGCCCGAACGGCTTTTCCACCACGATCCGGCTCCAGGCGTCGGCGATCCGATGCTCCGAGAGCCGCTGCGCGATGTCGCCGAAAAGGCCGGGTGCGACCGAAAAGTAGAACGCCCGGACCACATTTTCGCGCATCAGGCCTTTCAGCGCCGCCCAGCCCCCCGTGCCCGTCGCGTCGATCGAGACATAGTGGATGCGTTCAAGAAACCCCTCGATCGCAGCCGCCTCCTGCCGAGATTTCGGGACAAATTCGACAATCGCTGCGCGGACCTGTTCGCGGAACGCCGCCTCCGTCAGGTTGGCACGCGCCGCGCCGATGATCCGGCTGTCGCCCGGCATCTGGCCTGCCATGAACCGCCGGTAGAGACCGGGCAGGATCTTGCGCCGCGCGAGATCGCCGGTGCCCCCGAAAATCACCAGGTCGAACAGATCCACCGGAATGACACGCGACACCATGACCGTCTCCTGCGAGGGCGCTGTTAGCGCTAACGGCGACCTTCTACCGCCTGCCTGCCGATCTGTCTAGCACTCGACATCGGTCAGGGAAACCGTGGGCGTCGTCACGCGTCCTCGATGGGCTGCCAGCGCACCCGCATCAGGCCGGGTTCGGCTGCCAGACGGTGAACGGCCTGTTCCAGCGCCAGTTCGCTTGAATTCTCGGCGGTGACGGTGACCGAAAGGTCCAGTCCGCGCCCGTCCTGGCCAGGCGTGACGCCGATCTCGGACAGATGCAGCCCCCCCAGCGACAGCGTCCGCAGGACCATTCCGCGCGACCGCGGCTCGTCCGCTTCGGCCACGGTGACGACGACACGATAAGCGCGGGCCATCTGCACCCCGGCCATCGTGTGGCGTTTCAACCATTTGACCAGGGGGCGCAGCCCCAGGTTTACGAAGACGACCATCGCCGTCAGCAACAGCGCGAAGTCCCAGGCGCCCGCGCCTGCCATCATCCCCACGCCGGCCGAACACCACAGCGTTGCGGCAGTGTTCAGCCCGTGGACATTGAACCCGTCGCGAAAGATGATCCCGGCCCCCAGAAAGCCGATCCCCGACACGATCTGCGCCGACACCCGGGTCGGGCTGACCTCATTGGGGAACAGGCCGGAAAAGGTCACGAAACTGGCCGCCCCCAGCGCCACCAGCGCATTGGTCCGCAATCCAGCCATGCGCTGGCGCACCTGACGCTCGGACCCGATGATCGCCCCGCAGGCGAGGGCCGTGAACAGGTTCAGCGCAGCAGCCTGCAGCGTGACAATCATGGCGGCTCTCCGTTGGCAGAGGCCCCCAGACAATCACCGCTCGCCGCGAATGTGAAGCTTTTGTAACGGCACTGTAACGCACGAAACCGACAGACTCCGGCATCCAGCTTTCATGCAGATGGTTCGGCGGAAAGCGACGACCATGGGACTGCATTTCTTCCGCCGAAGGCGCGCGCGGCAGCCGGTTCAGGTACATCCCGGACTGTTTCAGCGTGCGCGAGCCCTTGCGCAGGTTGCAGGGGCTGCAGGCCGCGACCACATTCTCCCAGCTGGTGATCCCGCCCTTCGACCGCGGCAACACATGGTCAAAGGTCAGATCGCCCTTCCCGCCGCAGTATTGGCAGCAGAATTCGTCCCGCAGAAAAAGATTGAAGCGCGTGAATGCCACGCGCTTCTGGGGTCTTACATATTCTTTCAGAACCACGACCGAGGGTATCCTGAACTCTTGCCTCTGACTGTGGACCACCGCGTCATATTCGGCGACGATCTGCACCCGGTCCAGGAAGGCGGCCTTGATCGCCTCCTGCCAGGGCCAGAGGCTCAAGGGGTAGTAGGACAGCGGGCGATAATCCGCATTCAGCACCAGCGCGGGGTAGTGCTTCAGCGCCGCAGGGTCGCGCACGAACTGGGTTCTGAAATCGCCGTCCATCCCGTCACAGACTCCGCACTTCGCCCGTCAGCCACCGGCCGGAGGGGCGAAAAATCCCGCCCCGATGGCGCAAACTATATCTGGCGTGTTCGCCATGGCAACCCCCAAGCGCCAGAGTTCCCGCCGGGTTTTCCACAGGCTTTCTGACCGATCCGCGTAACATTGCCGTGACGCCGATCCGGGCACTGCAGGCCCCGGCAGGCCGGAACTCGCGCAGTCCCGTCCTGATGGGCTTGCCACGCGCCACGCGCGCCCGCTATCACGCCGCAACCCGAAGCGGAGCCTCTGATGACCCTTTCCCGCCGCAGCCTCGTTCTTGCGCCTGCCCTGGTCCTCCTTGGGGCTTGCGGGCGCAGGCCCGCGCCCGACGCG
>NCDY01000161.1 GCA_002280405.1 Rhodobacterales bacterium 32-66-9 | reverse complement strand
AGCATGTAGGCCGCAGCACGGTTGGGCACACCGACCGGCGTCAGTTTGGTCGTCGGGGTCGCCGGTGCGGCAAACACCGTTGCCGCAAGAAGGGCGCCCGCCATGACCGCAGGAACGAGAATCGAGAGGGTCTTCATGTTGATTTCTCCGACAATTACCAACACAAGGACTGGGTGGCAGGATTGTTTGTTGGCTTTTTGTCCTTGAACGGCAAAGATTCAGCCCAGAATCATGCATTTCCAAGCCGACTGCTGCACTGTTGCCTGCAATGCCGCCCAAACGCCCGGATTGGTGCGCAACCAGTGGCAAAAGGTGATTGTTAGCGCTAACAGCTGCTGCTATACCCGCCACACTCCCTATCCCCGAGGATGCCATGCCGCTTCATCCCATCGTCGCCCGCGTCACCGACCGCATCCGCGCCCGTTCGGAAGGACCCCGCGCGACCTATCTGGAACGGATGGCGCAGGCGGTGTCCAGCGGTCCGGTCCGGGCGCATCTTTCGTGCGGCAATCAGGCCCATGCCTATGCGGCAATGGGACCGGACAAGGCGGCACTGGTGCTGGCGAAGGCTCCGCACCTCGGGATTGTCACGTCCTACAACGACATGCTTTCCGCACATCAGCCGTTCGAGCGGTTTCCCGACCTGATCCGCAAGGCCGCGACCAGGGCTGGCGTGACCGTGCAGGTCGCGGGCGGTGTCCCGGCGATGTGCGACGGGGTCACGCAGGGCCAGCCGGGGATGGAGCTGTCGCTGTTTTCACGCGACGTGATCGCGCTGGCTGCGGGCGTTGCGATGAGCCACAACTGCTTTGACGCAGCACTTTACCTTGGCGTCTGCGACAAGATCGTGCCCGGCCTGATCATGGCGGCTGCGACATTTGGCCATGTGCCGGCGGTCTTTGTCCCCGCAGGCCCGATGACCTCGGGCATTCCGAACGATGAAAAGTCCAGGGTCCGCAACGCCTATGCCGAAGGTCGTGCCAGCCGCGAGGAACTGATGGCCGCCGAAATGGCCAGCTATCACGGGCCGGGCACCTGCACCTTCTACGGCACGGCCAACACCAACCAGATGCTGATGGAGGTGATGGGTCTCCACCTGCCCGGCGCAAGTTTCGTGAACCCGGGCACCCCGTTGCGCGACGCCCTGACCGAAGCTGCCGTCGAACGCGCCGCCGCGATCACCGCGCTTGGCAACGATTTCCGCCCGGCGGGCGAGATTCTGGACGAACGCGCCTATGTGAACGGGATCGTCGGACTGATGGCGACGGGCGGCTCGACGAACCTCGTCCTCCACCTGCCCGCCATGGCCCGCGCCTCGGGTGTGATCCTCGATCTGCAGGACTTCGCCGACCTTTCGGAAGCCGTCCCGCTGATGGCCAAGGTCTATCCCAATGGCCTGGCCGACGTGAACCACTTCCATGCTGCGGGGGGTCTGCAATTCCTGATCGGCGAGCTTCTGGGCGCCGGCCTCCTGCACCCCGATGCCAAGACCGTGGCAGGCGACGGCCTTGCCGCCTACTGCCAGGAGCCCGTGCTGACCGACAAAGGCCTTCGCTGGCGCGACGGGCCGAAGACCAGCCTCAACGACAGGATCGTGCGCCCCGCCGCCGGACCCTTCGCGGCGCATGGCGGTCTCAAACTCCTGACCGGGAACCTCGGCAGGGGCGTGATCAAGATCTCGGCCGTCGCACCGGATCGCCACATCATCGAGGCCCCTGTCCGCATCTTCCACAGCCAGGAGAGCGTGAAGGCCGCATTCAGGGCGGGTGAATTCACCACCGACACCGTGGTCGTGGTCCGCTTCCAGGGCCCCCAGGCCAACGGCATGCCGGAACTGCATTCACTGACACCCACGCTTTCTGTCCTGCAGGATCGCGGCCTGAAAGTTGCGCTTGTCACCGATGGACGGATGTCGGGTGCTTCGGGTAAGGTCCCTGCCGCGATCCACGTCGCGCCCGAAGCCGCCGCCGGGGGGCCGCTTGCCCGTCTCCGCGATGGCGACATCGTCCGGCTCGATGCCGTCGCGGGCACGCTTGCCGCGCTGGTTCCCGATCTCGACAGCCGCCAACCTGTGGTCGCCGATCTTGCCACCAACGAGCATGGCATCGGACGCGAGCTTTTCGCCGCATTCCGGCGCAACGTCGGTGCCGCCGACACCGGCGCCGCCGTGGTTCTCTGATTCCGATCCCGCAGGCCGGGCGATCTGCCCGCCACCGTCTGAAGGACACCGCCCATGACCCCCGCCCAGCAATCCGTCGAAGCCGCAAGGATTTGCCGCCTCGCCCCCGTCGTCCCGGTTCTGGTGATTGACGATCTCGCCCATGCCCGCCCCTTGGCCGAGGCGCTGGTGAAGGGTGGCCTGCCCGCGCTTGAGGTGACATTGCGCACCCCCGTCGCGCTCGATGCGATCCGTGCCATGACCGAAGTGCCGGGCGGCGCCGTGGGCGCGGGCACGCTGCTGACGCCCGCCGACGTGAAGGCCGCCAAGGCCGCCGGAGCGACCTTCGGCGTTTCTCCCGGCGCGACCGACCGGATCATCGCCGCCTGCGAGGATGCGGGACTGCCCCTCCTGCCGGGTGCCGCGACCGCCTCCGAGATAATGGCGCTGCTGGAAAAGGGCTTCACGGTGCAGAAGTTCTTTCCGGCGGAACAGGCCGGGGGGGCGGCTTATCTCAAATCCATCGGATCGCCCCTGCCGCAGGTCATGTTCTGTGAAGATCGCACCCGACTACCTGGGCCTGAAGAACATCCTCTGCGTCGGCGGCTCCTGGGTTGCACCGAAAGACGCGATGGCCAGGGGCGACTGGGACGCGATCACGCGGCTTGCCGCCGAAGCCGCCGCCCTGCCCCGCAGCGCCTGATTTCCCGCGGAAATCGACCCGGAATTCGAACGAATTCCGGTCAGGCGCCAAGACCCTGCCGCCCGACCCGTCCCCCCCGGCGGCGCGGGGCCTCGGGAGCGGTCAGCGCCTCGTGCAGCACTGCCGACATCGGATGGTCTGGTTCGGCCAGCGCGTAGGTCGCGATCAGCACCCGCGCCGCATCCGCAACCGACAGGCCAACCGGAAGCGAAAGCGCCCAGTCGATGAAGATCGACCGGCATTCGCCGCCCGTGATCGCCTCGATCCGGTAGCTTTCCCGCACCAGGCCCTTCGGATCAGCCTCGCTCAGCTCCATTGTCCATCTCCCCATCTCCGCCCGCCACCAGCCGCGCCACCGCGGCGGCAGCCCCGTTCACCGCCCGCGCCAGATCGGCCGCCAGGGCACGCGCATCCGTCGCGCCGGTTTCGCGCAAAACGAAGGCGCGACCGCCTTCGCCCAGACTGTCCCAGTCAAGCTGCCGGTCGGTCAGAAGCCGCGCGGCCGCATGCATGCGCCACAACAGCCTGTAGGCCGAGGACAGCACCTGCGCGTCAGAAACCGGCATCACGGACCCCGCCCCCGCCGCGATCTGACGCTCGACGCTGCGTGCCGGGCTGCCCGCGACCAGCGCGCAGGTCTGTGCGGCAAGTTCGATATCCATGATCCGCCCGGGCCCGTTCTTCGCGTCCCAGAGCCCTTGCGCCGGTTTTGCGGCCTGCACCCGGGCGCGCATTTCCGCCACGTCGCCGCGCACCTGCGCGCCCTGCCCCTTCGTGACCAGAACCGCGCGACGCAAGGTCTCGACCTCGTCCGCAAGCATCACGTCGCCCGCCAAGACCCGCGCCCGGGTCAGGGCCAGATGTTCCCAGGTCCAGGCTTCGGTCTCCTGATAGGTGGCGAAGCTGTGCAGCGTCGTTGCCACCGGGCCCGCCCGCCCCGAGGGACGCAGCCGCATGTCGACCTCGTACAACCTGCCCTCCGGCATCTGCACCGAAAGTGCGGTCACCAGCGCTTGCGTCAGACGCGCAAAATACGGCCGTGTCGCCAGCGGGCGCGCGCCCTCCGACATCTCGACCGCCTGCGCATCGTAGATCACGATCAGATCAAGGTCCGATCCGGCGTTCAGCCGTCCCGCTCCGATCGAGCCCATACCCAGAACCACCGCCCCCCGCCCCGGCATCGGCCCGTGCTTCCTGGCGAAATCGGTCGTGACCAGGTCCCAGACGACCGACACCACGGCCTCGGCCAGGTCCGCATACTGCTTGCCCGCCTCGACTCCGTCGATCAGCCCGCGCAGATGGTGGACCCCCACCCGGAAGTGCCATTCCTTCATCCAGCGTCGGCCTGCATCAAGCCGCGCCTCGTAATCCCCGGCAGCGGCAAGCCGGTTGGCAAGCTCGACCCGCAACCCGGCCGGTCCCGGCCAGGCCCCCCAGAAACTGCCACCGATCACCCCGTCCAGCACGCCTGCATTCCGCGCCAGGTAGCGCGCCAGACCCGGGGCCGACCCGGCGATGTCGATGATCAGTTCGACCAGCGTCGGGTTCGCCTCGAACAGGGCGAAGATCTGCACCCCGGCCGGCAATCCGGCGAGGAAGCCGTCAAGGGCAACCAGCGCCTCGTCGGGGTTCGCCGCCCGGGACAGTTCGCGCAACAGCCGCGGTCGCAGCCGCCGGAAGATGCCACGCGCCCGGTCCGAGCGCAGCGCAGGATAGCTTTCCCAGCCCTTGGTGATCGTGCGCGCCGCATCCGAAAGCTCCGGCCCCTCCTCAGCCGGTCCGGGAGAAAAGAAGCCTTCGGTCAGTCGGTCGGTCCTGTGCAGCCGGTCCAGAAGGCCGCGACGGAACTCAGGTTCGGTCTGGCCGCAGAAGGCCGCGATCCGCGCGACGCCTTCGGCGGTTGTCGGCATGGTATGGGTCTGCGCGTCGTTCACCATCTGCAACCGATGCTCCACCTCGCGGTGGGCGCGGTAAAGACCGCTCAGGTCATCTGCCACCACGGGCGGAACCCAGGCCTTCGCCGCCAATGCCGCCAGGCCACCGACCGTCGTGCGGTCGCGCAACAACGGATCGCGCCCTCCGGCGATCAGTTGCCTGGTCTGGGTGAAGAACTCGATCTCGCGGATGCCGCCGGCGCCAAGCTTCAGGTTGTGACCTTCGACCGAGATCGGCCCGCGCAGCCCCCGGTGGTCGCGAATGCGAAGCCGCATGTCATGCGCGTCCTGGATTGCCACGAAATCCAGGTGCTTGCGCCAGACGAACGGCGTCAGCACCTTCAGGAACCGCTCGCCCGCTGCTACATCGCCCGCGCAGGGCCGCGCCTTGATATAGGCCGCACGCTCCCAGGTCCGGCCCTCCGCCTCGTAATAGGCCTCCGCCGCCGCCATCGACAGGCAGACCGGCGTGACCGAGGCATCCGGTCGCAGCCGCAGGTCGGTGCGGAAGACGTAACCGTCCGTGACTTCCGAAAGGATCGCGGTCATCCGCCGGGTGACCTTGATGAAACTGGCACGCGCCTCCTGTTCCGCGCCCGGATATCGCGTCTCGTCGAAAAGACAGATCAGATCGATGTCCGAGGAGTAGTTCAGCTCTCCCGCCCCCATCTTCCCCATCGCCAGCGCGACCATCCCCCCCGCCGTGGCCGCATCGTCGGACGTGGCTCCGGGCAGCTTGCCCCGGCGGATTTCCTCGGCCACCAGACCGGTCATTGCCAGATGCACCGCCCGGTCGGCCAGCCGCGTCAGCGCCCCGGTGACCGCCTCCAGCGGCCAGACCCCGGCCAGATCGCACAGCGCCACCAGAAGTGCGACCCGGCGCTTGGCCTCGCGCAGGGCCCGCGGCAGGGCTTCGATCACCGCCCCAACCGGCGCGGCAAGCGCAGCCTCCAGCGCGGCTTCGGGCGCCTCGACCGCTTCGCGCAGCCAATCCGCCTCGCGCCGCATCAACCCGCGCAAATAGGGGCTGCATCCCGCCGTCGCCGCCATCAGCTCCAGAACCTCCGGCGAAAAGCCGGCAAGCCCCGTCCGCAAGTCGGCAGCGGCGGCGGGATCATGCGCAATCGGCAGACGGGTCAATCGGGATGCAAGGCTCATGCCCGGAACCTTGGGGTGCCCCGCGGCAAGGGTCAACTCCCCTCCAGGGCATCCTGCCCATTTCGCAAATACTCTCGGGGGTTTGGGGGTGAAACCCCCAGCAGCCGAGGAGTGGGGCGCAAGCCCGACGACGAGAGGAAAGGGCTTCGCGCACCAGCGCACCGCTTCGAAGCCGCCCTTCGTCCCTTGAGGCTAGATGTAAAATACTTTCACATACCCTCTTGAACGCCGCGCCGACAACCCGCATCTTCGCCCATGTGAAACCGCTTCACATGAACAGGAGACCCGCCGATGCACAGCACCACCGACACCGCCCGGCCCGGCGGGATCCGCTCCACCCTGCGCCGGGGCGAAGCCTGGCTTGACGCAAAGGGCAAATGGGCCTGGATCACCCTGATGATCCTTGGCTTCGTGATCAACCCGCTCGTCGGCCTTGCCGTTCTGGCCTACCTGATCTGGGGGAAACAGATGTTTGCACGGTCCTGCGGCCAGCGCCGCCAGCACCACCAGGATCACGCCTGGGACCGTCAGGCGTTGCGCAACGCTCCGACCACCGGCAACCGCGCCTTTGACAGCTACAAGGCCGAAGCCCTCCGCCGGCTGGAGGAAGAACAGGCGGCGTTCGAAGCCTTCCTGCAGCGGCTGCGCATGTCGAAGGACAAGATCGAGTTCGACTCCTTCATGGAAGACCGCGCCCGCACCGCGGTGGCCGGGGGCGCATCCGATGCCGGGGCCGGACCCGAAGCCGGCACGCGCCCCGGCGAATACTGACCGGACCAGAGCCTGATGCAACCCGGCCCCATCCTGCACCCCGGCAGGATGGGACTTTGCCATTCCCCCACAGGGGCCTTGGCGGAAGGCTTCCGCCTTGTTAGCATTCCGGCAATTCCGACCCAGATCCGAAGCCGATGCGCCATTCACTGCCCTTGACGCCCCAGTTCTATGTGACGGCGCCGCAGCCCTGCCCCTACCTGCCGGGCCGGATGGAGCGCAAGCTGTTCACCGCGCTGCAAGGGGAACATGCGCAGAAGCTGAACGACACCCTGTCGAAACAGGGCTTTCGACGCAGCCAGAACGTGCTTTACCGGCCCTCCTGCGCCGAATGCTCGGCC
>NCDY01000160.1 GCA_002280405.1 Rhodobacterales bacterium 32-66-9 | reverse complement strand
GCAGTTCGGCGGCATAGGCCTTTTCCAGACGGTCCCAGGCTTCTTCGCGGCGGGCCTTCTCGCGGCTGATCTGGGCTTCACCGCGAGCATTCTCGACGCGGTCCAGATAAACCTCGACAGTGTCGCCCACGTTGATGTTGGGCTGCTCACCGGGGTTGGCGAATTCCTTCAGGTCGATGCGGCCTTCCATCTTGTAGCCGACATCGATGATGGCCTGGCCCGCCTCGATGGCGATGACCCGGCCCTTGACGACAGTGCCCTCTTCGGGGGTGTCGATCTCGAAGCTTTCCTTCAACAGGGCTTCGAAGTCTTCCATGCTTGCTTTAGCGCACATATAGATCAGTTTCCTTTTCACGTGTTTTCACTGGCCATGCGGTTGGCTCCGCCGGTCTTCTCCCTGAAAGAAAACGGCAGCCCCCCGGCAAACCGGCGGCTCTGGCAGTCTTCAGGATGCCGGGCCTATAGCCCCATCGGCCCTGCGAGGCAAGGGAAAGCCGACCCTCAGGTCCGCTTGGCGAAACGCCGCGCAACCACCGCGCAGGCAGCCTCGACCGCCTCGTCAGTTCCCATCGCACTGGTGCTCTTTCACCTCGGCCAGCACCCGCCCCGCATCGCCACCGACCTCCAGCCAGCGCCGGTGGGCGCGGACTTCGGGGCTGGCGGTGACGAAAAGCTTCACCTCGGCTTCGGGACAGATCACCGTGCCGATGTCGCGCCCGTCCAGAACCGCGCCGCCCTCCGACCGGGCAACGCGGCGCTGGAAGTCGACCAGCGCCGCACGCACCTCGGGCAGGGCTGCAACCCGACTGGCGGCCCGACCGGCCTCCAGCGTCCGCAGATCGCCGCGTTGCAGGTCCTCCGGCGTGAGATGACGGGCCGCCTCGACGGGATCGCCGCCCGCCACCGCCACCGCCCGGTACAAAAGCCCCGTATCCAGATGCCGGAACCCGAAACGGTCGGCGACCGCACGGCCGATCGTGCCCTTGCCCGCCGCCGCAGGCCCGTCGATTGCCACCGTGAAGATCATGGTTCCGCGCGCCGTGCTCCTTGCACCCCGGTTCGGATGACTGCAGCCGGAGTATTTGGAAACGGGCATGCCGGGAAGAGGAAAGTGACGCCAGGATGCGCCCCCTGCCTTTTGCGCCCCCGGCCCGTTGCGCCCCCGACCCGACTGGACATCCAACATGTTGAAATCGCAAGCGGCCCGTCGGGACAGCAGCACCGCTAGCCTGGTGTTTCCACTTGGATTCGCCACCTGATTGTGCCAACATCCGCGGGCGACGTTATCTTTTCGACCACTGTCTCCGACCATCGGCCACAGCAATCGACACTAAGCTGACGGGGCCAAACCGCCGCATTCCGCGGGCGGTACGACAGACAGGAGAGTTCACGATGGCCAAGGGCACCGTGAAATGGTTCAATGAAACCAAAGGCTACGGCTTCATCGCCCCGGAAGGCGGCAGGAAGGACGTGTTCGTTCACATCACCGCGCTGGAACGTGCGGGCCTGCGCAGCCTGAAAGACGGCCAGCCGGTCACCTTCGACATCGAAGCCGGGCGCGACGGGCGCGAATCCGCGACCAACCTGGCACTGGCGTAACGCCGGGCGGGGGCGGTCAGCCGCCCCCGATCCCCCGTCAGTTCATCGTGACCGCTGCCCTGTCGCGCAGCACATGGTCAAAGCCGATGCGGAAACTGGCGTCGGACACATCCTCGGGCAGGCAGACCGCCGTGCGGCGACCCAGGGGATAGACCGGCACGTCGAACTCGCGGCTGACCAGCATCACCCGCATCTTTGCATCCCCGGCGATCAGCGCCGCGATCGCCTGCTCCGCCCCGGCGATGCCGCCGAAGCCGTCGCACTCCATCACGAAGAGATCATAGCCGAAGCGGTCGCTCAAAACCGCCCGAACCGCCTCCCCAAGATCGCTCCGGGTGTCGACGAGGCTGCCGTAATCGGCAAGACGCAGCCCTGCCCGGCTTTCGGCCTGATCCGTCAACAGCAACACCCGCACACCCAGAGTGTGCGGGGAAAACGTCTGGCGATTGGTCTGACCAAATGTCCGCACGCGCACTCCTCCACTCTCTTATGTCAGTCTCGTCAAACAATGCGGAGAGCATTTGCCCGAAAAAAGGAAACTTGCAGGAAAATCGACAGCCGCACCGCCACATTCGTGCCAGAGTTGCCGACCCGACGGGCCAACATTCTGTTCAAGTTGTAAGTTTCACCCTTTGCCCGGCTGGGAAACCGGTCGCAACGCTGTTAACCTATTCTTGACGAAAAAGCAGCCCTTCTTTGCGGCAGCGCGTGATTCGAAGCGAGGCACAGCGATGAACCGTCATGTGAACGTGACAGATCTCGACCTTCGGCAGGACCTTGCGGCGGCCTTTCGCTGGACCGCCCGGCTTGACCTGCACGAAGCGGTCGCCAACCATTTCTCGCTGGCGGTGAACCCGACGGGCACGCGGTTCCTGATCAATCCGAACGGTCGGCATTTCAGCCGGATCACCGCGTCCTCGCTGGTCGAGATCGACGCGACCGACCCGGCCACCATGTCCCGTCCCGACGCGCCGGACCCGACGGCCTGGGGACTTCACGGCGCGATCCACCGCGCCTGCCCCCATGCGCGGTGCGTGATGCATGTCCATTCGGCGCATGCGACCGTCCTGGCCAGCCTTGCCGACTCGCGCCTGCCCGCCATCGACCAGAACAGCGCGATGTTCTTCGACCGCCATGTGGTGGATGATCACTACGGCGGCATGGCCTTCGAGGCGGAAGGCGCACGCTGCGCGTCGCTGTTGTCCGACCCGAAGCTCGTCGCGATGGTGATGGGCAACCACGGCGTCCTGGTCATCGGTCGCACGGTGGCCGAGGCGTTCAACCGGCTGTATTATTTCGAACGCGCCGCCGAAACCTACATCCGTGCCTTGCAGACCGGCCGTCCGCTGCGGATTCTGCCCGATGCGGTCGCCGAGAAGACCGCGCAGGAATGGGAGGCCTATCCCGGTTTCGCCGAGGCCCATCTGCGCGAGCTGCGTGCGATCCTGGATGCCGAAGACCCGGCCTACGCTGCCTAGACCCGCCACGTCTTCCGTCGAAGACCGGGGGTTCGCGCATCGTTCCGAAATTCGGCTTCGCTTTTGGCTGCCTCCATTCTAGATCAGGGACAAAGGGAGTCGCGCCATGCTGTCCGATCCGCTGTTCATCGTCGCCGTCATCGCCTGTCTCGTCGTGCTTGGCATCCTGCTGTTCGGCATTGGCACCTTCGCCAAGGGTGGCGAGTTCAACAAGCGCAACGCCAACAAGATCATGCGCTGGAGGCTCGGCATGCAGTTTGTGGCGGTGGTGCTGCTCGTCACCTTTGCCTGGCTGCAAAGCCGCACATGAAGCCGGGAAAGCAGTAATCATGGTCGTCCTGTCGAAGATCTACACCAAGACCGGCGATGCCGGGGAAACCGCGCTGGGGAACGGCGCACGGGTGGCCAAGCACTCCGTCCGCGTCAGCGCCTACGGCACGGTGGACGAAACCAACGCGACCGTCGGCCTTGCCCGGCTGCATGCGATCGGCGACATGGCGGACGCGCTGAAGCGCATCTCGAACGACCTGTTCGACCTTGGGGCCGACCTTTGCACGCCCGACCGGCACCTTGACGCCACGCTGTCCTACACGCCGCTGCGGATGATCGAGGGCCAGGTCACCCGGCTGGAACGCGAGATCGACGCGATGAACGAACGCCTCACGCCTTTGCGCAGCTTCATCCTGCCGGGCGGGTCGGCCCTTTCCGCCCAGCTTCACCTCTGCCGCACCGTCTGCCGCCGGGCCGAGCGGCTGGTGGTCGAAGCCGCAACGATGGAGGACGTGAACCCCGAGGCGGTGCGCTACCTCAACCGCCTCAGCGACTGGTTCTTCGTCGCCGGCCGCATCGCCAACACCGACGGCAAGGATGACGTGCTCTGGGTGCCCGGCCTGACGCGCTGACGGCGCATCGTAACCAAAATTTTGCGCCGGGAAATTCTGGTCGCTCCAGCTTGCGTCAGCCCTGATCGCCGCCCGCGATCAAAACGCGGCGTCGCGTCGCGGAAACCTGTCGCATTTGCTCTGTTGCGACGCCTTACGTTCCGGTAACAGGCGGGCGAGAGCTTGTGCGGCCTCTGCGGGGCCAACGTCGGATGAGGAGTGCGGCCATGAAGGTGCTGGTCCCGGTCAAGCGGGTGATCGACTACAACGTGAAGGTGCGCGTCAAGGCGGACGGGTCGGGCGTCGACCTTGCCAACGTGAAGATGTCGATGAACCCCTTCGACGAGATCGCCGTGGAAGAGGCGATCCGCCTGAAGGAAAAGGGCATCGCGACCGAGGTCGTCGTCGTCTCCATCGGCGTCAGGCAGGCGCAGGAAACCCTGCGCAACGCTTTGGCGATGGGCGCCGACCGCGCCATCCTGATCGAGGCGACCGACAACGTTCATGTGGACATCGAACCCTTGGCCGTGGCGAAACTGCTGGCCGCCGTGGTCAAGGAAGAGGCTCCGGGCCTGGTCCTCTGCGGCAAGCAGGCCATCGACAACGACATGAACGCGACGGGCCAGATGCTGGCCGCCCTGCTGGGCTGGTCGCAAGCGACCTTCGCCTCGGAAGTCGCCATCGAGGGCGACCATGCGAAAGTCACCCGCGAAGTGGACGGGGGCTTGCAGCTGCAGACCATCACCGTCAAGCTGCCGACGATCATCACCGTCGATCTGCGCCTGAACGAGCCGCGCTATGCCTCCCTCCCGAACATCATGAAGGCCAAGGCCAAGCCGCTGGCGATCAAGACCCCGGCCGACTATGGCGTGGACGTCTCGCCGCGCCTTTCCGTGGTGAAGACCGTGGAACCGGCAGGTCGCAAGGCGGGCGTCAAGGTGGCGTCCGTCGCCGAACTGATCGCGAAACTCAAAGACGAAGCGGGGGTGCTGTAAGATGGCCGTTCTTCTTCTTGCCGATGTCGTTGACGGCAAACTTGCAACCGACCAGGTCGCGAAGGCGCTGACGGCGGTGAAATCCCTTGGCCCGGTGACCGTGCTGGTCGCGGGCACCGGCGGCGATGCGGCGGCTGCGGAAGCGGCAACGCTGGCGGGGGTCTCGAAGGTCCTTTTCGCCGATGACCACGCCTATTGCCATGGCATGACCGAACCCACCGCCGCGCTGGTCGTGTCGCTGGCCGGGGATTACGAACATATCGTCGCGGCCTCCGGTGCGCTGTCGAAGTCGGTCCTGCCGCGCGCAGCGGCGCTGCTGGATGTGATGGTGATCTCGGAAGTGCTGGCGGTGCATGACGCCGCGACTTTCGACCGCCCGATCTATGCCGGGAACGCGATCCAGACCGTCAAATCCGCCGACGCGAAGAAGGTGATGACCATCCGCACCGCGACGTTTGACGCGGCGGGCAAGGGCGGTTCGGCCCCGGTCGAGAAGGTCTCGGCTTCGGTGGACGGGACCATGTCGGCCTGGGTCGAGGACAAGGTGGCCTCCTCCGACCGGCCCGAACTGACCTCGGCCGGGATCGTCGTTTCTGGCGGTCGTGGTGTGGGTTCGCAGGCCGACTTCGCGCTGATCGAAAAGCTGGCCGACAAGCTGAACGCCGCCGTCGGTGCCAGCCGCGCCGCCGTGGACAGCGGCTATGCGCCGAACGACTGGCAGGTCGGGCAGACCGGCAAGGTCGTGGCACCGGACCTTTACGTCGCGGTCGGCATCTCGGGTGCGATCCAGCATCTGGCGGGGATGAAGGATTCGAAGGTCATCGTCGCGATCAACAAGGACGAAGAGGCGCCGATCTTCCAGGTGGCCGACTATGGTCTTGTCGCCGACCTTTTCACCGCTGTCCCGGAACTGATCGAGAAGCTGTAAGGCAAGCTGGGCAGCAGTGCCCACCCTGCGACGGGGTCACCGCAAGGTGGCCCCGTTTTCGCTGGCGGCCAGCCGCGCGATCTCGGGGGCCAGCCGCGCGGCGACCTCCAGATGGATCGCGGCCCCCGGCAGCGCCCTGGCCTGCTGCATTTCGGTCTCGGGGAAATGCATCCCGGCCGGGCCTTCGCTTTGCGCGGCCGGCGAGGGCACGACCTTGATCAAATCTCCGCCCATGCCCTGCAGCGCGGCAATCATGCGGCGATCCACCAGCGGCGGGCCGAACCCCGGACCCAGCCGGTCGGCCGTCGGCGGAGGCGGCGCCTCGGCCAGCCACAAGAGCGCGCGGCGGGTCGGCAGCGCGGCCAGAAGCGCAACCATCCGCTGCAGCCAGGTCGCTTGCAGCACCCCCAGCACCCTGTCGAAGCGCAGCGGGTCGGTGCGTTGCAGCACCATCAGAAGGTGGCGGGTGAAGTGAATCTCGGTGAAATCGACGTCCGGGTATAGATCGCGCAGGGCCGGTGTCGCCGCGAGAAACCGGTCATTCCGGCGGCTGTGTACGGTGTAAAGCGGGTTGGTCAGCGTCTCGGCCCCGGTGATCTGCACGACGGCGACGCGGGCCTTGCCGGCAATTTCCAGGGTCGCGGGGTCGCCAAGATACAGGTCCGGCCCCGCATTCAACGCCGCAAGATTGGCCACCGGCAGGCCAAGAGCCTGTTCCAGCAGCGCCGGATAGGGCTGCGCCACATACTTCCCGAAACTCGCCGACCCGCCCAGGATCGCAACGTATGGCTGCGTCAGGTCGCGTTTCGGCCCCCGGAACATCGCCTTTGACGCGCCATAACGGCACGGAGAATAGTCGAGCGCCCCCGCGCCCGCGTCCATAAGCATCATCACCCCACCCGATTGCAGTCTACCCAAGGCAAAGTCTGGCCGAGAGTGGTTGCCGAAGGGCTAAAATCGGGCGGTTGCGTAAAAGGCCCGGCATTTTGCCCATCCTTGCGCGGGCCGGATGCGCCGGGCATAAGCGAAAGCGCAAGATGGAGGTCGCGCGATGAAGATCAAGCTGGTTGGCGTCGTCGGTGCCGGGCAGATGGGCAACGGCATCGCCCATGTCTTCGCGCTGGCCGGCTTTCAGGTGCTGATGACCGACATCTCCGAGGAGAGCCTGACGAAGGCACTGGCGACCATCGAGCGGAACATCGAGCGCCAGGTCTCACGCGGCAAGGTCATGCCCGCCGACAAGCGCGCGGCGCTGGAGCGGATCAGGACCACGCTGAAACTGTCCGACCTTGGCCAGTGCGACCTGATCATCGAGGCCGCGACCGAACGCGAGACGGTCAAGCAGGCGATCTTCGAGGACCTCCTGCCCCACCTGAAGCCGACGACGATCCTGACCTCGAACACCTCGTCGATCTCGATCACCCGGCTTGCCAGCCGCACCGACCGGCCGGAAAAGTTCATGGGCTTTCACTTCATGAACCCGGTGCCGGTGATGCAGCTTGTCGAGCTGATCCGGGGCATCGCAACCGATCAGGAGACCTGGGAGACGCTGCACGAGGTGGTCCGCAAGCTCGGCAAGACCGCCTCCAGCTCCGAGGATTTCCCGGCCTTCATCGTCAACCGCATCCTGATGCCGATGATCAACGAGGCGGTCTACACGCTGTACGAAGGCGTGGGGTCGGTGAA
>NCDY01000020.1 GCA_002280405.1 Rhodobacterales bacterium 32-66-9 | reverse complement strand
CCATAATCGGGCCGCGCGGCCAGCAGCCGCGCCTTCAGCATCTCGTTCACGGCAATGTCTGCCTCGGTGACCGGCCCATGCTCGCCGCCCTTGTCCCAGACCTGCGGGTTCTTCCGCCAATAGCGCAAAGCGATCTTGCCCGCCTCGCGGGCGGCCTCGGTCAGCAGGGCCAGGTCACGCGCCGGCAAGGGTCATCCCGTCGATCAGGATGGACGGCACCCGCGTCGACAGATGCGCCCGCGCGTCGTTCGCGGGGACGATCCGCAACAGCATGTCCTTCAGGTTCCCCGCGATGGTGCATTCGTGGACCGGATAGGCCAGCTGCCCGTTTTCGACCCAGAAGCCCGAAGCGCCGCGCGAATAATCCCCCGTCGTCGGGTTGATGGTGGACCCGATCATCGACGTGACCAAAAGCCCGGTCCCCATCTGTTTCAACAGGTCATCGCGGCTTGCAACCCCCAGCGTCAGATCGATATTCGTCGTCGACGGCGACGGCGGAGCACTCGTCCCCCGTGATGCATTGGCCGTCGATGCCATCCCAAGCTTGCGCCCGGTGGCCAGGTCCAGCACCCATCCGGTCAGCACCCCATCCGCCACGATCTCGCGCCGACGGGTCGCCAGCCCCTCACCGTCGAAGGGCCGGGACGAGCCGATCCGCACCCGATGCGGGTCTTCCACCAGCGACAGGCCCGCCGGCAGCACCTGCGTGCCCAGCAGATCCCGCGCCCAGCTTGACCCGCGCGCAATCGACGACCCGTTGATCGCCGACAACAGATGCCCGACCAGCGATGCCGCCACCCGTTCGTCATAGACCACCGGGAATGTCCCGGTCTTCGGTTTCACCGACCCCACGCGCGCCAAGGCCCGCTCTGCCGCCAGCCTGCCGATTTCCTCTGCCGGGGGCAGGTCCGTGGCGTATATGCGCCCCTCGCCGGCATAGTCGCGCTGCATTTCGGTGCCGCTGCCCGTGAAGGCCACCGCCGACAGCGAGGTCGAGGTCCGCCCATAGCCGCCGGAAAACCCGTTCGTCGCCGCCATATGCAGCGCCCGCAGGCTGTAGGACGCCGAAGCCTCCACCTGGGTGATCCCGCTCGCATCCAGGGCCGCCGCCTCGACCGCGCGGGCCGAGGCTTCAAGGACCGAGGCCCCCGGCTCACCCGCCGGATCGGCGAGGTCCAGGGCGGTGGCGTCCCGCCCGACGGCAAGCTGCGCCGGATCGGCCAGACCCGCCGTCGCATCTTCAGGAGCCTCCCGCGCCATCGCGACAGCGCGTTCGGCAAGGGCCCGGATCGTCGCAGCCGAAGTTTCCGATGCCGACACGCAGGCCTGCCGCCTGCCCACCATCACCCGAAGGCCGATCTCCACGTTCTCGGACCGCTCTGCCGTCTCCAGCGCGCCCTTGCGGATTTCGATCGACACGGCGGTTCCCGACACCGCCAGCGCATCGGCAGTGTCCGCCCCCGCCTTGCGGGCGGCGTCCAGAAGGGCGTGGCTCAGGTCGGCGAGGTTGGGGGTCATCGGATGGTCCCGTGTGATCTGCCGACAGCAGGTAGCCCCGCCCGTGCCCCTTCGCAAGGTCGCGTCTACTGCAGCCGCTGCCCGTTGGCGAAAAGCCCGCCCTCCTTGAACTCGATCTCCGAGGTCAGCTCATCCGGCCCCGCACCCGGCCGCGCGAACATGGCAAGACCCATGCGGAAGCCCATGGCGTTGTCCTCGCTCAGCAAGCCCAGCGCGATCAGATTGTCGACCAGTTGGTTCGCGCCCTTGATCCCCACCGTGATCTTGCCCTCCGGCCGCGGCACGCCGCCAAAGGTCTGCAGGTCGGCGTTGTCGAAGGTCAGCCCCCCGGCCGCGGAAACCTCTGCCCCCGCGGCCTTTGCCAGCACCTGCACCAGATCAAGGCTGTTCAACTGCCCCGGCGCTTGCGCCCCGTCCAGCCGGATCGACGGGTCCATGATGTCCTGCGTCCAGAATCCGCTGCCCTTCAGATCGACGATCACCGTCGCCGGCTCGCGCGACAGGGATCCTGCCGGATCGAACAGACCCCAGACATCTTCGGACACCGTGAAATCCACCAGCTTGGTCAGGAACGAGAAATCCTGCGGGGTGTCGGATTTCATGACCGGCATCGACAGGTTGAACCCGGACTCTGCAAAGGCCAGCTCGACCTTGGGGAACGGGATCTCGGCACCGGACACGGTGAACTTGGCACCGTTCAGCGAGGTGCCATAGTTCATCCGGCTCTTGTCCATCGCCAGCACCAGGCCGCCCCCCGTGGCCGTTGCCGCCATCTTCGTCGGCCCGGTATCCTGGGTGATTTCAAGCTCGGCAGTCGTCGCGCCGAAGGTGAAACCTGCATCCGTCGTGAAGCCCGCGTTCAGCGCCGCGGCCATGTTGGCCATCATCCCGCCGCTCAGGAAGTTGCCCTTGGTCGTGCCGGTCAGATCGGCCAGCGCAAGGCTTCCGCGACCCTCCCTGTCCCCACCACCCGAATTGTCCGAGCCCGAGGCATTCAGCACCAGTCCCTTGGCGGCATAGCTCATGTCCAGGCTGGTCTTTTCCCCGTCGCGCTGAACCAGATACTTGGCCGTCGCGCCGGTCAGCACCATGTCGGCCCGGGTGTCCAGCACCTTGCCGCCCTGATCGGTGATCTCGTCCAGCTTGATGGTGACCGACGGGGCGTTGAAGTCATAGCTCGTCTCGGTCGCGCTGCCTCCGGCGACAATCGCCAGCCCGGGCTGCGTCACCGTCAGCTTCAGCGACGCAGGCCCATCCGCCTGGGCAGGGAATGCCATCTGCACCGGATAGCTCTCCGGCATCGTCACGCTCACCGTGCCGTCGCCGTTGTCGCGGAACGAAAGCCTGTCGAAGCTGACCGAGGCGCTGCCACCAAGACCGTCCTTGTAGGCGATCAGTACATCGGTCACGTCCAGCGTCCCGGCAGTGTCCGTGGTGCTGCCGACCGTCAGCTCCTGCCCGGCAGCCGTCGCCATGGCCTGCCAGCTGTCCCATACCTCCTTCGGCGTCACTTGCGCGCTGACAGACGTTGCCAGGAACATCAGGGCAATCGAGGTGGTGCAGGTTAGCGCGCGGGTCATGGCAACAGCCTTTCGGGTTGAATTTGCTGGCCGCAACCTTTCTATCTCGTCTCCGGGGCGTCAAGGGATTCCCCGTGCTGCTTGGGCAAGCCGAAAGGGTCGGTCATGATCAGGGTCCAGAACACGGGCGATTGCTGCTGGATCACCATTGCCCGCCCGGACAAGGCCAACGCCCTGACCGAAGCGATGCTGGAAAGCCTCGCCTCTGCCGCCGCCGATGCCGCCGCCAGCGCCAGGGTCCTGATCCTCACGGGCGCCGGCAAGGTCTTTTCCGCCGGGGCAGATCTTGACGGCATGCAAGCGGGCCTCGGCCTCTCCTCCGCCTGGGAAGATGCCTCGGGCGCGATCGCGGCCTTCCCGGGGCTTTCCATCGCCGCCCTGAACGGCACCCTGGCGGGTGGAGCCATGGGTGCGGCCCTCGCCTGCGACCTGCGCATCGCCGTGCCTTCCGCCGGCTTCTTCTATCCCGTCATGCGCCTTGGCCACCGCCCGCAACCCTCCGACCCCGCCCGCCTTGCCGCCCTCATCGGCCCGTCGCGCGCGAAGATGCTCCTGCTTGGCGGGCAAAGGATCGACGCCGAAACCGCGCTCGCCTGGGGCCTCATCGACCGCATCTGCGCGCCCGAGACCTTGGCCGCCACCGCTATGTCGCTGGCAGAAGCCGCCCTTTCCGCCGACACCGCCCATGTCCATACGCTGAAACGCATGACCAACGGGACCACCGCATGACCAACGCCTACGACACAGGCCGCCTGAACCTGCCCTTCGTCGGCATCGCGACCTTCGGCAAGAACCCCTACCAGCCCGACTGGTCGGCGATCGACGCCGACTTCGCCATCCTTGGGCCGCCGGGGCCGTCCCCGTCGTGCTGGGAGGCGACCATTCGATCAACATCCCCTGCATCCGCGCCTTTTCCGGCCGCCCGCTGCACATCGTCCAGATCGACGCGCATCTCGATTTCGTCGACGTCCGCCACGGCGTCCGCCACGGCCACGGCAACCCGATGCGCCGCGCCGCCGAACAGGACCATGTCAAGGGCATCACCGCGCTTGGCATCCGCAACGTCAGCAGCACCGCCAAGGACGGCTATGACGCCGCCCGCGCGATGGGCGATGACATCCTTTCCGTCCGCCAGATCCGCAAGCTGGGGGTCGAGGCCACCCTCGCCCGCATCCCCAAAGGCGTCGACTATTACCTGACCATCGACATCGACGGCTTCGACCCCTCCATCGCGCCGGGCACCGGCACCCCTTCGCACGGCGGGTTCCTCTATTACGAGGTGCTGGAACTGATCGACGGCCTGACGAAACAGGGCAACATCATCGGCATCGACCTGGTCGAGGTCGCCCCCGACTACGACCATTCCGGCACCACCACGATCCTGGCCGCGCAAATCCTCCTCAACACCCTCGGGCGCATCGCCCATAACCGGAGGTAAGACGTGGAGCAGCTGAATCGCTGGTTTCGTGACGCCTATGACACCGCCTTGGGCTGGCTCTCCTCGCCCGCCGCGCTGTCGCAGTTCGGCATCCTGATCGCCGCGTATATACTGGCCCGCCTCCTCGCCCGCCGCTTCTCCCCCGCCGTCGAGCGCACCCTGACCCCCAAGCCCGAGTCGACGCACATCCTCGCCCGCCTCCGCCGCTTTGCCCTCCTCTTCCTGCCCCTCCTCCTCCCCCTCCTCGCCTATGCCCTCACCGCCGTCGGCGAAGGCCTGACCCGCGCCACCTTCGGCGGCGGAGAGGTCATCGCCTTCGGCAAGCGCGTCTTCCTGTTCCTCGCCGCCCTTGAACTCGTCCGCAAAGTCCTGCCCCCCGGCTTTCTCAAACTGATGGGCCGCTACGTCCTGCTGCCGGTCATGGCCTTGCACGCCTTGGGGTTCCTCGACGACATCACCGCCCGCCTCGACGCAGCCCAGGTCACCCTCGGCAACATCCAGTTCACGGCTTTGGCCCTGATCCGCGGCCTGATCGCCGGCTCTCTTCTGTTCTGGCTGGGAAGCTGGTCCAACCGCCAGTCGGCGGGCTACCTCAAGGCGCAACCCGACCTCCGCCCCGCCACGCGCGAGCTTGCAATCAAGGCCAGCGAGGTTGCCATCTTCGGTGCGGCCTTCCTCCTCCTCATGTCGATCATGGGCATCGACCTCACCGCCGTCGCCGTCCTCGGCGGTGCCTTGGGCGTCGGCATCGGCCTTGGCCTGCAACAGATCGCCGCCAACTTCGTCTCCGGCATCATCCTGCTGCTCGAAGGCCAGACCACTGTCGGCGACTACGTCGAACTCGACGGCGGCGAGAAGGGCACCATCGTCAAGATGACCGCCCGCGCCTGCATTCTGGAAACCTTCGACGGCAAATGGATCGTCGTCCCGAACGAGCACTTCATCACCACGCGGGTGGTCAATTACTCCGACCAGGGCAGCGCCAATCGCTATGAGGCCCTGTTTTCAGTCAGTTACGAGACCGACATAAACATCGTGCCCGATCTGATCGAGCGCGCTGTATCGAAACTCCCCTTCGTCCTGCAAAGCCCCGATGGCCCGGATTGCGAACTTCGCGGCTTCGGCGACTCCAGCGTCGATTTCGCCGTGGAATACTGGGTGGCGGGCATTGACGACGGCAAGAACAAATACGGCTCTCCGGTCCTGTTCGCGATCTGGAACGCGCTGAAAGAGGCCGGGATCGACATGCCCTACCCCCATCGCGTCGTCGAACTGCGCAATGCCCCAACCTGAGGCCCTGATCATCGGTGCCGGCCCCGCAGGCCTGATGGCGGCAGAGGAACTTGCCAAAGCGGGCATCCAAACCCTTGTCGTCGAAGCCAAACCCACCGTTGCCCGCAAGTTCCTCATGGCCGGGAAATCCGGCCTGAACGTCACCAAGGACGAAGCGTGGGAGACCTTCGTCTCCCGCTACGACTGCCCTCACCTACGTCCGATCCTGCGCGACTTCGGCCCGAACGAGGTGCAAGACTGGTGCCGCGCCCTTGGTCAGGACGTATATACAGGCTCTTCCGGCCGCGTCTTCCCTGTCGCGATGAAGGCCTCCCCCCTGCTCCGCGCATGGGCGCAGCGCCTCACCGCCCAGGGCGTCGAGATCCGCACCCGCTGGCGCTGGACCGGCTTCGACGGCCCCGCTTTCCGCTTCGACACCCCCTCCGGCCCGCAAACGCTTGCGCCCAAAGTCACCGTCCTCGCCCTTGGCGGGGCCAGTTGGCAGCGCCTCGGCTCCGACGGAGCGTGGGTGCCATGGCTGCGCGCGAAGGGCGTCGCGATCACCGACTGGCAGCCGGCCAACATGGGCTTCCGCGTCGACTGGTCCACCCAAATGACCCCGTTTTTCGGCAGTCCGGTCAAAGGCATAGCCCTTCTTGCCGGGCCGCACCGCGGGCGCGGAGAGTTCATCATTTCTGCCAGGGGCGTCGAGGGTGGCGGCATATACAGTATATACAAGTACCAGAATGAAACCCGGCGAAAGCACTGCCAACCGCCTGCGCAAGCTGGGCCTCGACCGCGCGCAGATCGCCCTGGTGATGGAGTTCTCGCGCACCGATCCCTTCGCCCACCTCAAGCACCTGTATATACCGCTGCAGGGCCCAAGGCCCTTGGACGAAGCCATCTCCACCGCCGGGGGCATCGCCTGGGACGCCCTAGCCGCCGACCTCGAACTGAAAGCCCTCCCGGGCACATTCGCAGCCGGCGAGATGCTGGATTGGGAGGCCCCGACCGGCGGCTATCTCCTGACCGCCGCCTGGGCAACGGGGCGCTGGGCCGGACAGGCCGCCGCGCGCCGTCTCGGTTAACTTTCCGCGTGCAGAGCCTCGAACCACGGCAGCACCTGCTCGCGCAGTGTATCGACAGCCAGGTCCAGACACTCCGGGCGCTCCAGCACGTCGATGAAGGCCAAAGTCCCCGGATCACCCTCCGCGCGTTCAAAGAACTCCGCCAGGGTCACATCCTCGCCGCCCGGCCAGTCCGGATGGTCCGGCACCTCGCCGTCGGGCGTGACAAACCGCAGCACGATCTGCACATCCCAGCCATAGCGGCTGCGCTGCAGATGCACCGCCGACTTCCCCGCCGCCGTCAACCGGCTCCAGGTCGTGCCGCTTAGCCCATAGCCCGCAGGCCCCAGCACCCCGTCCAGCGCCGCGACGATCCGACCCCAGGCCTCCTCCCGCCGCGCCGGAAAGGCAGGGTCATTCGCGGCCAGATGCTGGCGGGCGGACAGGTCAGGATCGTCCATTCAGGCCGACAGTCCCCCGGCAAGGTCCGGCACATCCAGCGCCGAGAACCCGTAATGCCGCAGCCAGCGCAGGTCGGCCTCGAAGAACGCGCGCAGGTCCGGGATGCCGTATTTCAGCATCGCGATCCGGTCGATCCCCATGCCGAAGGCAAAGCCCTGCCACTGGGTCGGATCCACCCCCGCCGCCTGCAACACCTTCGGGTGCACCATGCCCGAGCCAAGGATCTCCATCCACTTGTCGCCCTCGCCGATCTTCAGCTGGCCACCGACGGATGAATAGCGGATGTCCACCTCCGCCGACGGCTCCGTGAACGGGAAATGGCTGGCGCGGAACCGCAGCTCCACCTTGTCGACCTCGAAGAAGGCCCGGCAGAACTCCTCCAGACACCATTTCAGGTTCGCCATCGAAATCGAGTGATCAATCGCCAGCCCCTCGACCTGGTGGAACATCGGCGTGTGGGTCTGGTCCATGTCCATCCGGTAGACCCGTCCCGGAGCGATCACCCGGATCGGCGCGCCGTGCTGCATCAGCGCCCGGATCTGCACCGGGCTGGTATGGGTCCGCAGCACATGCGGCGGGCGATTGTCAGCGGCATCGCGGTGCAGGAAGAAGGTGTCATGCTCCTGCCGCGCGGGGTGCTCCGGCGGGATGTTCAGGGCGTCGAAGTTGTACCAGTCGCTCTCCACCTGCGGCCCCTCGGCCACGGAAAACCCCATGTCGGCGAAGATCGCCGTCAGCTCTTCCATGACCTGGGACACCGGATGCACCGTCCCGCGCGGCCGCGGCCGCCCCGGCAGCGTCACGTCCAGCCATTCGGTCTTCAGCCGCTCGTCCAGCGCCGCATCGCCCAGCGCCACCTTCCGCGCCCGCAAGGCCGCGTCGATCTCGTCCTTCAGCGCGTTGAGGCTGGCCCCTGCCGCCTTCCGCGCCTCGGGCTCCATCTTGCCCAGGCCCGCCATCAGGCCGGAGATCTCGCCCTTCTTGCCCAGGGCGCCCAGGCGGACCTCTTCCAGCCCGGCCTCGTCCGCCGCACCGGCCACCGCCGCCAGATACCTGGCCCTGAGCGTGTCGATCCCGTCCATCATCAGACTCCTGAAAACCGTCCCTCTGCTAGCGGCGAAGGCCCGACGATGCAAGGCGGTCAGAGCGGGACGGGCTGACGATCCGGCCAGCGCCTGCCGCTACATGATCGGGGCTTCGGTGGTCTCGAAGACCATGGCAGGCAAGGTGCCCGGGTCGTCCAAGCCCGCGGTCCGGCTGGCGATCAACCGCTGGCTCCACAGCGTCGTCTGGTCGGTGCGGGCGACGAGACGCAGCTTCAGATGCGCGCGGTCTCCGCTCCAGGCGCCTTCGACATGCAGATCCAGCCCCTCCGGCCAGGGATCGCCCGCAGGACGAAGCCCCTCCGTGCCGTCGCGCAACAGGTATTCGGCTGCCAGCCGCGCTATCGCCCCGGCCAGATCGCGGGCCAGTCCGGTGTCTGTCCCCTCGGGCAGCGCGCCAAGGCGCAGCCGGAAGGGCCGGCCGTCGGCGCGCTGCGCGGTCTGACCAAGCTCTGCCGCCACGCGGTGCCGTTCTTCGGTCAGCCAGCGGCCAAAGGCCGGGTCAGGGATGTCGATGCCCTCCAGAAACTCGCGGCCCCCGGCCAGCGCCAGCCGGGATGCGCCCGGATCGCGGTCCAGATCGGTCCCAAAGCGCACCAGCCCGACGCGATCGCGGTCGCTTTGCAGGTGAAGGGCCAGCGGCCCCAGTGCCTTGCGCAGTTCCGACAGCGCCTGCCGCAGGCTGCCCGAAGCCTGGTCCGGTCCGCGATCCGACCACAGGCGGCCTTCCAGCCAGCGGCGCGGGCGGCAATGGCCCTGCGTCCGGCACAGCATGGCCAGCAGCGCCCGGGCCTTCGCCCCGCGCGGCGTATGGTCCTGGCCGGAAGCGTCCAGCACCTGAAACAGCCCCACCAACCGGATGAACATCGGATCGCCCCGCTTTTCGCTGTGTGTCCTCGTCTTCGGACACAGTCGGACGGCTTGCGTGAAATGAGCGTCAATCCCGCAGGTCGGCCCGGCGCGGGCGACAGAAAATCGTGAAATCGCGTGAAAGATCGGCCCGTCGATGGCCCGCAATCGGATTGATTCGGCCTCTGTCCCGACCGCAGAGCCCGTGCGGACCGGGCTTCCGGCGTTTTCACGGGGAATTAACGCCGATTTCTCCCCCCTGAGCCGAAGCTGAACCAGATGCCGCTTCCGGCGCCGTTTCGTGCCCCGGTCCGGAAACCCGCGAAAGGTCAAACGATGCCCGGACCCGTCATGCCTGGCCTTGCCCCTGCCCGCAGCTCCGCCGGGCTGACCGACGCCGATGACGCCGCCGTCGGTCTTGCCCGGCTTCTGACGCGCGGTTTGCCCGGCCGCGACCCCTCGACCGGGAAGGCCGGATGTCGGCCCGGTCAGAACTTCGCCGCGCAGGATTACCTTGGCCTTCTTCGCCATCCCGCCGTGCAGGCGGCGGCTTGCCCGGCACCTGGTCGGCTCCCCGACCCTGATGCGCGGGCCGCAGCCAGCCGCCGCGCGCTCGAGACCCGTCTCGCGGCGGTCCTGAACCTGCCTCACGCCGCCACCTTCGCGTCCGGGGCTGAAGCCATCCGGCAGACATTCACCGCGATCCTGTCGCCCGACGACGTCGTGCTGCTCGATTCCGCTGCCCCCGCCGCCATGTCCGAGGCAGTCCTTGCCCGTCGCGCAGGCCTGCACCGCTTTCCCTCCGGTCCGGTCGGGGCAGTCGAGCGGCGTCTGGCCCGCCTTGCCCGTCAGCACCGGCGCGGACGCCTGGTTCTGGCCGTTGCCGCCGTGTCGGAACATGGCTCGAGGATCGCCGACCTTGCCGAACTGGCCATGCTTGCCCGCCTGCACCAGGCGCTTCTGATCGTCGATGTCTCGCAGGATCTGGGGGCCATCGGCCCGGATGGCGGGGGGGTGATGGAGGTGCAGGGGTGTCTCGGTCGCGTCGATATCGTCCTTGGCAGTCTGGCGAATTGCTTTGGGGCGGAGGGGGGCTTTGCCGCCTTTCGCGACCCGGGCTTCGGGCCCGGGATCAGGCGCGATGCAAGGCCGCTGTCTGCGGGGAATGCCGGCACCATCCTCGCCGCGGCCGAAGTCGCCTTCGGCGTCGAGGGCCGTCGCCTACGCCGCAACCTGCAGGGCGTTTCGCTCCGGCTGCGCAATCACCTGATGGCGGATGGTGCCCGTGTCATCGGTGGCGCCGCTCCGCTGGTCCCGGTTCTTCTGCCCGCGAAAACCGCCTTGCCCCGCACCGCTCTGCTGGAAAGCGCCGGGCCGCGCGTGACCCTGCTGCAGGCGCCGGTCGTATC
This sequence comes from Rhodobacterales bacterium 32-66-9, assembly GCA_002280405.1. Taxonomy (GTDB): domain Bacteria; phylum Pseudomonadota; class Alphaproteobacteria; order Rhodobacterales; family Rhodobacteraceae; genus Tabrizicola. The sequence continues at coordinate 18,095 of NCDY01000020.1, read as the reverse complement.
CTTTCATGCCCCGCGCTGGCGGATCGGGTTGAATGCCGGACACGGACCGGCCGACATCGACGACCTTGCCGACCTGATCCGGGACGTCAATCGCGCGTTTGACCGGTCGCCGGGCCGCAGGCGGGCCGCCGTCTAACCCTTGATCGAGGCGGTCACATAGTTGCAGCTCAGATCGCGGTCCGACAGACCCCAGCGCCAGGTCACCGGGTTGAAGACCATGCCCTTGCGGTCCACCGGTCGCAGTCCCGCCGTCTCGATCAAGGCGTAAAGCTCGTCGGGCGTGATGAACTTCCGCCAGTCATGCGTGCCTTTCGGCAGCCAGCGCATCACCCATTCCGCGCCGATGATCGCCATCAGGAACGACTTCGGGTTCCGGTTGAGCGTCGAGCAGATCATCAGCCCGCCGGGTTTCAAAAGCTCCTGGCAGGCCACCAGATAGGCCTGCGGATCTGCCACATGTTCCACCACTTCCATATTCAGGACCACGTCAAAACGTTCCCCGGCCGCGGCCAGCGCCTCGGCCGTGGTATGCCGGTAATCGATCGTCAGCCCCGACTGTCGGGCGTGGGCCTGCGCCACCGGAATGTTGCGCGCCGCCGCATCCGCGCCGACCACATCCGCGCCCAGCCGGGCCATCGGCTCGGACAGAAGGCCGCCGCCGCACCCGATGTCCAGGATCCGCAACCCGGCAAAGGGCAGCGGACCCGACGGATCCCGCCCGAACTCGGCAGCGATCTGGCTGGTGATGTAGTCCAGCCGGCAGGGGTTCAGCATATGCAGCGGCTTGAACTTGCCGTCTGCATTCCACCACTCCGCCGCCATCGCCTCGAATTTGGCGACCTCTTGCGGGTCAACCGTATCCACTGCCATCACAGCCTCCTGCCTGGTCCCCGAATGCCCTTCGACTTCGGGCTTTCCCGTGGCTATATAGGGCGAAGATGGATCAGAGATCAGGTCAAAAGCGCGCAGTCGAATACCTTTACCCGCCGATCGACCCGTTCGATCAGCGCGTGATCGACATGGGCGACGGCCACCGGGTCTATGTCGAGCAATGCGGTCGACCCGACGGCATCCCGGTCATCGTGTTTCACGGCGGCCCCGGCGGCGGCTGCTCGCCCGCCATGCGCCGCTACTTCGACCCGCGCGTGTTCCGCATCGTCCTGTTCGACCAGCGCGGCTGCGGCCGCTCGCGCCCCCATGCTTCTGTCACCGCCAACACCACCTGGCACCTCGTCCAGGACATCGAGACGATACGCCAGACCCTTGCCATCGACCGCTTCATCGGTTTCGGCGGCAGCTGGGGCGCCACACTCGCCCTGATCTACACGATCACCCACCCGGACCGCGTCGCACACCTCGTCCTGCGCGGCGTGTTCCTGGCGACGAAGGCGGAACTGACGTGGTTCTACGGCGGCGGTGCCGGGGCCTTCTTCCCCGACCTCTGGTCGCGTTTCACCGAGGTCATCCCCGAGGCGGAACGCAGCGACCTCATCGCCGCCTACCATCGCCGCCTCTTTTCGGGGAACCTGGTCGAGGAAACCCGCTTCGGCCGGATCTGGGCCAACTGGGAAAATGCGCTGGCCTCGATCCACAACGAGGGCGCCCTGGGAGAAAGCCCCTCCGACTATGCCCGCGCCTTCGCCCGGCTGGAAAACCACTATTTCCAGAATGCCGGCTTTCTTGAAGCCGACGGCTGGATCCTGCGCGAACGGGCCCGGATCGAGCAGGTCCCGGCCACCATCGTCCAGGGCCGCTACGACATGATCTGTCCACCCCAGGCCGCGTGGTCGCTGGCGCAGGGCTGGGCCAAATGCGATCTGAAGATGGTGCCCCTTGCCGGACACGCCCTGTCCGAGCCGGGCATCTCCGAAGCTCTGGTCCGCGTGATGGACGGGTTCAAGCCGTCCGCCCTGTAGCGCAGGCTAGCGTGATGAGGACAAGTGGACTCCGGTTTTCCGTGTCAATCTCGCAACCACCGGGAATCGAGATCGGGATGATGTTTCCATCAAACATCATCCCGATCTAGGCCCTTTTCCCCACCACCGCGACGCCCAGCGCTTCCAGCACCCTGGCCTCGATCTGCGCCGCTTCCAGCCCCGCGAGCCGATACATCGCTTCCGGCGAGGCCTGGTCGATGAAGATGTCCGGCAGCACCAGCGACCGGAACTTCAAGCCCCGGTCGAACACGCCCGCCTCGGCCAGCAACTGCGCGACATGGCTTCCAAATCCACCAATCGCTCCTTCCTCGACCGTCACCAGCGCCTCGTGCCCCTGCGCCAGCCGCAGGATCAGATCCCGGTCGAGGGGCTTGGCAAACCGTGCATCCGCCACGGTGACCGACACGCCGCGCCCGCCCAGGGCCTCTGCCGCCTTCAGGCTTTCGCCCAGCCGGGTGCCGAAGGACAGGATCGCGACCCGAGACCCCTCGCGCAGGATCCGACCCCTGCCGATCTGCAGCGGCACCCCCCGCGCGGGCATCTCCACCCCCACGCCCTCACCCCGCGGATAGCGGAAGGCAATCGGACCTGCGTCATGGGCGGCCGCCGTCGCCACCATATGCACGAGTTCCGCCTCGTCCGCGGCGGCCATGACCACCATGCCCGGCAGGTTCGCGAGGAATCCGATGTCGAATGCCCCGGCATGGGTCGCCCCATCCGCGCCCACCAGCCCGGCCCGGTCGATGGCAAACCGCACCGGAAGCCGCTGGATCGATACATCGTGCACGACCTGATCGTATCCGCGCTGAAGAAACGTCGAATAGATCGCGCAAAACGGCTTCAGACCCCCAGCCGCCAGCCCCGCGCTGAAGGTCACCGCGTGCTGCTCGGCAATCCCCACGTCAAAGCACCGCTTGGGAAACCGCGAGGCGAACAGGTCCAGCCCCGTCCCGTCCGGCATCGCCGCAGTGACGGCCACGATCCTTGCGTCCCGCTCCGCCTCGGCAATCAGGCTCTGCGCAAAGACCTTGGTATAGGACGGCGCATTCGACGGAGCCTTTGCCTGCACCCCGGTCATGACATCGAACTTGCCGGTCGCATGGCCCTTGTCCCGCGCCGCTTCGGCCGGGGCATAGCCCTTGCCTTTCTTCGTCAGCACATGGATCAGCACCGGCCCGGTCGCCCGCGCCTTCACCGTGCGCAAAACCGGCAAGAGCTGGTCCAGGTCATGCCCGTCGATGGGCCCGACATAGTCGAACCCCAGCGATTCAAACAAGGTTCCGCCGACCGCCATGCCCTTCAGCATGTCCTTGGCGCGCTTCGCTCCGTCTTGCAGGGGCTGGGGAAGCAGCCCGACAAAGCCTTTCGCCATCTGCTTCAGATCCTGCATCGGCGGTTCGGCGTAAAGCTTCGAGAGATAGGCCGACAGCGCCCCCACCGGCGGGGCGATCGACATCTCGTTGTCGTTCAGGATCACGAACAGCCGCTTGCCCAGATGGCCCGCATTGTTCATCGCCTCGAAGGCCATTCCCGCCGACATCGCGCCGTCGCCGATCACTGCGATCGCGTCGCCCGGATCGCCCCCCAGTTCCGCCGCCATCGCAAAGCCCAGCGCGGCGGAAATCGAGGTCGAGGAATGCGCCGCGCCGAACGGGTCATAGGGGCTTTCCGACCGCTTGGTGAAGCCCGACAGCCCGCCCTCCATCCGCAATGTCCGGATCCGGTCGCGCCGCCCGGTCAGGATCTTGTGCGGATAGCACTGGTGACCCACGTCCCAGATCAGCTTGTCGCGCGGCGTGTCGAAGACGGCATGCAGCGCCACCGTCAGTTCGACCACCCCCAGCCCGGCCCCCAGGTGCCCGCCGGTCACGCTGACCGCGCTGATGGTCTCGGCGCGAAGTTCCGCCGAAAGCTGGTGCAACTCTCGATCCGACAGAGCTTTCAGGTCCGAGGGCAGCTTTACCCGGTCAAGCAGCGGAGTAGCGGGTCGGTCGGTCATCATGCCTGCCTTTGCGGGTCAACTGTCCCGCGCGATAACGAAGCGCGCCGCGGCGATCAAGTTGACCGCGCCGTTTCCATATCCGGCCAGCGCCGCCTCGGCCTCCCGAACCAGCTCCGCCGCCCTCGCTCTGGCTCGGTCCAGCCCCAGAAGCGAGACGAACGTCGCTTTCCCCGCCTCGGCATCCTTGTGCAGGCGCTTGCCGGTCTTGGCCTCGTCGCCCGTCACGTCAAGGATGTCGTCCGCGATCTGGAACGCCAGCCCCAACGCCGCCGCATATCGCCGCAGGGGGGCAGGGTCCGCACCGGCGATCACCGCACCGGCCCCGGCGGCAAAGCCGATGAGCGCCCCGGTCTTGCCCGCCTGCAGCGTCGTGATCTCCTCCAGCGTCAACGACCGCCCCGCCGTCTCTGCCGCGATGTCCAGCGCCTGCCCCAGCACCATACCATCAATGCCTGAGGCCGCCGCCAGCCCCGCAACCAATGTCATCCGCACTTCGGCAGAGCCCAAAGCCGGGTCGCACAGCAGTTCGAATGCCAACGTCTGCAAGGCATCCCCCGCCAGCACCGCCGTGGCCTCATCCCAGGTCCTGTGCACCGTCGGCTGCCCCCGCCGCAGGTCGTCATCGTCCATGCAGGGCAAGTCGTCATGCACGAGGGAATAGGCATGCAGCGCCTCGATCGCCGCAGCGGCGCTCACCGCATGCGCCTCTGCCACGCCGTGGATCCGCGCGCCTTCCAGCACCAGAAACCCGCGCAACCGCTTGCCCCCGCGCAGCGCATACCGCATCGCGTCCGTTACCGGCTGATCTGCCCGCGTCGCCAGGGCAGCCAAAAGCCGCGCCTCGCACAAGGCTGCATCCGCCGCCAAGCGCTTTTGAAACGTCACATCCCCTCCGCCAGAGCCGTCCCGACCGCCCGACCCTCCTGCGCCCGGATAAGTTCCACCTTCTCCTCGGCTTCGGCCAGCTTTTTCGCGCAGTGAGCCTTCAGCGCAGCCCCGCGTTCATACAGGGCAATCGACTGCTCCAGCGGCACCTCGCCCCGTTCAAGGGCACCCACCACCTGCTCCAGCGCGGCCATGGCTTCTTCGAAGCTCATCGCGTCGATCGGTCCCGCTGTTGGATTTTCGCTCATCGGCCCCGCTCCTCCAAGACGCCCACATGCGCGGCGACCGAGGCCGCCAGCGCCTCCAGATCATAGCCACCCTCCAGCGAGGACACCACCCGCCCGCCCGCGAATTCGCAAAGATGGCGGGTCAGCCAGGCGTAATCCTCTGCCTGCCATTCCAGGCCCGCCAGCGGATCATCGGCATGGGCATCGAAGCCCGCCGATATGAGCAGAAGCTCAGGATCCCACTCCTGCAAGGCGGGAAACACAACGCGTTCATACGCTTGCCGCATGTCATGCCCGGTCCCGCCTCCGCGCAGGGGCAGGTTCATGATCTGCCCGTGCGCACCCTTTTCCTCAGGCCGACCGGTGCCGGGATACAGCGGCATCTGGTGCGAGCTGACAAACAGGCACCGCCCTTCATCCCACAAGAGGTCCTGTGTGCCGTTCCCGTGATGCACATCGAAATCCACGATGGCGACGCGCTTCAGCCCATGATGGTCCAGCGCCCGCTTTGCGGCTATGGCCACGGTTCCGAACAGACAGAACCCCATCGCAATGTCCCGCTCCGCATGGTGTCCCGGGGGACGTCCGGCCACGAATGCCGTCCTTGCCGCTCCGCCGACCACCGCATCGACCGCCGCGCAGATGCCGCCGACCGCCCGCATCGCCGCGTCAGACGACCCCGGCGACAGGAATGTGTCCCCATCCAGCTGCGCCCAGCCCTCTTCCGGGACCGAAGCCTTTACCCGCGCCAGATACCCCGCCGGGTGACAGCGCAACACATCCGCCGCCTCACCCAAAGGACACTCCCGCCGGTCCACCGGTAGTCCCCGCAGCCCGCGCTCCACCGCTGCCAGCCGCTCGACCCGCTCCGGGTGCCCCGGCGGGGTCACATGCCGCGCGCAGTCTGGATGCGTGAACACCAGAACCATGGCTTTCTCTTCTCCAAATATCCCGGGGGTTCGGGGGCTGGCCCCCGGTCCCACGCCAGCCACAGGCTCAATCCGGTTGCAGCATATAGCCCTCGCCCCGCACCGTCTGCAGATAGCGTGGCACCTTCGGATCGTCCTCGATCTTCCGCCTGAGCCGGGTGATCTGCACATCGACCGCCCGTTCCTGTGCCGCGTCCTCGGCACCGGCCTCGCCCACCAGCTTGTCGCGGCTGATCGCCACCCCCGGTGTCGCCGCGAAGACCCGCATCAAGGCCGCTTCGGTCGCCGTCAGCCGCACCGGAGCCTCGCCGCGCCACATTTCACCCCGGTCCAGATCATAGCGCACCGCGCCAAGATGCAGGAACTGCCGCACCGGCTCGGCGGGCTTCACCACCGGCACCCGGCGCAGGATCGCGTTGATCCGAAGCAGAAGCTCCTTCGGCTCGAACGGCTTGACGAGGTAGTCATCCGCCCCCGCCTCCAGCCCGTCGATCCGATTTGCCGCCTCACCCCGTGCCGTGAGCAAAAGGATCGGCGTCGCCATCCGCTTGCGCAGATCGCGCGTCAGCGAGACCCCGTCCTCGCCCGGCATCATCACATCCATGACGATCAGGTCGAACTCCAGTCCGCCCAGGATCCGCCGGGCCTGAGAAGCATCGCGCGCGACAGAAACCAGAAATCCATTCCTTATCAAGAACTTCTGCAACAGGCCACGGATACGCTCGTCATCGTCAACGATCAGAAGATGTGCGTCTGGGACCATCAGCCACCGTCCTTCAGGCGGTTGAACTGCCGCCGCATCTCGGGATCCATCATCGCCTCCAGCACCTGCCGGAAGCCCTGCACCGCCTGCGGCCCCGCCGCGCGATAGGCCGCCCGCATCCGCGCCCGTTGCGCGTCCGACAATTCCCGTTCCAGCATCTGTCCCTTGTCCGTCAAATGCAGATGCCGTTCCCGCGCATCCGCCTTGCCCTTCTCGCTGCGAACGAGACCATCCTCGATCAAGGTGCGCAACACACGATTCAACGACTGCTTTGTAACACCCAGGATCGTCAGCAGGTTGGAAACCGTCGTGCCGGGCGAGCGGTGGATGAAGTGGATCGCCCGGTGATGCGCCCGACCGTAGTCCTTGCCCTCAAGGATCCGGTCCGGGTCCGCCGTAAACCCGCGATAGGCGAAGAACATCGCCTCGATGCCCTTGCGCAACTGCTCGTCGGTCAGGAACAGCAGGTTCTCCCCGCCCGGTGTCTCGGCCATTCATCCGCTCCCTTTCGGGATGAATTTACGTCAGCCTTGTTGACTTTCCAAGCACCAACCCGTAATTGCTGTCCGATTTCGCGCAAGAATCTGTCCGAAGCGGACCTTTCTGGCGCAACTTTCGCAAAGATGGAGGGCAGGATGGCTGCTTACGACGATCGCGACGGGTTCATCTGGATGGATGGCAAGCTGGTGGAATGGCGTTCGGCGAACGTCCACATCCTGACCCATGCCCTGCACTATGCCTCATCCGTCTTTGAAGGCGAGCGGTGCTACAACGGCAAGATCTTCAAGGGCCACGAACACTCGCTGCGGCTTCTGGAATCCGGCCGCCTTCTGGACATGCCGATCCCCTACAGCGCGGATGAGATCGACGCGGCGAAAGAGGAAGTCCTGAAGGCCAACGGTCTGACCGACGCCTATGTCCGCGCCGTCGCCTTCCGGGGCGCGGGGGACGAGATGGGGGTCGCCTCGCTTGGCAATCCGGTGCGCCTTGCCGTCGCCTGCTGGTCCTGGGGCGCCTATTACGGCGATGCCAAGATGAAGGGCGCGAAGCTCGACATCGCCAAGTGGAAGCGGCCCTCGCCTGAAACCATCCCCACCGCCGCCAAGGCCGCCGGTCTTTACATGATCTGCACCATGTCCAAGCACGCCGCGATGGCCAAGGGCTGCTCGGACGCGCTCTTCTACGACTTCCGGGGTTATGTGGCCGAGGCGACCGGCGCGAACATCTTCTTCGTCAAGGACGGCGAGGTGCATACCCCGAACCCGGATTGCATCCTGAACGGGATCACCCGGCAGACGGTGATCGGGATGCTGAAGGACATGCAGATCAAGGTCCACGAACGCCATATCCTGCCCGAGGAGCTGGCAACCTTCGAACAGTGCTGGCTGACCGGCACCGCCGCCGAGGTTACCCCCGTGGGCCAGATCGGCGACCACTTGTTTCAGGTGGGCGACCTGACCCGCCGCGTCGCGACCGAATACGAAAGGCTGGTCCGCGCCTGACCGGCATGCAACGCGGGCGAAGGGCCGGGTGCGGTGGCCCGGCCCGGTCCGTGTCCTGCAGGCTCAGACCACCTCGGTCACCACCTCGATATTGCCCTTGGTCGCGTGCGAATAGGGGCAGATGAAATGTCCGCGCTCGGCGATCTTCTCGGCCACCGCCCGGTCAACGCCCGGCATCGACACCACCAGCTTGACCGTGAGTCCGAACCCGCCCTCCGAGCGGCCGCCGATGCCGACATGGGCGTTCACCGTGGCACTTTCCGGCACGGAGCCCAGCTTTTCGCTGGCTGCCGCGAAGCGCATCGCGCCCAGGTAGCAGGCGCTGTAACCGATGGCGAACAGCTCTTCCGGGTTGTGGCCCAGGCCGGATCCGCCCAGTTCCCTGGGGCTGGCATGGGTGATCGTCAACTGGCCGTTTACCAGCCCGGACACTCCATTCCGCCCGCCCCCCGTTGCCTTGGCTTCGGTCCAGTATTTCGCGTCTACGGTCATCTTCATCTCCATCCAGGACGATTTTATCGCGCGCGATATAAATGACGGCGAACGGTGCCGCTGTCAATCGCTTGCATTTGCATCGCGGGCGATATAAATTCCAGACATGACTCCGGCTCCGCCCGACATGCTGTGTTTTGCACTGCACTCCACGGCCCACGCCGTGCATGCCGCCTATGCTCCGCTGCTGCGACCCTTTGGCCTGACCTACCCGCAGTATCTGGTCCTCGCCTCGCTGAACGCACAGGACGCGCGGACAGTTGGCCAGCTTGGCGGCGAGTTGCGGCTGGATACCAACACCCTGACGCCCTTGCTCAAACGGATGGAGACCTTGGGCTGGCTGATCCGCAGCCGTGACCCAAAGGATGAACGCCAGGTCCGCCTGTCGCTGACCGAGGCCGGTCGCACACTTGCGGATCGCGCGTCGGGCGTGCCCCGCGCTTTCGCCGAAAAGACCGGCCTGCATCTGACCGACATCGCCGACCTGCGCGACATCCTTGCCGCGCTGCGCGACCGCCTGAAACCTGCCAGGCCCTGAGAGTCCGGCGGCGCGCGGATGACTCGGCGGGAAACTGGCACGCTGCCCGCCCTGGGCAGTCAGGCCGCCCGTCCCCGCTCGATCCGCAGATACTGGATCAGACGGGTGGACCCCGAAGCCCCGCGGACCCGGAGCCACGTCTCTCGGGGCGTCCTGGCCAGACGCAGGAAATGCTTGACCCGGGCCCCGGTCGTCCGGGCGCGATGGTCGGCAAGATGACGGCTCATTCTCTCCTCCCAGAAGTGCTGGACCGAAAGAGTGCGCCCGAATCGCGCTGCCGCCAACCCCCTTGCAAGGCGCGCTTGCGTGATCTTGCCAGTCCCGCACCCGCTGCCTAGTCTGGCGCCCGAAACGGGGGGAACCACGATGCGACTGAAGGACAAGACGATCCTGATCACGGCAGCCGGCCAGGGCATCGGCCGCGCCAGCGCCATCGCATGCGCAGCGCAGGGCGCGCGCGTCATCGCGACCGACCGCGACGCAGCCCTTCTGCGCGGCCTCGATATGGAGACCCATGCCCTCGACGTGACCGACCCCGCCGCCATCCTTGCCCTGCGCGACCGGCTGCCTCGGCTTGACGGCCTGTTCAACTGCGCGGGCTATGTCGCGCATGGCACCATCCTTGATGTGACCGACCGCGACTGGGACTTCTCCTTCGAGCTGAACGTGAAGTCGATGCTTCACACCTGCCGAGCCTTCGTTCCCGGCATGCTTTCCCGCGCCGAGGAAACCGGCACCGCATCGATCCTGAACATGGCCTCGATGGCGTCCTCGATCAAAGGCTTCGTCAATCGCACCGCCTACGGGGCGACCAAGGCCGCCGTGATCGGCCTGACCAAAGCCATCGCCGCCGATTTCGTGAAGACCGGCCTGCGCTGCAACGCCCTGTGTCCCGGCACTGTCGATACCCCCAGCTTGCGCGGCCGCATCGCCGCGGCCGCCGACCCGGTCCAGGCCGAAAAGGACTTCATCGCACGGCAACCCATGGGGCGGCTCGCCACCACCGACGACATCACCCCGATGGTCGTCTTCCTCCTCGCCGACGAAAGCCGCTTCGTCACCGGGCAGACCTGCCTGGTCGACGGCGGCGTGACCATCTAGAAGGACAGCGCATGAAACTCCTCCGCTACGGCCCCAAGGGTGCCGAAAAGCCCGGCCTTCTTGACCATGCCGGCCAGGTCCGCGACCTTTCGGCCCTTGTCCCCGACATCGGTGGCACCGCCCTCTCGCCGGACAGCCTCAAGCGCCTCGCCGCGCTGGACCCGGCCAGCCTCCCCCTCGTCCCCGGCATCCCGCAGAAGGACCTCCGCCTCGGCCCCTGCGTCGGCGGTACCCGCAAATTCATCTGCATCGGCCTCAACTACGCCGACCACGCCGCCGAAACCGGTGCGGCGATCCCCAAGGAGCCGGTCGTCTTCAACAAATGGATCACCGCCATGTGCGGTCCCGACGACGACGTGGAAATCCCGCGCGGCTCGGTGAAGACCGACTGGGAGGTGGAGCTGGGCGTGGTCATCGGCACCGGCGGCAAGTACATCGACGAAGCGAGCGCCCTAGACCACGTCGCCGGCTACTGCGTGGTCAACGATGTGTCGGAACGCGAGTACCAGACCGAACGCGGCGGCACCTGGGACAAGGGCAAGGGCTGCGACACCTTCGGCCCGACCGGCCCCTGGCTGGTCACGAAGGACGAGGCGGGCGATGTCGGCAACCTGAAAATGTGGCTCGATGTCGACACCCACCGCTACCAGAAGGGCTCTACCGCCACGATGATCTTCGGCGTCGCGCACATCGTCTCCTATCTTTCCCGCTTCATGTCGCTGGAGGCGGGTGACGTCATCTCCACCGGCACGCCCCCCGGCGTCGGCCTTGGCCAGAAGCCCCCGGTCTACCTGAAGGGCGGCGAGGTGATGCGGCTCGGCATCGAAGGTCTTGGCACCCAGACCCAGCGCGTGGTGAAGACCTGACATGGACCTCGGGCTGTCGGGCAAGGTCATCATCGTCACCGGCGGAGGCTCCGGCATCGGCGCCGCCGTCTCGGAAGTCTTGGCCGAGGAAGGCGCGGTCCCGGTGATCCTGACCCGCCGCGCCCCCGATGCCGCCTGGCTGAAGGGTGTAACGCGGGCCGATGTGGTTCTCGCCGACCTCTCTGACGATGCCCAATGCCGCCGCGCCGTGGACGAAATCCGCACGAAGCACAGCAAGATCGACGGCCTTGTGAACAACGCCGGGGCCAATGACTCTGTTGGCATCGAGGCCGGACCGGATGCCTTCCGCCAAAGCCTCGACCGCAACCTTGTCCACTACTACACCCTCGTGCATCTCCTCGCCGATGACCTTCGCGCCACCAAGGGCGCCATCGTCAACGTCGCCTCGAAGACCGCGCTGACCGGGCAGGGCGGCACCTCCGCCTATGTCGCCGCCAAGGCCGCGCAACTGGGCCTGACCCGTGAATGGGCTGCGGCCTTCCTGAAGGACGGCGTCCGGGTGAATGCCGTCATCCCGGCCGAGGTGATGACCCCGCTTTACGCCAACTGGCTGAAAACCTTCGACAACCCCGAGGAACGTCTGGCCGGGATCACCCGCCGCATCCCGCTTGGCCAGCGGATGACCACCCCGCGCGAGATCGCGGATACCGTGGTCTTCCTCCTGTCGCCGCGAAGCTCACACACCACGGGCCAGTGGCTGTTTCCCGACGGCGGCTACACCCACCTTGACCGCGCCCTCAGCTAGACCGCCGAGAACCCGTTATCGACGAACAGCTGCGCGCCGTTGACGAACTCCGCGTCGTCCGACGCCAGATACAGCGCCGCCCGCGCCACGTCTTCCGGCTTGCCCATCCGCCCCTGCGCCGCCGCAATCGCCGCGTCCGACACATCGACGCCCAGCTTCGCCAGCAGCTCGACCTCACGGTCGCCGTGCGGGGTCTGGATGAACCCCGGACAGACCGCGTTGCAGCGGATGCCCCGGTCGCGGAACTCCACCGCAATCGCCCGGGCGAACATGTGGCAGGCGCCTTTGGTGGCGTCATACAGCACCTCGTTCGGCGTCGCATAGACCGCCGAGATCGACGAGGTGCAGACGATGGACCCGCCGCCCGCCGCCAGCATCAGTGGCAGCACCGCGCGGGTCATCAGATACATCGACTTCACGTTCACGTCGAACAGGAAGTCCCAATCCGCTTCCTCCGTCTCCAGAAACGGCTTGATGACGATGGTCCCGGCATGGTTGAACAGAACGTTCACCGGCCCCAGGGCCGCATTGACCGCCGCCACCGCCGCCTCGACCTCGGCCTTGGATGACACATCCGCCCGAGCGAATGCGGCCCTGTGGCCCGCCGCCTGCAATTCGGCCACCAGCGCCGCGCCCGCCGCAGCATTGCGGTCGATCACCCCGACCGCCGCCCCTTCCGTCGCGAACAGCCGCGCCGAGGCCGCGCCCATCCCCGTTGCCCCGCCCGAAATGATCGCCGTCTTGCCCTTCAGCCGGTCCATTCACGCCCCCTCCAGCCGCCCCACCGCCCAGCGCGCCGCGTCTGCAACAGCCGGGTCCGCATCCTCGACCAACCCCGCCGCCACAGCGCTAAGCTGCGGCAGGCCCGAGTTCCCGATCGCATAAAGCACGTTTCGCACAAACCTGTCGCGCCCGATCCGCTTGATCGGTGACCCGGCAAACCGCGCCCGGAACCCGGCATCATCCAACACCGCCAGCTCTGCCAGTTCCGGCAGGCCGACTTTTGGCTGATAGCCCAGGTCCCTGGCGGCCACCGCGTATTTGTTCCAGGGGCAGACCGCCAGACAGTCGTCACAGCCATATATGCGATTGCCCATACAGGCACGAAGGTCCGTATCTACAGGCCCGCGATGCTCGATGGTCAGATAAGAGATACACCGTCGCGCATCCAGTTGATAAGGCGCAGGAAAAGCACTTGTCGGACAGATGTCCAGACAGGCTGTGCAGCTTCCGCAATGGCTGGTTTCCGACACATCCGGCTCCAGGTCCAGCGTGGTGAAGATCGCCCCCAGAAACACCCAGTTCCCCAGATCGCGGCCCAGAAGATTGGTGTGCTTGCCTTGCCACCCCAACCCCGCCGCCTGCGCCATTGGCTTCTCCATCACCGGAGCGGTGTCGACGAACACCTTGATCTCGCCCCCTGCAGCGTCGATCAGCCAGCGCCCCAGCCGCTTCAGCCGCCGCTTCACCAGGTAGTGGTAATCCTTCCCCTGCGCATAGACGCTGATCACCCCCCGGTCCGGCCGCGCCAGCCCGGCCATCGGATCGTCCTGCGGCGTATAGGCCTCCGCCAGCATCACCACCGACCGCGCCTGGGGCCACAACGCCGCCGCCGACCCGCGCCATTCCTCGCGCTCGGCCATCCAGGCCATCTGCCCGTGTCGGCCCTCGGCCAGGAACGTTCGCAGCCGTCCCGCCGTCTCGGGAGCGGCATCCGGTCGACAGATCCCGGCTTTCGCAAACCCCTCTGCCAGGACCCGGTCCTGCAACCTGCGCTTCAGAAGGGCTTTCTCTTCGCCAAATATCCCGGGGGTTCGGGGGCTGGCCCCCGATCCGCCGCCCGCCTCAGAAATCGAGGTCGGCATAATGCGCGGCCGGCGGAAAGCCCGAGATCTGATCCGCCAGCAGGGGCCGGAACGACGGTCGCGACTTGATCTTCGCATACCAGTCCTTCAACACGGCGTGCCGGTTCCAGTCCACATCGCTGATGTAGTCAAGGCAGCTCAGATGCGCCGCCGCGGTGAAATCCGCCAGCGTCATCACATCGCCAGCCAGCCAGCGCCGCTGATCCAGCAGCCAGGCCATGTAATCCAGGTGATACTTGATCTGGGTCGAGCCCAGCTTGACGTTCTTCGAATCCGGATAGCCCTGCCCGGTGACCTTCTTGTTCACCCGCTCGTAGAGCAGCTTTGACGTCACTTCATTGTGAAACTTGTCGTCAAACCATGCACATAGGCGGCGAACTTCATACCGGCCCTCGGGATCCTTCGGCATCAGCGGCACTTGCGGGGCGATTTCCTCCAGGTATTCGCAGATCGCCTGGCTTTCGCTCATCACCCGGTTGCCCATCTTCAGGATCGGCACCTTGCCCGCCGGGTTGCGGCGCAGGAAGTCCGGTGTCGGCTCCCAATAGCGTTCTTCCACCAGTTCGGCCTCGATCCGCTTTTCCGCGAGCGTCAACCGCACCTTCCGGCAAAAGGGCGACAGCGGAACGTGATACAGGCGGTTCGAGGGACGGTTCATCGGGCAGCGGCCTCCGGTCTGTTCATTCATTGCCGCGCCAAGGGCAGGAATTCAATCCCTGCTCCGCATCAACCCTCGAAACAGGCGGATCTTCCGTCCGCAGCAATGGTTTCCGCCCCGGACATGATGCTGCGCGCCCGGCTGCGGACAAAGCTGGACGGCTCCGAGGCGCTGCGGCCCTTGGGATCGGGAAGAACCGCCGCCAGTCGCGCCGCCTGCAAGGCCGTCAGATCGCGTGCATCGACGCCGAAGTGGTGTCGGGCAGCGGCCTGGATGCCGAAGACACCCTCGTCGAATTCGGCAACGTTCAGATAGACCTCAAGGATCCGCCGTTTGGACCAGAAGATCTCCAGGGCCGGGGTCAGAACCGCCTCCAGCGCCTTGCGCACCCAGCTTCGACCCTGCCAGAGGAACACGTTCTTCGCGACCTGCTGGCTGATCGTTGACGCCCCACGATTGCCGCCCTCGTCGATGGCCTTGCGGATCGCTGCCATGTCGAAACCCCAGTGTTTGCAGAAATTCGCATCCTCTGCCGCAACCACCGACCGCGCCATCACGGGCGCGATCTCTTCCCAGCTGACCCAATCCTTCGTGATCCCCCCCAGCCGCCAGGCTTCGCCAAGCTGGTAGAGATTGATCGGCGGCGGCACGAAGGCGAAGACCAGGATCAGGGCGGCATATCCGGCCGCGACAAAACCGGCGGCCCGCCCCAGCCATTTCAGGATCACGCGCAGCCATGCGGCCCGGGCAGGTGCCACGGCGTCAGCCTTAGGTTTCCGCTTTCTGGCGGTGCCATTCGGCTTGGTGGCCGGCTTTTCGGCGGATTTCTCGGTCATCCTGTCACAAGGACGCAGGTGCGGCGCGCCCGTCAAGCCGGAAGTCGATCAAGGCTCGCCGATTGCCGCCGGATTGCCCGGCACGGTTTCCGGAATCTGCATCTGCATGTCGACAAGCGCCGCCTCCGCTTCGGGACTGAGGCGCGTCCAAAGGATCTTCGGACTTCCGTTCAGCCCTTGCAGCGCATCGATCACCCGATCCTTGCCCAGAAGACGGACCCGCATCGCGACGGCAGCACCGTCGTTTTGCAGGCCGCGCGCGACATCTTGCAGAAAGCGGTCGTCCAGTCCCGCAGCCCGGAACTGCGCGCCAATTCCGTTGCCCGTCGCCTGCTGCTTGCGCTGGTCAAGAAACAGCAGCCCTAGCAAGGCACCCCAGCGACCACCAGCCTGCGGCTCTCCGGTCGCGAGGCTGATCGACTGGTTGATCGTGACGCGACCGGATGTGTCGCGGGTGACGACCACGATGTCCTCCGGCTCGGTCCCGGCTGCCTGCTGCAGTCGCGCCAGGCTTTCCCCGGCATGGAATGCCGGGGGCGGGCTGCGATAGACGGCTATGATCAGGTCGGACACGTCTCACGCTCCACTGTCAGGTCGTTGCGCGGCACTTTAGGCGCGGTGGCAATTCGGCAACAAGAGGATTCGGCACGGCGATCAATCGCGACTTCGTGCCGGGGTTGCGAGTCTGCTGGGTTCGCCCTATTCCGGCTGCCAACCGCCGAGAGCGGGCGGGACTGGCACCAGGTGGTCCGTTTCAGGGCGGTGGCCCGGGCGAGAAGCGTCTCTCGGGATGACAGGGCGGAGGCACCTCCTTGATTTCGCGCAGCTTCCTCAAGGGGGACGCAGTTTCCGAGGCGGTCTACTCGGACTGCGAACACTACCGCTATCTCTTGACCCGCATCTGGGGCACGGGACCCAAGGCCCTGTTTGTCATGCTGAATCCATCGACCGCCACCGAGGCGCAGAATGACCCTACCGTCGAACGCTGCGAAAGGCGGGCGCGTGCGCTGGGCTTTGGCGCGTTTCGCGTGACGAACATCTTTGCCTTGCGGGCGACCGACCCCAGGGTGATGCGCGCGGCGACCGATCCGATCGGGGCCGGAAATGACGCGGCGATCGCGGACAGCGCCGCCTGGGCCGACATGATCGTGTGTGCCTGGGGCAATCATGGTTCGCATCTCGATCGGGGGGCAACCGTCACCGGCCTGTTGCGCCAGACCGGCGCACCACTCTGGCATTTCGGCCTGACGGGACAGGGCCAGCCCCGCCATCCGCTTTACGTCGGATACGACCGGCAGCCGACGCTGTGGTAGGCCTCACTCTGCGACCAGCCGGATATCCGACACCCCGACCGGGGCACCGTCGACCACGGCAATCCTGCCGCCGTCAAGGTAGATGACCTGACCCGGCCCGTCGGCGTTCGGACCGATGGTCAGCACCGGATCGCTGTGAACGGACGGATCGTAGACGACCACCAGCTGATCCTCGCCGGGAGTGTAGTCGGCGATCCGGGTCACGCCGGGCGCGTCCGGCTGTCCCTGCAGGACGAATTCGTCTGCCCCCTCGCCGCCGGTCGCGTAGTCGCCGGCACCAAGAACAAGCCGGTCGTCGCCGGTTCCGCCGTTGAGAAAATCGGACTGCCGGTCGTCGACATTGCCGTCGAGGCCGGAAAGCCGGTCGTCGCCGCTCTCCCCGTCGATGGTGTCGGCACCTTTGCCGCCGTCAAGACTGTCATTGCCGACGCCCCCGGAAAGCCAATCGTCATCGGCACCGCCAGCAAGCCAGTCGTCCCCCTCACCGCCGAGAAGCGTGTCGTTTCCGGCCCCGCCGGACAGGCTGTCGTTGCCTTCGCAGCCCGCGAGACTGTCTTGTCCGGCGGCACCGGACAGGGAATCGTCGCCCGCCTGTCCCACGAGACTGTCGTTTCCGTCGTCGCCCCGGATGTCGTCATCGCCATCACCCGCCCAGACCGAATCATTGCCGGTCCCGGCCTCGATCCGGTCATCACCGGCGCGGCCGTCGATCAGGTCGGATCCGCCGCGACCGCTGATCATGTCGCCGCCGCCGCCGCCCGACAGCGCGTCTGCCGTTTCCGTGCCGTCCAGCGTGACGGCAGGCTCCACCGGATCCGCAGTGTCATCCGAAACGGGCACGCCCGTCTCGACCGTCACGTCGTCAAGAAGATTGCCATCGGCCAGCGTGGCGTCATCTTCCGGGGGCGGTTCGTCCGTCTCCTCATCTTCTGCAGAGCGGCCCGACAGCAGCGCATCTGCGGCAATCCCGGCCATCAGCGCGCCGAAAAGACCCAACATCGCAAGCAAGACCGACCACTCCTTGACACACGCACGGGCAAGGCCCGCAGATCGCTACGTTCTGTTAACCATCAGTTAGCAAAGGGAAATATTTTTGCTTTGTAGCACGACCGCTGGCGCAGCCAAAGCAAAGACCGTGCCATTTCCCGGAAATCTCTGGCCGTGGTTAAGGCAGTTTTACCAGACGGCCTGGAAACCCTCTTCCCTCGGCTGCGGTTTGCGCCTATACGCCCGCATCCGCCCCTCAGGCGGAGCCTCCAAGGGCCCTGCTGGACGACATCCCGGCCTGTGCCATGATCCTGCAAACCAAAGGAGACCCCGATGTCGATCACTGTCGAAGAAAAAGCCAAGCTCATCAAGGAATATGCGACCAAGGAGGGCGACACCGGCTCGCCCGAGGTTCAGGTCGCCATCCT
>NCDY01000019.1 GCA_002280405.1 Rhodobacterales bacterium 32-66-9 | reverse complement strand
GCGCGACTTGAGTTCCCCCGCCGTCACCTCGTTCTCGCCGATGTTGAACAAAAGAAGCGCCTGGACCGAGTTGATCTCAAGGATCGACAGCCGTTCGAATTCGTCCTTGATCACGTCAAGGAGCAGGCGGTGCAGCCGTTCCACCAGCGAAAGGTTGTCGAGGTAGCAGGACAGAAACGCCTTCTGCGATCCGTCCAGTACCGGGGCGTAATGCGTCATGCTTTCTCTCCACCGATTTGACGGGGACAGAATCAGCACAAACCGCAAACATTCCGTAAACTTGCGAAGAACATGAGTCAGTTTTCGCGGCGCAGGCGGGTTTCGGCAAAGGCCGCAAGCCGGGAAAGCAGCGGGCGGAACCTGTCCGGCGGGGCGGTCTGGCCCAGAAGCCAGGCCGTCAGATCCTGATCGTTCTCGGCCAGAAGCGCATCGTAGAGGTCCAGATCTTCCGGCGAAAGCCCGGCAAGGTGCGCATCGGCAAAGGGGCCGAGCACCAGGTCCATCTCCTTGGTGCCGCGCCGCCAGGACCGCATTGCCATCCGCTTGAGGCGCGCTTCAGCCGTCTCGCCCATTGGCGCCCTGTTCCCGCTTGAACCCTGTCCGGGCGGACCCTAAGACAGGCCAGCCCGAAACTCCACCCTCTCCGAAAGGTGCAAAGATGGCCTTCCTCTCCGATACGCTGGCGCGCGTGAAGCCTTCGCCGACCATCGCGGTGACGACGAAGGCGCAACAGCTGAAATCCGAAGGCAAGGATGTCATCGGCCTTGGCGCGGGCGAGCCGGATTTCGACACGCCGGAAAACATCCGCGCGGCGGCGAAGCGCGCGATCGACAACGGCAAGACCCGCTACACGGCGGTGGATGGCATCCCGGAGCTGAAGGCCGCGATCTGTTCCAAGTTCCTGCGCGAGAACGGGCTGACCTACACGCCGGGCCAAGTCAGCGTCGGCACCGGCGGCAAGCAGATCCTCTACAACGCGCTGATGGCGACCTGCAACCCGGGCGACGAGGTGATCATCCCCGCGCCCTACTGGGTCAGCTATCCCGATATGGTGCTGCTGGCGGGAGGCGTGCCGGTGCCGGTCGTGGCCGGGATCGAGACCGGTTTCAAGCTGACGCCCGAACAGCTTGAGGCCGCGATCACGCCGAAGACCAAGTGGTTCATCTTCAACTCGCCGTCGAACCCGACGGGCGCGGGCTACACGCGCGCCGAGCTGAAGGCATTGACCGATGTCCTGATACGGCACAGCCATGTCTGGGTGATGTCGGATGACATGTACGAACACCTCGTCTTCGACGATTTTGCCTTCTGCACCCCAGCCGAAGTCGAACCCGGCCTCTACGAGCGCACGCTGACCTGCAACGGCGTGTCCAAGGCCTATGCGATGACCGGCTGGCGGATCGGCTATGCGGCAGGCCCGGTGGCGCTGATCCGGGCGATGGCCACGATCCAGTCGCAATCGACCTCGAACCCCTGTTCGGTCAGCCAGCATGCCGCGCTGGAGGCGCTGTCAGGTCCGCAGGAGTTTCTGTCCGACTGGCGGCGCGTCTTCCAGGGCCGCCGCGATCTGGTGGTGTCGATGCTGAACCAGGCCAAGGGCATCCGCTGCCCGAAGCCGGAAGGCGCGTTCTACGTCTATCCCGACATCTCGGGCTGCATCGGCAAGGCGACGCCCGCCGGCAGGGTGATTTCCAGCGACGAGGTCTTTGCGACGGCGCTTCTGGAAGAGACCGGGGTGGCCGTCGTCTTCGGCGCGGCCTTCGGCCTGTCGCCGAACTTCCGCGTGAGTTACGCCACCAGCGACGAGGTGCTGCACGAGGCCTGCACCCGCATCCAGCGGTTCTGCGCAGGCCTGGTCTGAGAAGCCCGGCCCCGTGAAGCGGGTTGACGATTCCCCCGCGCTCGGGAAGGAATGGCGGGGTAGGCCTTCCGGCCGCTGGACATTGGACCTGAAAAGCGATGGGCGCTGACATTCCCGACTATTACTTCCGGGTGCGCGACAATGGCGCTTTGGTGTTCCGCCTTTCCACGGAAAATCGCCAGCGCCGGATCGAGTTGGACGAAATCGCCACGGTCAACGTGAAGAACGGCAGCATCAAGCCGCATGGCGAGGTGAAGCTGACCGCAGCGGACCGGACGGCCATCGCGGACTGGCTGGCGGCGCGGCAGGCGCAGCTGGCCGCACGCGAGGTCGACGACATCCTGCGCACCGTGGATCACCTGAACCTGACCACGCAATGGGCGCAGGCGCGGGCCACCGATGCGCAGCTGGGGGCGGTGACGGACGCGCTTTTGCTGGCCATGCATGACCTGCGGTCGACGCTGGTGCGCCGCAAGGCCGACCGGCTGGAAAAGCCGGAATAGCGGCCCGCGGCGCAGGGCCTCGGTCGCTGCGCCGGGGCGATGCGCGACCAGGCCATCGCCGGGCGGCGTGGGTCAGATCTGCTTTTCGGGCATCTGCACGCGCAAGCCGTCCAGCGCGTCGGTCACCTTGAGCTGGCAGGTCAGGCGCGAGCGGACCGGGTCAGGGTGCCAGGCGAAGTCGAGCATGTCGGCCTCCATGTGGTCCTTCTTCGGCAGCTTGTCGACCCAGGCCGGATCGACATAGACGTGACAGGTCGAACAGGCGCAGGCGCCGCCGCAATCGGCCTCGATCCCTGGAATGCCGTTGTCGCGCGCGCCTTCCATCACGGTCAGACCGTTCGCGACCTCGACCACGTGTTCTTTGCCATTGTGTTCGACGTAAGTGATCTTCGCCATTCTCAGGTTCTCCAGGCATCGTCTGTGGTGACATAGGTCAGTCCGGCCGGATTTGCCAGAGGGGCCGCAGGCTTGCGTTGCGGCGCGGATGTTCTAGTATTGTTCGCATGACACAGGCACCCCCCTTTGCGCGCAGCATGAGCCTGCGCAGCTGGCCGCGCCCGCCGAAGGCGCTGCCGGCCGGGCGGCTGGGCGAGCCGCCCGCGGGCGCGCGCGTCACCGTGGCGGGCCTTGTCCTGGTCCGCCAGCGGCCCGGCACCGCGAAGGGGGTGATCTTCGTCACGCTGGAGGATGAGACGGGTACGGCCAATGTGGTGGTCTGGGCCAATGTCTACGAACGCTTTCGCCGGGCGGTGATCGCGGGGCGGCTTCTGCGGGTCACGGGCAAGCTGCAGCGCGAGGCGGGCGTGGTGCATGTGGTGGCGGAACTGATCGAGGACCTGTCGCCGCTTCTCGACCGGCTTCTCGACCCCGGATTCCGGCATGACGGGGTCAGGGCGGGCGATCAGCCTTAGATCGGGATGATGTTTGATGGAAACATCATCCCGATCTCGGTTCTTGGTGTCGCGTGATTGATGCGGAAAAGCGGAGTCCCCTTTTCCTCATCACGCTCTACACAGGTCTGTCCCGGGATAAGGGGCAGTCCAGCCTTCAGCCGATTTGTGCAAACGAGCCCCCAAAGTGCTTCCTTCCATCTCTGCGAAAGGATCGCACCATCAAACCGTGGGAACAAGCAGCTAGGACGCGGCCTTGACCGTATGTTCCGCATTGCCGATGATCAGGCTCTTGCCGGAATAGATGTCCCCGGTCATCTGCAGGGCGAACCGTTCGGCGTCGCGCTTGATCACCCCTTCCGAGATCGCGCCGATCTCGTCGGGATCGACCCCCAGCACTTCCAGCACCTCGCCCCCCAGCGCCAGCGCCGAGTGGAACATCTCGCGCATCTGGTGATCCACGCCCTCCCGGATCAGCTCCAGCGCATGCGCCCGGTCCCAGGCCCGCGCCAGAACCACCGCATTCGGAAACTCGTGCCGGACCAGCCTGGCGATCCGCGTCGTCGTTTCCTTCTTGTCGGTCGCGATCACCACCGCCCGCGCCCGATCCGCGCCCGCGGCCTTCAGGATGTCGAGCCGGGTGCCGTCGCCGAACCAGACCTTGAAACCGAAGGTCTCGGCAGCGCGGATCATCTCGGCATCGTCGTCGATGATGTTGATCGCAACCCGTCGCGCCAGCAAGGGCTGGCAGGCGATCTGGCCAAAGCGCCCGAAGCCCACGATCAGCACCTGTCCCGACAGGCCGTCCGGTGCCTCCAGCCCGTCCAGCGACACTTTCGGCACCGGCCTGAGCCGGTCATGCAGGACCACCATCACCGGCGTCAGCGCCATCGACACGATCACGATGGCATTCAGGATCGCCGTGTTCTCGGTATTCAGAAGCCCCACCGAAAACGCCGCCGAATACAGCACGAAGGCAAACTCGCCGCCCTGCGCCATCAGCACCGTCCGCTCCAGCGCCTCGGGGTGGCCCGCCTTGTTCAGCCGCGCCACGCCATAGATGATCGCGGCCTTCAGCACCATCAGCGCCGCCACGCTGACCGCCACCAGTCGCCAGTTGTCCGCAATCACCGACAGGTCCAGCGCCATGCCGACCGCCAGGAAGAAAAGGCCCAGAAGAATGCCCCGGAACGGCTCCACATCCGCCTCAAGCTGGTGGCGGAAGCTGGACTCCGACAGCAGAACCCCGGCCAGAAACGCCCCCATCGCCGCCGACAGACCGCCAAGCTGCATCCAGAGCGCGCTGCCCAGAACCACCAGCAGGGCCGCCGCCGTCATCACCTCGCGCGCCCGCGACGCCGCCAGAAGCCGGAACATCGGGTTGAGCAGGTAGACCCCCGCCACAACCAGCGCGGCAATGGCTCCGATGCCGGTCCCGACCCCGACCAGCCGGTCCACAAGCGTCAGGCCCTCGCCCCCGGGGGCCAGAAACGCGACCAGCGCCAGCAAGGGCACGATTGCCAGATCCTCCAACAGCAGGATCGACACGATCCGCCGGCCCTTGGGCGCGGAAATGTCACCGCGTTCCTGCAGCATCTGCATCACGATGGCGGTCGAGGTCAGCGTGAACCCGGCCCCCGCGACCAGCGACCCCGCGTAGGGGTAGCCCAATGCGACGCCGACCAGCCCCAGCACGGCCACGCAAACAGCCACCTGCAACAGGCCCAGCCCCAGAATGTCGCGCCGCATCGCCCAGAGCTTCGACGGCTCCATCTCCAGCCCGATGATGAACAGGAACATCACCACACCCAGTTCCGCCACGCCGAGGATCGCCATCGGATCCGAGAAGAGGCCAAACCCGAACGGTCCGATCGCCAGCCCGGCGGCGAGATAGCCCAGCACCGACCCCAGCCCGATCCGCTTGAACACCGGCACCGCGACCACGGCGGCGCCCAGCAGTGTCACCACCGAAACCAGATCCACGCCCGCGGATTCCACCGCCATGTGATGTCCCCTTCGCCTGACGGCTCAGAGTTGGCCGGCCAGCCGGGAAGCGCAACCGCAAAAGCATGGCAGGGCGTGCTCCGGCGCACCGAACCCGGCACGGTCGCTCAGGCACCTTTTCCTGCATTTCGGTCACTGAATCCTTGGCGAGCTTCAGAGGAGCAATCCTTTCGGACGCGGACCTGTTTCCTTTCGAGCCTTCGGCAAAGCCATGCAGAAGCACGATCTGATCCTCGCATGCTTTCCAATTCGTGAATCGCTCTCGCCCAAGTCCTTGATTTCCTTGTCTCGGCAAAGCTGCCCGCGCGCGGTGACGTCGCCGTTGCCCCGCGCCCCGATCCCCCCTACCCTGCTTCGAACCAAGGGAGGACGACCCATGACCGACAGACCGCTCGGCTTTGACACGCTTTGCATCCATGCCGCCGCCGCCCCCGATCCGGCCACCGGCGCGCGGCAGGTGCCGATCTACCAGACCACCGCCTACGTCTTCCGCGACGCCGACCACGCCGCGAAACTCTTCAACCTGCAGGAGGTCGGCTACATCTACTCGCGCCTGACCAACCCCACCGTCTCGGCGCTGGCCAACCGGGTCGTGGCACTGGAAGGCGGCGCGGGTGGCATCGCCTGTTCGTCCGGCCACGCCGCGCAGATCATGGCCCTCTTTCCGCTGATGGCGCCGGGGCGGAACGTGGTGGCCTCGACCCGGCTTTACGGCGGCACGATCCAGCAGTTTTCAAACACGATCCGCAAGTTCGGCTGGTCGGCGAAGTTCGTCGATTTCGACGACCCCAAGGCCATCGAGGCCGCCATCGACAAGGACACCCGCGCCTTGTTCTGCGAGACGATCTGCAACCCCGGCGGGGCGCTGTCCGACCTGCCCGCCATCGCGCGGGTGGCGAACCAGGCCCACATCCCGCTGATCGTCGACAACACCACGGCCTCGCCCTATCTCAGCCGCCCGATCGAGCATGGCGCGACCCTCGTCGTCCATTCCGCCACCAAATACCTGACCGGCAACGGCACCGTCACCGGCGGGATCGTGGTCGACAGCGGCAGGTTCGACTGGTCGAAGGACGACAAGTTCCCCTCGCTCTCCCAGCCCGAGCCGGCCTATCACGGCCTTGTCTTCCACCCGACGCTCGGCAACATGGCCTTCACCTTCCACTCCATCGCCGTCGGGTTGCGCGACCTTGGCATGACGATGAACCCGCAAGGCGCCCACTATACCCTGATGGGGATCGAGACCCTGCCCCTTCGGATGCAGCGCCATGTCGAGAACGCCCAGATCGTGGCCGAGTGGCTGGAGCAGGACCCGCGGGTAGGCTCGGTCACCTATCCGGGGCTGAAGTCCTCGCCCTACCACGCGCTGGCGAAGATGATCACGCCCAAGGGGCCGGGGGCCCTGTTCACCTTCGGCGTGAAGGGCGGATACGAGGCCTGCGTCAGGCTGATCGACAACGTGAAGCTGTTCAGCCATGTCGCGAACCTGGGCGACACGCGCAGCCTGATCATCCATTCCGCCTCGACCACGCACCGGCAGTTGACGGAAGCGGCGCAGATCAAGGCCGGGGCCGCGCCGGACGTGGTGCGGGTGTCGATCGGGATCGAGGATGTGCGCGACATCATCGCCGATCTCGATCAGGCGCTGGCCAAGGCCACGGCCTGACCGGTCCCGCCGCGTCAGCCCCCGGAAGCGGGGGTCAGCGGCGGGGCCGCGAACATGCCTGCGGGCAGCGGATCAAGCCAGCCGATCTCGGCCTTGGCCTCGACAGGCAGGCCGGGTGCCCAGTCGAGGCGCAACCGCATCGGTCGGCAAAGTTTGCCCACATCCTCTGCGGCGCAGGCAGCGGTGGTGGCCGCCAGCACGGCGGCCAGCGCGGCCCCGGCACTGGCGAAACCTGCGGCCCCCGGGTCCGGCGTCAGGGCCGCGACCCGGGTGCGCAGCACATGCGCGGCAAGATCCGGCGTCTCTTCCGTGCCATCCTGCATGCGGAAGACCAGCTCCAGCTGGAACAGCGCGGTCCCCGTTGCCGGATCGACGCTGTCCTTGACCACCCGGGCCCGGTTCACAGCGCAATCGGCGGCAAGGGACTGGCGCATCACGGCGCACAGCCCTTCGCCGACGCGCGGGGCGCGGATGTCGGCCAGCACTTGCAGATACTCGACCCCGGGCAGCTTTTCGCCCTCGGCCAGAAGATCCGACAGATCGGCCTGCAGCCGGATCTGGACCGTCCGGCCTTCGACAAAGCGGTCCTGCGCAAGATAGGCCAGGACATCGTCCTGGGCGATCAGTCCGCCCGATGGCGAGATCAGCCAGCGTTGCCGGGTCGCGGCCTTCGCGGCCGGGGCATTGGCGGTCGCCGCTGCCGCCGTCGCGACGGGTTCCATCGTCGGGCGGGACTGCCAATACTGCCAGCCGGCGGCCCCGAACCCCACCGCCATGAGCAGCGCCCCGGTTCCGATCAGCAGCCGCAGCATCAGAACGACACCCCCTGCCGCAGATACCCGAGGTCGCCAAAGGCAAAGGTCTTGGCGATCGCCTCGACCCGTCCGGCGAAGCTGTCGTCCGTGCCGGACTGGCCTCGGATCTCGAAATAGGTGTCCTGGGTCATGCGGATGCGCGCGCCCTGGATCGGGGCATAGACCGCCTTGAGGTCGGCCTCGCCCGGCACGGGCCCCACGACCGAGACCATGCCCCGGTCGAACCCGGCGCGCGTCTCGTCGGCCCGGACCCCGAAACTGTCGCGGAACCAGGTGTTCCAGGCCGCCATCCGGTCCGCGCCTGCGGCGGGATCCACGGTCGCCCCGGCCTCGGCGGACCCGGCTTGCCCGGCCACCGCTCCGGCAGCGTCCGTGCCGGTATCCGCCGCGTAGGCGGGGACGATCCCGCAGGCGGCAAGTCCCGCCGCGGGAAGCACTTCAACCGGGACGACGGGATCGAGGTTCGCAACCCCGGCCTGATCGCCGCCCAGAAGCACCACCCGCTCCACCCGCGCGCCGGGGGCAAGATGGATGTTCCAGATCCGGTTGCCGCGACCGTTCACCAGCACAAGGTAGACCGGCCGGCGGGTTTCGGTCACCGCGACGTCATAGGCTTGATAGGCCAGTTCCGCACCGGCATCGGCCTGCGCCGTGCCAAGCTCGCGGTAGATGTCCACGAACCTTTGCACGGCCGCCGCCAAGGTCCGGTCATTGTAGGTCAGAAGCCCGAGCGCAAGCCCGCTTTCGCCGGCCGTCACATGGCCAACCGCGGTTCCGTCCTGCGGCGGGGTGAGCTTGCAGCCCGAAATCGGCCGGATCGTGGTGATCTCGGCCGGAACCGCCCCGGCGATCCGGGTTTCGTAACCGTCGATCACGGCGTCGATGAACACCGGACGATTGCCCTGCAACGCCGCAATCGGACCCTGCGCGAGCAGCCCGTCGGGGCCGGCGGCCAGCAGGTCGGACGGCGTGGTGCCCGCCGGCAGCCTGCCGCCGTCGCCGAACCGCGGCAGGAAGGGTTGACGTTCCAGCATCGCGATGACCGGCTCGGGCAGGATACCCGCAAGGCGCCGGGGCCCCAGAGCCACCAGCGTGACCAGGAAAAGCGAGATCAACCCGACGATCACCAGGCTGATCGGTCCGCGGCTCATCGGTCACTGCTCCTGCTGCCTTCCCCGCCTGTCTTGTTGCCCGGCGACTTGGGCCAAATCATGACCACGACCGGCGGAGTCCCGCGAAAATCCGCCGGTTGCGGTCGGCGACCGGCCGGGTCAGTCGGCAATGGCGTAAGTGACCGAGACGGTCGCGACCAGCCCCAGCTCGCCTCCGGCCACCGGCACCGGCGCGGCCGAAACCGCCTCGCGGTACATCGGGGCCGGGTCGGTCACCGCGCCGCCATCGGCAATCGACAGGACCGGCCCCAGGGTCAAACCCGCAGCCGCCGCCAGAAGTTCGGCCCTGGCGCGCGCATCCGCCACCGCCTCTTTGCGCGCCTCGTCATAGGCAGGCCCGGGATCGGCCAGCCCGAAGGTCAACCCGTTCAGGGTGTTGGCACCGTCGGCCACCGCCGCATCCAGAACCGCGCCGGTCGTGTCCAGCTTGCGCACCCGCACCGTCAGCATGTTCGACGCGACATAGCCCGAGATCGTCGGGGTCGCGCTGTCATATCCCGTCCAGTTCGGATTGATCGACAGGTTCGAGGTCTGCATGTCCCGCGCCTCGATTCCCGAAACGGTCAGCCGCGCGATCACCGCATCGGTCGCCTTGGTGTTCGCCGTCAGCGCCGCCGCCGCCGTGGCCGCCTGCGTGGTCACACCGATCATCAGCGTCGCCATGTCGGGGGCAGCCTCGGTCGTGCCGGTGCCGGTCACGCTGATGGTGCGGGCAGACGGTTCTTCGGCGGCAACCGGGGCCGCAAGCGGCAGGACCAGGGCGGTGGACAGGATCAGGGCAGAGAGGGCACGCATGGGGGTCTCCTTCAAACTGGCGTGACATTTCGTGACTATGACGCGCCCTGCAACCGGTTCCTTGGCCGTTTTCCTTCCCTTCGGCGAAAAGCTGCTTTAGTAGTGCTGCAACCGGCTGGGGCACGTTCCAGCACTTCCAAGTTCCGTGCTAGACCCGCGACATGAAACCGACATTTGCACTTGACCTCACCCGCGAAGCCATCGCGCTTCTGCACCGGACCCCGAAGGGCTGGCTTTCCATCGGCGAGGTCGCGTTCGACGCGCCCGATCTGGCCGAGGCGCTGGACTATCTGCGCAAGACCGCGCTGGGGCTGTCGCCGATGGGCGTGGCCACCAAGCTGATCCTGCCGAACAGCCAGATCCTCTACACCGAGGTTCACGCCCCCGGCCCCAGCCGCGACGACAAGCGTCGCCAGATCGCCGCCGCGCTGGACGGCCGCACGCCCTACGGCGTCGAGGATCTGGTCTTCGACTGGTCGGGCAAGGGCGCGACCGTCAAGGTCGCGGTGATCGCCCGTGAAACCCTGGCCGAGGCCGAGGCCTTTGCCGTGGAACACCGGCTGAACCCGGTCTCGTTCGTCGCCGCGCCGGAAGCCGGCTCCTTCGTCGGCGAGCCGTGGTTCGGCCCGACCGCCGCCGCCGCAAGCCTTCTGGCCGAGGATGAGACGGTCGACCGCGACCGTGAGCCGGTGACGATCCTGCACCGCGAACTGCCCCGGGCCGAACCCGCGGTCGGGCCGGTCGGTCCCGCCGTCGAGGTTGCCGTCGGGGCTGCCGTCGTGGCTGCGGGCAGTGCCCCGGCCCCGGCCCCGGCCCCGGCCCCGGTCATGCCGGTTCCGGCAGCGGCTGACGACGCCCCCCTGCCCGGACTGGAAGAGGCGTTGAACGCCGAACCGACCGCAGACGAGACCCCGTCACGCGCAGCGGTGCCCGATGAAGCGCAAGTCGCTGCCCCGGACGAAGATGGCGACTACGCGCCGGGCGCCAATCTGCCGCAAGGCCCAGAACCGACTTCGGACGACAGGCCCGGCGGTATCGCCGCCGCTGCGCCCGCGCTGGCCGACCGCGCCGAAATCGAGGCCGCGGCCGCGCCGGTCGCCGCACCCATCGCCCCGCCTGCCCGCGCTGCAGAGCCGGAGCCGGAAGAGGCTCCCTTCGCCCATGTCACCGACACGTCGGCCTTCCCCGAGGCCGACGATGACCGGCCCCCGGTCGCTTCCGCCGCGCGCAGGCTGGCGGCAGAGGATCCCGACGACGACATCCCGCCGGCACCGTCCTCGGCCGCGATGCTGGCTTTCGCCAGTCGGCGGGCTGCGGCTGATGCGGTTTCGCGACCGATGGACGGCGTGACCCGCCCGTCGGCAGGCTCTGCGGCCAAGGGCACCATCGCCCGCCCCGCACCGGCCAAGGGCTATTCCGGCCTTGTCACCGCGCCCTCGATCCCGGGCACCCGCGCCAAGGGCAAGCTGAGGGGCGGCGAGGTCGCGCGCCCGGCCGCCGGTCCGACCACCGTGAAATCACCGACCCGCCCGGGCGGAACATTCGGGACCGCCGTCCCGGCCAGGAAACGCTCTGGCATCGTCTTCATGGTGCTGGTCGGGCTTCTGCTGCTGTTCCTTGCGCTGCTCGGGCTGTGGTCCTCGATGTATCTCGGCGGCACGGCCACGACAGAAAGCGCGGCCGCGACCGAGGTGATTCCCGACGCCAGCGACGAAATGCTTGCCGACATGCAGGACCCCGAGGGGATGACCGGTCCCCTGCCCGAGGCATCGGGCACGACCGGGGCGGTCGATGCGGGCGCGCTGGCGACGGAAAGCCTGCCGGTCGACTCCGGCGGGACTGACACCGCACCGGCCGGCGTCGCCGCCGACGCGGCCGCGCCCGCGGCCGCGCCGGACCTGCCGGCGGAACCCGCCCCGGGCACGACCGTCGGCACCGATATCACGGCTGCGGCGGCGCCCGCCGAGGATCAGGACGAGATCTTCCTGTCCGCCATGGACGCCCCGCCTCCGGCGACGGATGCCCTGGCCCTGCCTGCCCTGACAGAGGTTGCCGATGCGCTGCCCGATCCGGTGATGCCGCCACCTGCGCCGGGCACTGTCTACCGGTTCGATGCAAGCGGCCTTCTGCTTCCGACGCCAGAAGGCATCATCAGCCCGGACGGCGTCATGCTGATTGCAGGCCCGCCGCCGATCCTGCCGCCGCCACGCAGCGACGTCGCGGCGCAGGCCGCTCTGGCGGCTGCGGCGGCTGCGGCGGGTCCGGCAGCGGCCGTCGCGCCGTCTTCCGCCGCCGATGCCTCGCTGGTGACCGGCGGCGCTGCCGGGCCGGACGCGGCGCCGCCGCCGCCCGTCGATCCGGCGCTGGCCGGCTTCCGGCCCCGGCCCCGCCCCGAAGGCCTGACCCCTGCCGCTGCGGGGGACGATGCCGCACTTGGCATCACGGAGGCGACCGATTTCGCCGTCCGGCGCCCGCTGGCGCGCCCGGCCAGCGTGGTCACGGCAGCCGCCGCGGTGGCGCCCGTCGCTGCCGCTCCCGAGGATCTTGGCGCCAAAGGCGCGTCGCTGACCGCGCAGGCCCAGGCAAAACTGGCCGAAGCCGCCGCCGTCGAGGCGCAGAACCCCGCCATCGTCGCGATCTCGATGCGACCTTCCGCCCGGCCCCGCGACATGAACAGCGCGGTCGAGGCCGCAGTCGCCGCCGCCGTGCGCGAACCCGCTCCCGAGTTCGCTCCCGAGGCCGGGACCGTCGAAGTCGCCGCCGCGGCCCCCGACCCGAGAACCGCGGAAACCGATGAGCTGGACGAGCCCGAGACCACCAAGGCCGCGCCTTCGATCCCGACCAGGGCCAATGTCGCAAAGATGGCAACCTACAACAATGCGATCAACCTGTCGAAGATCAACCTGATCGGGACCTACGGCACCGACAGCCGCCGCTATGCGCTGGTCCGGCAGTCGAACGGGAAATACAAGAAGGTCCAGGTTGGCGACCGGATCGATGGCGGGACGGTGCAGGCGATCACCGACACCGAGGTGCGCTATCAGAAGGGCGGGCGGCTGGTCAGCCTGAAGCTGCCGAAGGCGTGAGGGATTCCACAGACGGCGCCTCGTTCGACTTCGTCTTCTCGTCGCGGAAACCCTGCGAGACCTGACGAAGTCATCGCCGAGCAGCCCTTGGCAAACTGCAAGTGTCCGCGCGCAAGTTCTTGATCCTGCGCGGGCGCATTCCTTGACCACCTGTGGACCGCGGCGTCAGGCCCCCGCCGCGACGCCGGCCTCGGCAAAAGTGGCCATGCCGGAGTGGCAGGCGACGGCCCCTTGCACGACGCCGATCGCCAGCGCCGCGCCGGACCCTTCGCCCAGCCGCAGGCCCAGCGACAACAGCGGCTCTTTCCCCAGCTTCTCCAGCAGCCGCGCATGCGCGCCTTCGGCGCTTTGGTGGCCCGCGACGCAGTGGTCCAGCGCCCCCGGAGCCGCCTTGTCCAGGACCGCCGCCGCCGCGCAGGCGATGAACCCGTCCAGGATCACCGGAACCCGGGCCATCCGCGCGCCAAGAATCGCCCCGGTCATCGCGGCAATCTCGCGCCCGCCCAGACAGCGCAACACCTGCAGCGGGTCCGACAAAAGCGCCCTGTGCAATTCCACCCCCGCCGCGACGGCGGCTTCCTTCCGGCGCAGGCCCGCGTCATCCACGCCGGTCCCGCGCCCGGCCCAGCCCAGCCCGCCGTAAAGCGCGGTCGCAATCGCCGCCGCCGACGTGGTGTTGCCGATCCCCATCTCGCCCGCGACGAAGACATCCGCCTGCGGATCGACCGCCGCGAACCCCTTTCGCAGCGCGGACACAACCTCTGCCTCGCTCATCGCCGGGGCTTCGGTGAAATCCGCCGTCGGGCGGTCAAGATCCAGCGCGTGGACATCAAGCTTTGCGCCGAAGGCCTTGGCCAACTGGTTGATCGCCGCCCCGCCATGGGCGAAATTCGCCACCATCTGCAGCGTCACCTCGGCCGGAAAGGCCGAGACGCCTTTGGCGGTAACCCCATGATTTCCCGCAAAGATGACGATCTGCGGCCGTGACGCCACCGGCTTGTCCGTGCCCTGCCAACCCGCCATCCAGACCGCAAGCCGCTCCAGCCGCCCCAGCGCGCCCGGAGGCTTTGTCAACTGGCCGTTCCGCGCCTCGGCACCGGCGATCGCGGCCGGATCGGGAACCGGAAGCGCCGCCAGAAGCGCACGGACATCGGCAAGGGACTGGAAGGGCATCGATAACTCCGGATTGAACCTGCTGTGGCTTGCGGCTACCCCATGGCGCAGCATTGTGCCAGCCGGGATAAGCCACATTGACTGCAATCCGCGACATCGCCCTGCGCTTGCCGCACGACATCCTGTCGGGTTTCGCGCTTCTCACGCGGCTGCCGCTGCCGGACCATCGGTCGACCGGCGCGGCGTCGGCCTGGGCCTGGCCGCTGGTCGGGGCCGCGCTCGGGGCGGCGGCCGCCGCGCTGGCCAGCGCGGCGCTGTGGCTGGGCGTGACGCCCGGGGTGACGGCGGTCCTGGTGCTGGCGTTCGGCGCGATGCTGACGGGGGGGCTGCACGAGGACGGGCTGTCGGACACGGCGGACGGGCTTTTCGGCGGCTGGACGAAGGCGCGGCGGCTGGAGATCATGAAAGACAGCCGGGTCGGAAGCTACGGCGTGCTGGCGCTGGTGCTGGTTGTGCTGGCGCGCTGGTCGGCGCTGACGGCACTTCTGGTCTTCGGCGGGCACTGGGCGGCGCTGGTGGCCACGGGGGCCCTGTCGCGCGCGCCGATGGCGCTGATCATGGCGCTGCTGCCGAATGCCCGGGGCGAGGGGCTGAGCCATGCGACGGGGCAGCCCGCGCCCGGCATCGCGCTGGCGGCACTGGGGCTGGGCCTTGCGATCGCCGTGGCGCTGACGGGCTGGACCGGGATCGCGATGGCGGCGGCGGCCCTGGGCGCGGGCGCGGTGCTGTCGGCATCGGCCCTGCGCCGGATCGGCGGGCAGACGGGAGACATCCTCGGCGCCTCGCAGCAGCTGGCGGAAGTGGCCTGCCTCGCGGTCCTGTCGGCGCGGCTTTGACGGACGATGCGGCCGTCCTCGCCTCTGCACTGGCGCGAAGATGGACTGCGGTGCCGCACCGCCTGCCCTCTGGCCTTTGCACGGCCGTCGCGATAGATGGGCGCGAAGAGCTTGCGAGGCCGTCATGTCCGAATATTCCGACGCCATATCCTCGATTGAAGAGATCATCGAGGACGCCCGCAACGGGCGGATGTTCATCCTGGTCGACCACGAGGACCGCGAGAACGAAGGCGACCTCGTGATCCCGGCGCAGATGTGCACGCCGAATGCCATCAACTTCATGGCCATGCACGGGCGCGGGCTGATCTGCCTGGCGCTGACCTCGGACCGGGCGGACCAGCTTGGACTGCAGCTGATGGACCGCAAGAATTCCAGCCGCCACTCGTCGGCCTTCACCCTGTCGATCGAGGCGGTCGACGGGATCTCGACCGGGATCTCGGCGGCGGACCGGGCGCGGACCGTGGCGGTGGCGACCGACCCGACCAAGGGGGCGGCGGATATCGCCAGCCCCGGCCACATCTTCCCGCTGCGGGCACGCGACGGCGGGGTGCTGGTGCGTGCCGGCCATACCGAGGCCGCGGTGGACGTGGCGCGGCTGGCGGGTCTCAACCCGTCGGGCGTGATCTGCGAGGTGATGAACGACGATGGCACCATGGCCCGGCTGCCGGACCTGATCGCCTTCGGCCAGAAGCACGGGATCAAGATCGGCACGATTTCCGACCTGATCGCCTATCGGCGCAGGCATGACAATCTGGTCAACGAACGCTCGGTCAAGTCGGTCACGTCGGTGCATGGCGGCGACTGGCTGATGCGGGTCTTCACCGACGATCTGCAGGGTGCCGACCATGTGGTGCTGACCAAGGGCGACCTGACGACGCCCGGGCCGGTCCTGGTGCGGGTCCATGCGCTGAACCCGCTGGAGGACGTGCTGGGTCTTGGCGGTGGCAGCGACCTGCCGGCGGCGATGCGGATCATCGCGGCGGAAGGGCGCGGTGCGGTGATCCTGCTGCGCGACACCACGATGAAGATGGTCGAGGACGGCGAACATTCGCCGCAAACCTTGCGGCAATACGGGATCGGGGCGCAAATCCTCGCGGCCCTCGGGCTGCGGGCAATCACCCTTGTCACCAACTCGGTCCAGCCCAGGCTCGTGGGTCTGGAAGGCTATGACCTCACCATCGCGGGCACCCGCGCGATCAAGGAGTAGGACATGGCGACCGCCGAGACGCATTTCACCTTGCCGCTGCCGCAGTTCGACAAGCCGGTAAAGCTGCTGATCGTGGTCGCGCCCTATTACCGGGACATCGCCGACAACCTAATCGCGGGCGCGCGCGCGGTGGCGGCGGCCTGCGGGGCCGCGGTGGACCTGGTCGAGGTGCCGGGCGCGCTGGAAGTGCCAACCGCCATCGCGATGGCGGAACGGCTGGCGGAATATGACGGCTATGTCGCCCTTGGCTGCGTGATCCGGGGCGAGACGACGCATTACGACACGGTCTGCAACGACTCTTCGCGCGCGATCAGCCTGCTGGGCCTGCAGGGGGCCTGCATCGGCAACGGCATCCTGACGGTGGAGAACCGCGCCCAGGCCGAGGTCCGCGCCGATCCTGGCGGTCAGGACAAGGGGGGCGGTGCCGCAGCGGCGGCCTTGCATCTGGTGGCCCTGTCGCGCAGATGGGCCGGAAAGACCAAGGGGATCGGTTTCCGGGCATGAAGGTCGACAAGAGGCAGATGAAATCGGCGGCGCGGCTTTACGCTGTTCAGGCGCTTTTTCAGATGGAAGTCTCGGGCCAGACGGTCGAGGCGGTGACGCGTGAGTTCGAGACGCACCGCTTTGGCGCGACCTACGACGAGGGCGAGTTTGCCGAAGGCGACGTCGACCACTTCCGGGCGGTGGTGGCGGCGGCGGTGAACTGGCAGGCCAGGATCGACCAGCTGACCGACCGGGCACTGGTCGCGGCCTGGCCGATCGACCGGATCGACCCGGTGCTGCGCGCGCTTTTCCGCGCAGCCGGGGCCGAGATCGTGGACCTGCCGACACCCCCGAAAGTGGCGATCACCGAATATGTCGATGTCGCCAAGGCCTTCTTCCCGGCGGGAAAGGAAGCCAAATTCGTCAACGCGGTGCTTGACCACATGGCGCGCGAGGCCAAGCCCGAGGCTTTCTGACGCGTCCAGAGCGTGATGAGGAAAAGTGGACTCCGGTTTTCCACATCGATCACGCGACACCAAGAACCGGGATCGGGATGATGTTTCCATCAAACATCATTCCGATCCAAGGGGTGTCTGACCCGATGACGGAGCCTGGCCCATGCGTCTTTCCCTGCTGTCCCGTGCTGCCCTTGCGGCCCCGGTGACGCCCGCCCTGTCGGACGGGAACACCGGCATCGACTTGCACCTTGTCGGGCTGGAAGGCCGGGAAATCGCCTGGAACGCCGCGTTGCGGCTTGAGGCCGACACGCTGTCCGGCGCGGCACCCGTCAACCGGTTCTTCGCGGCGAATGCCTCCGAGCTGCCCGAAATCAGCTTCTCGGCGCTGGCGGCGACTCGGATGGCCTGCCCGGACCTTGCGGCCGAGGGCGCCTTCTTTGCGGCGCTGTCTTCGATACGGCCGACGGATCCCGATCAGGGCCGCCTCTACCTGACCGGGACCGAGGGACGACTCATGGAACGCGCCAGGGATCCCGGCCAGCCCCTGCCTGTCCTGCCGCGCGCGGCGATAGAGATCCGGCACCAGACATCTGCCAGGGCGGGCGATGGGGCACGCAGGCTGGGCGACATCGCCCGGCTTGCTCGATTCCTGATGGTCGCGTGATTGACACGGAAAACCGGAGTCCATTTTTCCTGATCACGCTTCAGCGATGCGCCTCGAACAGCGCGGCCGCGCGGTCGAAGAACCGGGCGCGGGTGGCGGGGCCTTCCATCATGATCTCGTGTTCGGCCCCCGGATAAAGCTCCAGCCGACCCTCCGCCCAGCCTGCCATGCGCAGATGCACCGGGGGCACGTCCACGACGCGCTCCGCCGTGCCAAGGGCGCAGATCGCCGGAACCTTCGGCGCGGCCAGGGCCGCCAGAGCCGCGCATTCGCGCAAGGCCGCCTTCAGCCAGCCGATCGACGGCCCGCCCAGCGCCAGGTCCGGCACTTCGGCCACCTGGCGGCGCATGTAGTCCCACATCTCGCGGTCGGTGGTCAGCACGTTGCCGTCGAACGGCACCTGCAGCAGATAAGTCGCGTCCGAGGTCGACGGCGCATAGCGCGTCACCAGACCCAAGGGCGCGGCCAGGACGGAAACGGCAGCCGCCACCGGCCGCAGCCAGGCGGCCATCGCGATGCCCCACATCGGCGCCGAAAAGACGGCGGCCTTGACCGGCAGGCCGCGGATCAGGCCCCGCAATCCGATGCAGCCACCCATCGAATGCGCCAGCATGTACCAGGGGCGCGGCAGGTCCAGACGCCAAGCCTCGGCCAGCATGGCGTCAAGATCCCGCTGGTATTCGTCGAAGTCGCCGACGTGACCCATCATCCGGTCGGGCAGCGCCCGGTCGGCAAGGCCTTGGCCACGCCAGTCCACAGCGATCACGGAAAATCCCCGCCGGATCAGATCGCCCGCCGCGCGACCGTATTTCTCGATGCATTCCGTCCGGCCCGGCAACACAAGCACCGTGCCCCTGTCGCCCGCCTTCCAGGACGCAAGCCGGATGCGCGCCGATCCGGCCCCCGATCCGGCTGTTGCCCAGACCACGACCGCGCCGGGCGGCGCATCGGCCAGCGCGGCGTGGAATGGTGCCGGAACCGTCGCGTCGTGTTTCACCCCAGCACCGAGCCGAGCTTCATCGCCAGCCCCATGTTGCCGTCGACGGACAGCTTGCCGGTCATGAAGGCCATCGTCGGATTCATGCCGCCGTCGAGAATCGCGCGGAACACATCCGCCTCCGCCGTCAGCGTCACATCGGCCTCGTCATCCCCGGCTCGCGCTCCTTGGGCGTCCAGCATGATCGCCCCTTCGCCCGGGATCACGAACTTGGCCACCCCGTCGAATCCGCCCGACAGTTTCGCCGCCAGCGCCTTGACGGCCGCATCGATCATCTCGCTCATCTGAAGTCTCTCCATCGTGACCCCGCGGCCACTGGCAATCTGGCGCGGATCGGTTACGTTCCAGTTATGCGTGTCCGGTCCGTCATTCTCAATCGTATCTTTGCGGCACTTCTGCCGCTTTTCCTGACTTGCGCGGCGGCCGCGGCCCAGGATTCCGCCAAGCTCGACGGCCTTTTCGAGCGGCTCAAGACGGCGGATGCCGCCGAGGCGGGCCGGATCGAGACCGAAATCCAGATCGAATGGTCGAAATCTGGCTCTCCGGCCGAGGATCTTCTGTTGCAGCGCGGCAAGGACGCGATGGATCTGGGCGACTACCCGGCAGCCATCGAGCATTTCACCGCGATCATCGACCAGGATCCGGATTTCGCCGAGGCCTGGAACGCACGGGCCAGCGCCTATTACCTGGCGGGCGAGTTCGGGCCCGCGGTCGCCGACATTGCCCGGGTGCTGACCCTGAACCCCCGGCATTTCGGGGCGCTGTCGGGCCTGGCGATGATTCTCGAGGAAACCGGCAGGCCCGAGCGGGCGCTGGAGGCCTATCGCGCCGCGATCGCCATCAATCCGAACCTGGCGGGTGCCGCAGACGCCATCAAGCGGCTGGAAGCCGAAGCCGCGGGGCAGGAGCTTTAGGCCATGGACGCCATCCGGCGGGTGACGGCGGTCCTCGGGCCGACGAACACCGGCAAGACTCATCACGCCATCGACCGGATGCTGGCGCACCGCACCGGCGTCATCGGCCTGCCCTTGCGGCTCTTGGCGCGCGAGGTCTATGACCGCGTCGTCGCCCGTGTCGGCCCCTCGGTCGTGGCGTTGGTCACGGGCGAGGAACGCATCGTCCCGGACCGCACCCAGTATTGGGTCTGCACCACCGAAGCGATGCCGCTGGAGATCGGCGCCGATTTCGTCGCGGTGGACGAGATCCAGCTTTGCGCCGATGCCGACCGCGGGCATGTCTTCACCGACCGCCTGTTGCGGGCGCGAGGGTTGAATGAAACCCTGTTCCTGGGGTCCGACACCATGCGCGGGGCGATTGCCGGGCTGGTGCCGCAGGTGACGTTCCTGAAACGCGACCGGATGTCGACCTTGCGCTATGCGGGGTCGAAGAAGATCAGCCGGATGCCGCCCCGCAGCGCCATCGTCGGCTTCTCGGTGGAAAACGTCTATGCCATCGCCGAGCTGATCCGCCGCCAGAAGGGCGGCTGCGCGGTGGTGATGGGGGCCTTGTCGCCGCGCACCCGCAATGCCCAGGTGGCCTTGTATCAGAACGGCGACGTGGACTATCTGGTCGCGACCGATGCCATCGGCATGGGCCTCAACCTCGACATCAGCCATGTCGCCTTCTCCTCCACCGCCAAGTTCGACGGCCGCCGGATGCGGGGCCTTTACCCGCAGGAACTGGCCCAGATCGCCGGCCGTGCCGGGCGGCACACCGAGGACGGGACATTCGGTGTCACCGGCGAGGCACGGCCCTTCGACGAGGATGTGGTAGAGGGCATCGAGAGCCACCGCTTTGCCCCGGTGAAAAAGCTGCACTGGCGCAACGAGTCGATGGATTTCGGCAGCGCCGACCGGCTGATCCGCAGCCTGGAAGCGCCCACCTTCAACGACTGGCTGACCCGCGCGCGCGACGCCGACGACGTCCTTGCGCTGAAGGCGCTCTGCGCCCTGCCCGAGGTGCAGGACAAGCTGACCGAACCGAAACGCGTGCAACTTCTGTGGGATGTCTGCCGCATCCCCGACTTCCGCTCCTCCACCGGCCCGGAACACACCACGCTTCTGACCCGGATCTTCGAGTTCCTCGTCGGGCGCGGCCTGGGCGGCGGGCGCATACCCGCAGACTGGCTCGCCACCGCGATCAGGCGCATCGACAAGACCGAAGGCGACATCGACACTTTATCGCGCAGGCTGGCCCATATCCGCACCTGGACTTACGTCACTCAGCGGAAAAACTGGGTCGAAGACGAAAGCCATTGGCGCGAGGAAACGCGCGCGGTAGAAGACCGCCTGTCGGATGCCCTGCATGCGGCGCTGACCCAACGATTTGTCGACCGGCGGACGAGCGTCCTTCTTCGCCGGTTGAAGCAGAAGGAGGCTCTGGTGGCCGAAGTGAACGACAAGGGTGAAGTGACGGTCGAAGGCGAATTTGTCGGCCGTCTGGAAGGGTTCCGCTTCAAGCAGGATGCCTCGGCAACCCCCGATGCGGCAAAGACCCTCGCGACCGCCGCGATCCAGGCCCTGAAGCCGGAGTTTCACCTCCGCGCCGACCGTTTCTACAACGCGCCGGACACCGAGCTTGATTTCACCGAACAGGGCGGCCTGATGTGGGGCACCAACGCCGTCGGCAAGCTGGTGAAGGGCGGGGAACCCGCGAAACCCACCGTCGAGGCCTTCGTGGATGAGGAAGCCGGTCCCGAGGTGGTCGAGAAAGTCCGCCGCCGGTTGCAGCACTTCATCGACCGCAAGGTGGCCGCCCAGTTCGAGCCGCTCCTCGCGATTGCCCGCGACGAGGCCCTCACCGGCCTCGCTCGCGGTTTCGCCTTCCGCCTGTCCGAGGCGATGGGCGTCCTGCCCCGCGATGCCGTGGCGTCCGAGGTCAAGGATCTGGACCAGGACGCGCGCGGTGCGCTTCGCAAGCACGGCGTCCGCTTCGGCCAGTTCACCGTCTTCCTGCCCGCGCTTCTGAAACCCGCGCCGACCCGCCTGCGGCTGGTGCTGTGGTCCCTGTGGAACGGGCTGCAGGAATTCCCCGAGTCGCCGCCCCCCGGCCTGGTGACGATCCCGAACGTGGCCGAGGTCCCGAAACAGCACTACACCCTCGCCGGCTACCACCCCGCCGGGACCCGGGCGATCCGCATCGACATGCTGGAACGCCTGGCCGACATCCTGCGCCAGAAGGACAGCCGCGCGGGCTTCGAGGCGACGCCCGACATGCTGTCGATCACCGGCATGACCCTTGACCAGTTCGCCGACCTGATGGCGGGTCTCGGCTACAAGGGCGAAAAGGCCGAACGCCTCAAGGTCAAGGCCGAGGCGGCGAAGGTGCCCGAGATCTCGGCAGAGGCCGCCGCCGCCATCGCCGCCGGCCAGCCAATCCCCGAGGAAGTGTCGATCCTTTCCCCCACGCCAGAACCCGCACCCGAGGCAGTGGCCCCAGAGATGGAGGCCTTCTACACTTTCACCTGGGCCCCGAAGCCCCGCCAGCGTCCCGAACGTGGCCCCCGTCCCGAACGGAAGGAGGGCGAAGCCGCCCGCGCCCCGCGCGTCGAGCGTCCGCAGGGCGAAGGGCCGAAACACGACCGTCCGAAACACGACCGCCCCAAGGGCGACCGGCCGCAGGGCGGCCCGAAAGGCGACCGCCGCGATCACGCCAAGGGCGGCAAGCCGCAGCGCGATGACCGGCACAAGTCCTACGAGGCCCGCCCGCCCCGGGTTGAAAAGCCGATTGACCCGGACAACCCCTTCGCCGCGCT
>NCDY01000018.1 GCA_002280405.1 Rhodobacterales bacterium 32-66-9 | reverse complement strand
GCTTCCTTCAAGTGCCAGCTGATCGCCTCGCCCTCACGGTCGGGGTCGGTCGCAAGGATCAGGGTGTCGTCGGTCTTCAAAGCTTCGGTGATGGCGCGGATGTGCTTTTTCGACTCGGGCGCCACTTCCCACAGCATGGCGAAACCGGCCTCGGGGTCGACGGAACCATCCTTGGGCGGCAGGTCGCGGACATGGCCGTAGGAGGCGAGGACCGTGAAGTCAGGACCGAGATATTTGTTGATTGTCTTGGCCTTGGCGGGGGATTCGACAACGACGACTGGCATTTTTCCTGAAACTCCCGCACCCGGCAAATGGCGGGGCACCATGTGGGGGAAGCTGCGCGGATGTCAACCGGGGGGCGACCGGGAGCGGGTGCGACCGCTGGCGAGGCCCGGATTTCGCATCGGCGAACGCCGACGACCGCACCACGCGGAAGGGTGGCCGACGGAGCGGGGCAAGCCGTTGGAGGCGTTGGATCGACCGGGGTCTCCCAAGTAAATTCCGCAGTGTTCCCGGGGTCAGGTTCCGGTATGGCATCCATACAGACGCACGTCTGGCGCAGCAGGTGTCAACCAATCCTGACGAGTCGGAGTGCAGATCGGGTAAAGGGCAGATTGCCCACCCTACTTGATCCGCGCCAGAAGCCCGCCGGGCTGGCGGGCGATGTGGCCCTCAAGCTCCAGATTGACCAGTTCGGGGGCCAGCTGCGCGGATGTGACGTTCAGGTCGCGCATCAGCTGGTCCTCGGCCAAGGGGCTGGGGCCGAGGCGCGAGAGAATCATGGAGTGCAGGAGCGCCACCTCTTTCAAGGGGCGTTGCGACGCGGCGGGGACCGGCGCGGGCGCAAGGCGCATTTCCGGGTCCGGCTGCGCCTGGCAGGGGGCACCCAGCGCCTCAAGCACATCCTGCGGGCCACGGACCAGCAGCGCGCCGTCGCGGATCAGCATGTTGCAGCCCGAAGCGCGGGCGTCAAAAGGGTGTCCCGGCACCGCCATCACCTCGCGCCCGTAGTCGAGCGCGGCGCGGGCTGTGATCAGGCTGCCGGATTTCGCCGCCGCCTCGACCACGACCACGGCGCGGCAGAGGCCCGCGACGATGCGGTTGCGCAGGGGAAAATGCCGGGCTTGCGGTTCAAGCCCCGGGGGGTGTTCACTAAGTCGGCAGCCCCTGGCGTCGATCAGACGGGCCAGGCCGTCGTTTTCCGCCGGATAGATCACGTCGATGCCGCCGGCCATCACGGCGACTGTGCGGCCGTCGCCGTCCAGTGCCGCTTCGTGTGCGGCGCTGTCGATCCCGCGCGCGAGACCGGAAACCACGGTGAGCCCGGCCTCGGACAGGCCTTGCCCAAGGCGTCGGGCCATGCGCGTGCCAAGAGAGGACGCGTTGCGCGCGCCTACCATGCCAACGGCCGGGCGGTTGAGAAGCGTGATGTCGCCAAGCGTCCAAAGGACCGGCGGCGCATCGGGCAGATCCGTCAATGCGGTGGGATACTCCGCCTGGCCATGGACCACAAGTCGGGCCCCGGCGGCACGGCCCTGTTTCTGTTCGGCGATCACGACGCCCAGGGGGCAGATCTCGTAGTCTTCAACCCCCGCGGCCCGGGCGATGCCCGGAAGCGCGGCCAGGGCGGCGCGGGCCGAGCCGTGTTCGGCGAGCAGCCGGTGATAGGTGACCGCCCCCACCCGGCGCGAACGTGCCAGCCGCAGGCAGTCAAGCCGGTCGTCTTCGGTCACCGGCTGAAGGTTCGGAATCTGGCCATCCGCCA
This sequence comes from Rhodobacterales bacterium 32-66-9, assembly GCA_002280405.1. GTDB lineage: Bacteria > Pseudomonadota > Alphaproteobacteria > Rhodobacterales > Rhodobacteraceae > Tabrizicola. Next base: position 25,881 of record NCDY01000018.1, on the reverse strand, counting down.
TCTCGGTCCTCGCAATGTTTCGTTGCTTCTACCCTGCACCGGGCAAGGTTAATGAAAGCTGAATCACCGACCGGGCGACGCATCGGATGAAGGATTGAAGTCGGGCCGGATATTTGATCAAATGGCGGAAAGGCCGGTGGGCGCGAGTCTGATCCGCGCGGTGGCCATGCATTCTGGGGAGCGAGACCATGCTGAACGCCGAAGTCGCCAAGCGCCGCGATGATGCCATTTCGCGCGGCGTGGGAATGATGACGCAGATCTACGCGGATCGGGCGCTGAATTCGGAAATCTGGGACATCGAGGGCAACCGCTATATCGACTTCGCCGCCGGGATCGCGGTGGTGAACACCGGGCATTGCCACCCGAAGGTGATGGCGGCGGTGGCAGCCCAGATGGCGAAGTTCACCCATACCTGCGAGAACGCGATCAAGATCGCCCGCATCGCCACGGGCCGCAACGCCGTCATCGCCTTCGGCGGCGGCTTCCACGGCCGCACCTTCATGGGCATGTCGCTGACCGGCAAGGTCGAGCCCTACAAGAAGGGCTTCGGTGCGATGATGCCGGATGTCTATCACGTCCCCTTCCCGATGGAGCCGCATGGCATTTCCACCAAGGACGCGATGGCGGGGATCGAGAAGCTGTTCAAGGCCGACCTCGACCCCGCCCGCGTCGCCGCGATCATCTTCGAGCCGGTGCAGGGCGAGGGCGGCTTCTATCCCGCCCCGACCGACCTGGTGAAGGCGATCCGGGCGCTGTGCGACCAGCATGGCATCGTGATGATCGCCGACGAGGTGCAGACCGGTTTTGCGCGCACGGGCAACCTTTTCGCGATGCAGATGCACGGCGTGGCGGCGGACCTGACGACCATGGCCAAGGGACTTGCCGGAGGCCTGCCGCTGGCGGCGGTCACCGGCAAGGCCGAGCTGATGGATGCGGCCAATCCGGGCGGGCTTGGTGGCACCTATGCGGGCAACCCCCTTGGCATCGCGGCGGCGAATGCGGTTCTGGACGTGATCGAGGAGGAAGACCTCTGCGCCCGGGCGAATGAGCTTGGCAGCCGGCTGAAGCAGCGGCTGGAGGCCCTGCGCGCCACCACGCCCGAGATCATCGACATCCGGGGTCCCGGGTTCATGGTCGCGGTGGAATTCGGCAAGCCGGGGTCGCGCGAGCCCGACGCAGGCTTTACGGCCCGGGTCCGGCTGGAGGCGCAGAAGCGCGGGCTGATCCTTCTTACCTGCGGCGTCTATGGCAATGTGGTGCGCTTCCTGGCGCCGATCACCATTCCCGACGCGCATTTCGCCGAGGCAATGGAGATCCTGGAAGCCGCCGTTGCGGCGGCCCGGCAGGGCTAGATCCGGCGGTATCGCGCGCCGGGGTCGGTTGGAATCCGCCAACGCCGAAGTTTTCGGCGGATTTCGGAGCACGGAGGGGTAGAGTCGGGTCGCAGACTCAGGCATCGGAGCAAAGACATGACCCGTGGTTTTCTTGGACTTCCCCTGCTGTTCGGGGCGTTGGCAGCCTGCACGCCGACCGAGCAGAATGCAGCGATCGGCGCTTTGGGCGGGGCGGCGGTGGGTGCGGCCGTGTCGTCGGATCGTGACCGCGAAAAAGGCGCGATCGTCGGCGCGATCGTCGGCGTTGCCGCCTCGCAACTGATCGGCCCCGCCCCGCAGCGCGGCAAGTGCTATTATCGCGACCAGTACGGCAACCGGTTCATCGCCGACTGCCAGTAGGGAACCGCGATCTGCCCCGGCCCCGCGCGGGCCGGGGACAGAGTTCGGTCGTGGCGAAGGCCATGCACCGACCCGCAAGGCCGGGACCAGCGGCCAGGACCGATCTTTCGACAAATCCGGATTCCCCTTTCGCCAGACAGGCTCTAGAAGGGCGGCCAGTCATCCGCAGGGCCGCCCATGGCACAGCTATCATCCGGGATCGAGATTGCCGCTGCCGATGTCCGCCTCGGCGGGCGGCTGGTGCTTGAAGGGTTGGCCCTGTGGCTGACCGAGGGCCGGATCGGCATCCTGGGGCGGAACGGGTCGGGCAAGACGACGCTGTTGCGGCTAATCGCGGGGCTCATCGCGCCCGATCGGGGGCGGGTGCGGGTCGACGGGTTCGACCCCTTCACCGACCGGCGCGCGGCGGTGGCGGGCCTTGGCATCCTGTTCCAGAACCCGGACCATCAGATCCTGTTCCCCACGGTCGAGGAGGAGCTGGCCTTCGGTCTGGCCCAGCAGGGGCTGGCGCAGGCCGAGGCCCTTGCACAGGCCAATGCCGCGTTGCAGAGCGAGGAGCGGGCGCATTGGGCGAAGGAGCCGGTCACCAGCTTGAGCCAGGGGCAGCGGCATTACCTGTGCCTCCTGTCCGTCCTGCTGATGGCCCCGCGCACCATCCTTTTGGACGAGCCGCTGGCGGGCCTCGACCTGCCGACGCAAGCCCGCCTTGCCCGCCGCTTTGCCGCCCTGCCGCAGCGGCTGGTGACGATCACCCACGACCCGGCGACGGTTGCGGGGTGTGACCGCGTGCTGTGGCTGGAAGCCGGGCGGATCGCTGCGGACGGGCCACCGGATGCGGTGCTGCCCGTCTTCGCTGCCGAAATGGCACGGATCGGAGCGAGCGATGCTGACGCTGACCTCGCCGGTTGAAACCTGGGCACACCGGGTGCGGGCGGGCGTCAAGCTCGCCCTGCTGGCGGTGGCGACGACAGGGCTTTTCGTGCTGGGATCGCCGCTGGCACTGGCTGCGGTGCTTGGCGTGATTGTGGGGCTTTACCTGTCGGGCGGCACAGACTTTGCCATCGCTGGGCTGCGGCTTTTGCGACCCTTGTGGCCTTTCGTGCTGATCGTCGCGCTGTGGCATCTGTGGACCGGAAACCCGGTCGGCGGGCTGGTCGTCATCCTGCGGATGCTGGCCGCGGTGGGGTTGGCGAACTTCGTCACCATGACGACGCGGCTTTCGGACATGGTCACGATCTTCCAGCGGCTCGCCCGTCCGCTGCAGGTCTTTGGCCTGCCTCCCCGCCGCCTTGCCCTTGCCTTCGCGCTGGTCATCCGCTTCCTTCCGGTGATGCTGGACCGGATGGAGCAGATTGGCGCAAGCTGGCGCGCCCGGTCCCCGCGCCGCCCGGGCTGGCGGGTTCTGGTGCCTGCAACCCTTGCCGCCCTGGACGATGCGGATCGGGTGGCCGAGGCCTTGCGGGCGCGGGGCGGGGCCGGTTAAGGTGCCGGAAACCAGCGGGGACCCCATGGAACGCAACCTGACCCATATCGCTCTTTTCGCCGCCCTGATCGCGGTTCTTGGGCTGATCCCGAAGATCGACCTTGCCGGAGGCGTGCCAATCACCGCGCAGTCTCTGGGTGTGATGCTGTGCGGAACGGTCCTTGGCGCACGGCGCGGTGCCTTGGCGGTGCTGCTTTTCCTGGTGCTTGTCGCGGCGGGACTGCCGCTTCTTTCCGGCGGACGCGGCGGGATCGGGGTGTTCGCGACCCCGTCCGTCGGGTTCCTGCTGGGCTTCCCCGTCGCGGCTTTCGTCGCCGGCTGGGTGATGGAGCGGACGACGCTGCCCCCCGGCATGGCGGCCTGGGCGGCGGCGACCATTGGCGGGATTGGTGTCCTCTATGCGTTCGGCATCATCGGGATCGCCTACATGACCGGCGTCAGCGTCAGGGAGGCCTCACTCGGGGCCGCTCTGGCCTTCCTGCCGGGCGACGCGATCAAGACGGTGATCGCGGGTCTGGTGACGCAGAACCTGGCGCGGATGCGGCCAACCTCTCTCTTATCCCGCGCCTGAGCGTTCCACCAGCAGCGCCGTCCCGATCCCGCCCGCAGCGGCGATGGCGGCGAGGCCCCTGCCGGTTCGCAGCCCGTGGAACAGCCTGACCGCGAGGATCGCGCCTGACGCGCCGATCGGGTGACCGCGTGCCAGCCCGCCGCCGCCGGGATTGACGATCTGCGGATCGAACCCCGCGCCATCGATCACGGCAAGGGCCTGGACGGCATAGGCCTCCATGATTTCCGCCTGTTGAAGCCGTTCGCCGTGCCAGATGCGCCGGATAGCGGCGACGGGAGCGAGGCCGGGCTCCTCGGGGTTTCCGCCAAGCGTTGCGCCACCAAGGAGGGCAAGCCCCCTGCCCTGCGCAATGCGGTCAGAGACGATGAGGCAGACGGCGGCGGCATCGGCAGCGACGGCGGCGGTGGCGGCGGTGATGCTGCCGGCCAGGATCGGGGCCTTGGCGAGCAGTCTGGAGGTCACGACACGCGGAAAGGCGTCATGCACGGTGCCGTTGAGGGGGACGATTTCGGCCGACGGATCGGCGGCGACGGCTTTCGCGTGGCTGTGCGCGGCCCATGCCTCTTGCCGGTCGCGGGGGATGCCAAGGCGGCGGGCCAGGGCCTCGGCGGCCGCGGCCATATCCGGGTCGCGGTCGGGCCAGGGGGTGAAGGGGGCCTGATCGTAGGGCACAGGGGCGCCGCCGTCGGGGTCGGTCTTCTGACGCAGCGGGCGGCGGGAGTAGCTTTCGACGCCTCCGGCAAGGACGATGTCGGCGGCACCGGAGTCGACGAGAGCCTTCGCCAGCAGGATCGCGTCAAGGCCGCCCGCACATTGCCGGTCAGTGGTCAGGCCCGCGACGGTTTCCCGGAGGCCTGCCGCAAGGGCCACACGCCGGGCCGGGTTGCCGCCAGCACCGAGGGCGTTCGACAGGATCACCTCGTCCACCCGGTGTGGAGCGACCCCGGCGTCGGCCAGGCAGGCGATCAGGACGGGGGCGGCGAGGTCTTCGAGGGACAGCCGGGCGAAGGCCCCGCCCCGGGGCACGACAGCGGTGCGGCGGGCGGCGATCAGACGGGCCAAAGGGTTGCCTCCAGCGCCTTGAGGTCGGTCTTGCCGGACGGGAGTGTGAGCCACTCTCTCCGCCAGATCAGGGACCTGGGGGATTTGAGCGGGCCAAGCTCGCGGCGAAGCCGCGCCAGGATGGCCGCTTCCCGCGTGGCATCGCCGAGCAGGACCGCGACCAGCGCGTGGCCGCGTCTGGGATCAGGCACCGGCAGGACGGCGGCGCGGGACACGCCGGGGAGGGTTTCGAGAAAGGCCTCGATTTCCTCGGGGAAGACGTTCTGGTCGGCAACGGTGACCATGCGGCCCGCGCGGCCCTTAAGAAACAGAAAACCGTCCTGGAGCGCGCCGATCTCGCCCACCGAGAGCCAGCCGTCGCGCCAGCGGGTCGCGGCGGGACCGGAAATGAGCGCTGGCGCGCGAGCCTTTTGTCTCGCCTCTGCGCGCGAAGCGCGCGCAACCGGCTTGGCTGAAGAGCCTCCGGCGGGGATATTTTCTGAAGGGAAGTCGAGGGCATAGCCCAGGAAGAGATAGGGGCTTCTGACCCAGACCTCTCCGGTCTGGTCGAGATGCAGGTCGACTCCGGGATAGGGGCGGCCGACCGATGCCTCGGGGGTGGTCTGATCGGCGAGGGTGATGAAGCTGGTCTCGGCGGCACCGTAGAACTCTCGGATCTGCGCCTGCGGAGCGAGGGTGGCAAGGCGGGCGCGGAGGGCGGGGTCGAGCTTTGCGCCACCGGAGAGGATGAGGCGCAGGGCGGGACATGTGCCCGGGCCGTCGGTCAGGAGGCGGAGTTGGGCGGGAGTGGCGTAGAGGTGGGTGATGCGGCGGTCGGTGAGGGCCGCGCGTTGCCGGTCGGGGCGGAGGTGGGACAGGAGGTGGACCTGGGCGCCGAGGTGGAGGCCCTCGACGGCGCCGTAGAGCGGGAGGGAATGGATCAAGCGACCCAGCGTTGCCACACGCGCGGCGGGGCCGATGCCGAAGCGGACGTTGACGGCGAAGCTGGCGGTCCAGGAGGCTTGCGTGCGGCGGATGCGGCGGGGCTGGCCGGTCGAGCCGGAGGTGAGGGTTTCGAGAATCGGCCGGAGGTGGGGCACGGGTGGTGGCTGATCCGGCGCGCCGATCCGGAAGGCGGGGTGCCCGATCGCGGCGGCGAGGCCCAGGGGGGTGTCGGGGAAAACTGCTGCGCCGGTTTCACCCGCTGCCTGACGCCAGCGCCTCACCTCCCCCTGGCCGGGAAGGGATGGGGGTTGGGGGATTGCTGAAGGTGGCAGGACTTCGTCCCCCGCGCTGTCGAAAAGCCGGGCCTCGGGGTGCCAGCGGAACCGGTCGGTCATGCCTTAAGAAGCGTGGCGATCCGGCGCAGCGCCAGAAGGTAGCCCTCCGTCCCGCAGCCCGCGATCACCCCGTCGGCGCGGACCGAGACGTGGGAATGATGCCGGAACGTCTCGCGCTTGTGGATGTTGGAGATGTGGACCTCGATCACCACACCCTCATAGGCGTGGAGCGCGTCGAGAATGGCGATGGAGGTGTGGGAATAGGCACCGGGGTTGATGATGATCGCCGCCGAAGTGCCGCGCGCCTGCTGAATCCAGTCGACAAGCTGGCCTTCGTGGTTGGACTGCAGCGCCTTCACCCGCAGGCCCAGCTCCTCGCCCAGGTCCGCGACCGAGGCTGCCACATCCTCCAGGGTCTCACGCCCGTAGATTTCGGGTTGGCGCAGACCGAGGAGGTTCAGGTTCGGGCCGTTCAGAAGGGTGACGAGCTTTGCCATGACAGCTCCGCGCATGAGGGTCGCGCGAGATTAGCTGATAACGCCCCCGGGGCAAGCCCACGGAAAAAAGCGGCGGCTTTCCGGGCACCTGAAGGGGAAAGGTCGGAAAGCCGCCGAGGGAGACGCCGTTTACCCCGAGGGGTTGATGTCAGGCCACTTTCTCCAGCACCAGCTCGGGCAGGATGCCCAGTGCGCGGACGACTTCGCGGGTCAGGTACGGGCGGTTCAGGGTGTAGAAATGCAGATCCTCGACCCCGCCCCGGACCAGATTGTCGCAAAGCTGGGTGCATTGGGTCAGCGCCAGAAGCTCTTCGCGCCCGTCACGGGCGGCCATGGTGAAGGCCTCGTCCAACTTGTGCGGGACACTCGTTCCGCAACGGCGGGCGAAGGTCTTGGCACCCGACCACGAGGTGATCGGCAGGATGCCGGGGATGATCGGGGCGGTGATCCCGGCGCGAACGCAGGCATCGCGGAAGCGGAAGAAGGTGTCGGCGCTGAAGAAGAACTGGGTGATCGCCGAAGTGGCACCCGCGTCGATCTTGCGTTTCAGCCAGGTGACATCGGCGGTGCTGTCGGCGGCATCGGGGTGCGGCTCGGGGTAGGCGCCGACGCGGATGGTGAACTTGCCAGTGCGGGCCAGCTTTTCCACCAGTTCCACCGAATGGGCGAAGCCGAGGGGATGCGGGACAAAACGTTGCGCGCCCTTGGGGGCATCCCCGCGCAGCGCGACGATTTCCGTGACCCCGGCGGCGGCATAGGCTTCGGCGATGGCCAGCGTCTCGGTCTTGGTCGCGTCGACGCAGGTCAGGTGGGCGGCAACCGGCAGGCGGTAGTTGCGGTGGATGGTCGAAACCGCCTCATGCGTCAGCGTTCGGGTGGTGCCGCCCGCGCCGTAGGTGACCGAAACAAAGGAAGGCTGCAGCGGGGCCAGCGCCTGCACCGTTTCCCACAGGCGGAACGATGCGTCCAGCGACTGCGGCGGGAAGAATTCGAAACTGATGCGGGGGGTGGGCATGGCGGTCTCCTGCGGTGACCTCTTGTCGCAGATTGCGTTATGTGAGACAAATTCATAATTCTCACCATCTTCATGAGGATTGTGCATGTATATTGAGCTGCGCCACCTGCGGACGATCCGCGCGATCCAGGAAGCCGGGGGGCTGGCGCGGGCGGCGGATGTGCTGAACATGACACAGTCCGCCCTGTCGCATCAGGTGAAGGGGCTGGAGGATCAGGCGGGGATGGAGCTGTTCGTGCGGCGGTCTAAACCCATGCGGCTGTCGGCGGCGGGGGTCAGGATGCTGCGCGCGGCGGAACGCATCCTGCCCGAGATCGACGCGATGGAAGAGGAGTTCCGCGCGCTTCGCGCCGGGCGGACCGGGCGGCTGCATATCGCGATCGAGTGCCACGCCTGTTTCGACTGGCTGTTCCCGGTCCTGGAGATGTTCCGTCATGCCTGGCCCGAGATCGACGTCGACATCCGGGCGGGCCTGGCCTTCGAGGCGCTGCCGGCCTTGAACCGCGAGGATGTGGATCTGGTGATCAGTTCCGACCGCGAACCCCCGCCGGGGATCGTGTTCAATCCGTTGTTCGACTATCATCCGACCTTCGTCGGGTCTGCACAGAACCCCTTGGCCACAAAGGACTTCATCACGGCGGAGGATTTCCGAGACCAGGTGCTGATCACCTATCCGGTGGCCCGCGACAAGCTGGACGTGTTCACCGAACTCCTGACGCCGGCGAAGGTGGAACCGCGGGCGCAGCGGACGGCAGAGCTGACGGCGGTGATCCTGATGCTGGTGGGGTCGAACCGGGGCGTGGCGGTGCTGCCGGACTGGGTGATGCGCGAGGTCAAGACGAACGCGGACTACATCACGCGGCCCCTTGGGCCCGCGGTGGTGACGAAGCGGATGTATGCGGCGACGCGGGAAGAGGATGCGGCCAGGCCCTATATCGCGCATTTCCTGCGGCTGGCGCGGTCCGAGCCGGTCAAATTGCAGCGCGGGTGAGGCTCGTCGATGACTTCGTTACTCCTCGCTGGCGCATTTCCGACGAGAAGACGAAGTCGCACGAGGAGGCTCAGGCGCGGATCGTGTCGGCCATCGCCTTGAAAAGCCCGTCGTTCGCCGCGATCAGCGCGCCATCCAGGGGATCGGTGCCTTCGTGCAGACCCTCGACCAGGCCGCCGGCTTCCTTGACCAGCAAGACCCCGGCGGCGATGTCCCAGACCGACAATTCCCGCTCCCAGTAGCCGTCGAACCGGCCTGCGGCGACATAGGCGAGGTCGAGCGAGGCCGCGCCCCAGCGCCGCACCCCGGCGCAGGCCGGCATCAGGCGACCGAGGTCCTTCAGCATCGCGGGCAGCGTCGACTTGGCGCCGAACGGCACGCCGGTCGCAAAGACCGCCTCATGCATCGCCCGACGGCCGGAAACGCGCAGGCGGCGGTTGTCGTTCAGCCATGAGCCTGCGCCCTTCTCGGCCCAGAACATCTCGTCCTTGGCCGGATCGTAGACGACGGCCGAGACGATCTCGCCCTTGTGCTCCAGCGCAATGGACACCGACCAATGCGGCATTCCGTGCAGGAAGTTCGTGGTCCCGTCCAAGGGATCGACGATCCAGCGCCGGGTCGGATCGGCCCCCGCCGCAGCGCCGGTTTCCTCGCCGATCCAGCCATAGGTCGGGCGACCACCAAGGAGTTCCTCCTTGATCAGCCGTTCCGCCTCGCGATCCGCCTTCGAGACGAAATCCCCCGGCCCCTTGGTCGAGACCTGCAGGTTCTCCACCTCACGGAAGTCCTTGACCAGCGACCGCCCCGCCTTGCGTGCGGCCTTGATCATCAGGTTGAGGTTGGCCGAGCCTTGCATCTTCCGTCTCCGCAGCTTCCAAGCCCGGCGCTATAGACGGACGCCGCCCGGAAAGAAAGGGGGCGGCCCGTGCGACGATCAGCGCAGGCGTGTTTTCCACCCTCTCGGCGTTCGCCGTCCCGCGCGGGACTTCGGCAGTCCCCGGATCAAGCCGGACGTGTCCGTTCGAGGCTCCTGAGGGGCGGCTGCAACACCTTCGGTCTGGATCACATGGTGCGCACGCAGGTTGCAAAGCGCCCGATTCAGCGTCGGCGGCGGATCAGGGGAATGCCGGACCGCGAGGCGTCGAGTTGCGTCCCGGGATGTGGCGGACGGCCTTCGGTCACCTGCCAGTAGCCGCGCGCGCCCCGGCGCAGCCAGACCGGCAGGGTCAGCACCAGGCCCGCCGCAAAGCCGCCAACATGCGCCCAGTAGGCGACCCCGCCACCGTCCGCAGGCATGGAGACACCGGAAAAGATCTGCAGCCCCAGCCAAATCCCCAAGACGATCCAGGCCGGGATCGCGAAGATGCGGAAAAAGATGATGAAGATGAACAGCACATCAACCCTGGCCCGGGGAAACAGCAGAAGATATCCCCCCATCACCCCGGCAATCGCCCCCGAGGCCCCGACCATCGGAACTGTGGACGCGGGATCTGGCAGCACCTGCGCCAAACCCGCCGCGACCCCGGCGGCGAGGTAGAAAAGCAGGAAGCCGACATGGCCCATCTCGTCTTCCAGGTTGTCACCGAAGATCCAGAGAAACAGCATGTTCCCCCCCAGGTGCATCCAGCCCGCCTGCAGGAACATCGAGGTGATGATCGTCTCCAGTCCTTGGCCCGAGGTGAAGCGCGCGGGGACAAGACCCCAGGTCATGAAGAAGCCCTGCAACGCGTAGTCCTGAAGGCTTAAGAAATAGCTCAGGAAAACCAGGGTGTTGATCGCGATCAGCGCGAAGGTGACATAGGGTGTCTTGCCCGAGGGGTTATGGTCGCGGATCGGAAACATGGGCGACAGCCTTTCCGATCCGCCATCGGGCGTCAAGCATCGGCGACGGCGGCCAGAAGCTGGGCATTGCCGCCCGAGGCCGTGGTGTCGATGCAGAGGTGGCGCTCCAGCCGGGTGTGCCCGGCGTCGGGTGCGCCGATCAGGGGCAGGATCGGGCCCTGGCGCTGCGCCAGCGCCCGGGCGTAGGGGCGACCCGCCTCGGCCGTGCCCCACCAGAGCGCGCCGGAGAAGCCCTGCAGAGTAGCAAGAGCGTCGGGGGCAAGGCCAGGCGCCTCGACCGCGTGACCGCCCAGCTTGCGCACGGCCTCGGCCTGGTGGAGGGCGGCCGTCCGGCTGGGACCAAGGCAGAGCAGGGGCTGCCGCGGAAGCAGGCGCAGTCGGTTCGATTCGCCGGTCGGACCGGGCAGGTCTTCGGCCACGGACCCGGCTGCGGGCCAGGGGCCTGAGAGGGACTTGGCCACCTCTGCCGCCGGGGTCGCCGCCGCATCGCTGTCGGCGTGCGGCGCTGCGGCCCGGGTGAACCGCGACAGGTAGTGCGGCCCCCCCGCCTTGGGTCCGGTGCCCGACAGCCCCTCGCCGCCGAAGGGCTGGCTGCCCACCACCGCACCGATCTGGTTGCGGTTGACATAGGTGTTGCCAACCCGGATGCCCTCGACGATCCGCTGCACCCGATCGTCGATGCGGGAGTGCAGGCCGAAGGTCAGCCCGTAACCGGTCGCGTTGATCGCAGCGATGACCTGGTCGATTTCATGCGCCTTGAAAGTGGCGATATGCAGGACCGGGCCGAAGATCTCGCGCGGGATGTCGCCGATCCCCCGCACCGACAGGATGGTGGGGGCGACAAAGGTCCCCTGCCCCGGCGCGTTCAGCGCCTTGAGGACGCGCCCTTCAAGGCGGGCGGTTTCGACATAGGCGCGGATCTCCGCCTGCGCCTCGGCGTCGATCAGCGGGCCGATGTCGGTGGCAAGGTGCCATGGATCGCCGAGCGACAGCTCCTCCATCGCGCCGAACAGCATTTCGGTCACCGTTTCGGCAACATCCTGCTGCAGATAAAGGCAGCGCAACGCCGAACAGCGTTGACCTGCCGACTGGAAGCTGGACGCGATGATGTCGCGCACCGCCTGTTCCGGCAGGGCGGTAGAATCGACCAGCATGGCATTCAGGCCGCCGGTCTCTGCGATCAGGGGGGCCGTCGGGTCGAGGTGCTCGGCCATGTTGCGGCGGATCGCCAGCGCCGTCGCGGTCGAGCCGGTGAAGGCCGTGCCGCTGACGCGGGGGTCGCGGGTGAGCGCGGCACCGATGCTTCCATCGCCGGGCAGGAGTTGCAGCGCGGTCGGCGGGACGCCCGCCCGAAGCAGGTGATCGACGGCAAGGGCCGCGATCAGGGGCGTCTGCTCGGCTGGTTTGGCAAGGACGGCATTTCCGGCGGCAAGGGCGGCGCCGATCTGGCCGCAGAAGATGGCGAGCGGGAAGTTCCAGGGGCTGATGCAGGCGAATACACCCCGCGCAGGGTGTGGCTGCGCGGTCTGGCCGGCGTAGTATCGCAGGAAATCCACCGCCTCGCGCAGTTCAGCGACGGCATCGGCGATGGTCTTGCCGGCCTCACGGGCGAGAAGCGCGAAAATCCGGCCGTGGTCGGCCTCCATCGCGCCCGCGGCGCGGTTCAGCACCGTGGCGCGTTCGGGCGCGGCGGCCGCCCAGGGTTCGGCCAGGCGCAAGGCCGTCTCCACGTCCGGCAGGCCCGCCGTGGTGACGTGACCCACCAGCGCGCCGGTGGCCGGGTTCAGGACCGCAAGCCGCGGACCGCCGACGGCCCGGCCGGCAAGGCGCGGGGCGGCATCGAGGCGCGCCTCGGCATGCGGTGCGCGGGCAGCCTCGATGGCCGCAAGGTCGGCGGCATCGGTCAGGTCCCAGCCCCGCGAGTTCTGTCGCGCGCCGAACAGCGCCGGTCCGCTGGCCAAGGCCGGGCTTGGGATCGCGGCCAGCCGTTCGACCGCCGTCAGGGGGCAGGCGGCGACCTGTTCGGGTGCCACGTCCGCATCGACGATCTGGTTGACGAAGCTGGAATTCGCGCCGTTCTCCAGCAGACGCCGGACCAGATAGGCCAGCAGGTCGCGATGCGCGCCGACCGGGGCGTAGATGCGGCAGCGCGTCGACCGGTCCGTCAGGACGATGTCGTGCAGCCGCTCGCCCATGCCATGCAGGCGCTGGAATTCATAGTCCATCGCGGTCACGCCCTGCGCCCGCGCCATGTGCAGGATCGCGGCCACGCTGTGGGCGTTATGGGTTGCGAACTGGGGGTAGATGCGATCCGTCATGCCAAGCAGTTTGCGGGCGTTGGCGATGTAGCTGACATCGGTGGACGGCTTGCGGGTGAAGACCGGGAAGGAGGTCAGGCCGAGGACCTGCGCCCGCTTCACCTCGGCATCCCAGTAGGCACCCTTCACGAGGCGGACCATGATCCTGCGATCCAGCCGTTCGGCCAGCCCATGCAGCCAGTCGATCACCGCGCCCGCGCGGCGGCCATAGGCCTGAACGACGACACCGAAGCCCTCCCACCCCTTCAGCGCGGGGTCGGAAAGGGTGGCCTCGATCACTTCCAGCGACAGGGCCAGCCGGTCGGCCTCCTCGGCGTCGATGTTGAAGCCGAGGCCCGCCGCCTTGGCCAAGGACGCCAGGGCCCGGACGCGAGGGACCAATTCCTCCATCACCCGCTCGCGCTTGGCCACCTCGTAGCGGGGGTGGAGCGCCGAGAGCTTGACCGAAATCCCCGGATTGGTGCGGATGTCGTTGCCCTTCGCCGCCCGCGCGATGGCGGTGATCGCGCGCGAGTAACTGAGGTGATAGCGGCGGGCATCGGCCTCGGTTCGGGCCGCTTCGCCCAGCATGTCGTAGCTGTAGGTATAGCCCTTCGCCTCCAGTTCCTCTGCCCGGTCCATCGCCTTGTCGATGGTCTCGCCCAAGACGAAGTTGCGGCCCATCTCCTTCATCGCGCGGCTGACGGCGGTGCGGATCACCGGCTCGCCCAGCCGCTTGACCGCGCCCCGCAAGGCACCCGCGATCCCGCCCTCGCGGTCGTCCAGCACCTTCCCGGTCAGCATCAGCGCCCAGGTCGAGGCATTCACCAGGCTGGAGGCCGACTTGCCCAAATGCCGCCCCCAATCCGAGGGCGCGATCTTGTCCTCGATCAGCGCATCCATCGTCTCGGCATCCGGCACCCGAAGCAAGGCCTCTGCCAGGCACATGAGCGCGATGCCCTCGCTGGTCGACAGCCCGTATTCCGCGAGGAAGACCTCCATCAGCCCGGGACGCGCGCTGGCGCGGATACGCTTTACCAGGTCGGTCCCCTGCGCCACGATGGCGGCGCGGGCGGGGGCATCCAGGGCCGCCTCGGCCACCAGCCGCTGCACCAGCGCGGTCTCGTCGGTCAGGCTTCCGGTCAGGATGACCGACCAGGCGGACAGGGTGGTTTCGGTCGGCATGGGGCACCTCGCTTTCCGCCCAGCATATACGCAAACGCACAGGCTGTTTTCCCGAACCTTTCGTGCTACTCAGTCCGAACATCGCCAATCGCAGGAAAGACCGATGCCATCTGACCGCGCCGACCTTGACCGCTTCGACCTGGCCATCCTGCGCGTCCTGCAAACCGAAGGCCGGATCGCCGCCGTCGAGCTTGCCCGCCGAATCGGCCTGTCGAAATCCCCGACCCAGGCCCGGATGAAGCGGCTGGAGGAAACCCAGATCATCACCGGCTACCGCGCGATCCTCGACCCGATCAAGATGGGCCAGGCGCATGTGGCCTTTGTCGAGGTCCGCCTGTCGGACACTCGCGAAGCCGCCCTGACCGCCTTCAACCGTGCTGTCCTTCTGGTCCCCGAGGTCGAACAGTGCCACATGATGGCGTCGTCGTTCGACTACCTTCTGAAGGTCCGCACCGCCGACATCCAGGCCTATCGCCGCGTGCTGGGCGAGGTGATCTCGGCCCTGCCGCATGTCGCCTCGACCTCGACCTATGTGGCGATGGAAGCGGTGAAAGAGGTGTTCTGACTAGTCCTTGTCCTTGGCGGTCGCGATCTGGACCTTGGAACTGGCAACGGTGACGGCGGACTTGGGCTTTTCCTTCTTCGGTTTCTTCACTTCCTTGCGCTTGTTCATGCCTTTGGCCATCTGGCGTCCTTTCGGCTGGCGACCCGACCCGGGGTCACTGGCAAGATTAGCCCAGTGTCCGGACAGTTACAGCGGAAAAAACCTGCGACCGCGGTGCCTCAGCCCTGGGGCGTCATGGCCTTGCGCTGCCGGGCGCGCTCCAGGCCCAGCTTGCGTTCCCGCCAGATGATCAGAATGCCTGCGGTCACGATCAGCACGGCCCCGCCCAGCATCGGCCAGGTCGGCACCTCGGAGAAGACGAAATAGCCGATCCCCAGGGCGAAGATCATCGAGGCATAGTCGAAGGGTGCCACCAGCGAAGCGTCGGCCTCGCGGTAGCTTGAAGTGAGAAGGATCTGCCCGAGGCCGCCAAGCAGCCCGGCGGCGACCAGGATCGCAGCCTCGACCGGCGTGGGCCAGACCCAGCCGAACGGCAGCGTGACCAGCGACAGCGCGGTCGCGGTCACCGAAAACCAGAACACGATGGCCGAAGTCCGTTCGGTGTTGACCAGCCTGCGCACGAAGACCTGCGCGAGGGCCGCGAAGACCGCCCCGCCAAGCACCAGCATCGCCCCCAGTGCCTCGGTCACGCCCGCACTGCCGGGGTCGATCGACAGGCGCGGGGACAGCACGATCAGCACGCCCGCCATGCCGAGAATGACCGCCGAGATGCGGAAGGCCCGCACCTCCTCGCCCAGAAACATCGCGGCGAAGATCACGGTCAACAGGGGGGCTGCGTAGCCGATGGCAGTGACTTCCGGCAGCGGCAGATAGCCCAGGCCCGCAAAACCAAGGCCCATCGCCATCGTCCCGACCACCCCGCGCCAGACATGGCCCATCGGATTTGCCGTCTTCAGCCCCGTCCCAAGCTCGCGCCGCCAGGCCAGCCAGCCGAAGATCACCGGGATCGCGAAGAACGACCGGAAGAACACCGCCTGCCCGGCCGGGACATGGGCGGAGGTCGACTTGATCAGCGCGGCCATCACGATGAAGACCATCACCGAGGCAAGTTTCAGGACAATGCCGCGCAGGGGGCGCATGGGGGTTCCGCTTCGGTCACGGCCACTGGACGCCGTATCAACTTTCAGGTTCCCTGATCGGAAAGGAGAATGCCATGCCGAAAGCGCCGCTTGCCGACAGAATTGATCAGGGTCGCGCCCTGGTGCCTGCCGATCTGGTGCTGAAAGGGGGGCGGGTCTTCGACCTGATCACCGGCGATCTGGTGGAAACCGATGTGGCGATCTGTGGCGACACCATCGTGGGGGTGTTCGGCAGCTACGACGGCAAGCGCGAGATCGACGTCCGCGGCCGCGTGCTGGTGCCGGGCTTCATCGACACGCACCTGCATGTGGAATCCTCGCTGGTCACCCCGCACGAGTTCGACCGCTGCGTGACCCCGCGCGGTGTCACCACGGCGATCTGCGACCCGCACGAGATCGCGAATGTTTGCGGCATCCGGGGGATACGATACTTTCTTCAGTCCGCATCTCAACTGGTGATGGACCTGCGGGTGCAGCTGTCGTCCTGCGTGCCCTCGACCCACATGGAGACGACCGGGGCGCGCCTGTCCGCCGCCGATCTGGTGCCCTTCATGGACCACCCCAAGGTGATCGGGCTGGCGGAGTTCATGAACTACCCCGGCGTGCTGATGAAGGATCAGGGCTGTCTGGAGAAGTTGGAAGCCTTCCAGGGCCGCCATATCGACGGCCACGCGCCCTTGCTGCGGGGGCAGGACCTGAACGGCTACATCTCGGCCGGGATACGGACCGAACATGAGGCGACCACTTACGACGAGGGGCTGGAGAAGCTGCGCAAAGGGATGCGGGTGCTGATCCGGGAAGGCTCGGTGTCGAAGGATCTGGCAGCGCTGGCGGGGCTGCTGACAGAGCGTTTCTCGCCTTACCTCTGCCTTTGCACCGATGACCGGAACCCTTTGGACATCGGCGAGCATGGGCATCTGGACCACATGATCCGCACGGCCATCGCGCTCGGGGCACCGCCGCTGGCAGTCTACCGGGCGGCCTCGCTGTCGGCGGCGGAGGCGTTCGGGCTGAAGGACCGCGGGCTGATCGCGCCGGGCAAGCGGGCGGATGTCGTGGTGATCGACGGGCTGGAGGGGTGCCATGCGAGCCTCGTGGTGGCGGGGGGCGTGGTCGTGGACGAGGCGGCCTTCGCGGCCCGGGACGTGACCGAGCCGGTGGCGCGGGGGTCGGTGAAATCGGCGCGGATCGAGGCGTCGCAGTTCCGCACTGGCGGCAACCGGGTGGAGACGCCGGTGATCGGCATCCTGCCGGGCAAGATCATCACCGAACATCTGAGTTTCGACATCGCCCCGCAGGACGGCGACAAGCGGCCCGACATCGCCCGCGACCTGGTGAAGATCGCGGTGATCGAGCGGCACGGGGTGAACGGCAACCTTGCGACGGGGTTCGTGAAAGGGTTCGGGCTGGCGCGCGGGGCCATCGGCTCGACGGTTTGCCACGACCACCACAACATCGCGGTGGTGGGGGCCGATTACGGCGACATGGCGCTGGCGGCGAACCGGCTGGTGGAGATCGAGGGCGGGTTCGTGGTGGTGGAAGGGGGGCGGGTGCTGGCCGAGCTGGCGCTGCCGGTGGCGGGGCTGATGAGCCTTGGAACCTTCGAGGCGGTCCGGGAGAAGCTGGTCACCCTTCGGGCCGCTTCCCGGTCGCTGGGGGTCACGCTGGAAGAGCCGTTCCTGCAGCTGGCCTTCCTGTGCCTGCCGGTGATCCCGCATCTGAAGATCACCGACATGGGCATGGTGGACGTGGACCGGTTCGAGGTGATGCCCTGATCGCACCCATTCGACCCGCGCGCGGACGCCCGGCAAGGCCCGGCGACGCCCGGATCGCCTGCCGCCCGACACATCCTTCCCCGGCCTACCGCCAATGCAGCTCGGCCAGGAGGGGAAGATGATCCGAGGCTTGCGGGCCGACAGTTCGGGGATGGCTCAGGGGAACAAGTTCGAGATCCGGCGAATGCACGATCCGGTCAAGCGGCAGGAAGGGGCGGCGCGAGGGGAAGGTGGGGCTGGTGTGCAGGATCGCGAAAGACCCTGCGATGCGCCCAAGGCCGACACGCCGCGAGCGTTCGTTGAAGTCGCCCAGAATGACCGTCGGCCGCACCGGGTGGCGTTGCAACGCAGTGCGGATCGCGTCGAGCTGGCGGCGGCGGGCGGCGCGCAACAGGCCGAGGTGGACCGCAACGACCCGCAGCGCAGCGGGCGTCTCGAGATCGACGATCACCGCACCGCGCGGTTCATGTCCCGGCAGGTCGAGATGTTCCAGCCCGCAGACCCGGATCCCGGGCCGCGCCAGAAGCGCATTGCCGTGCCAGCCAAGGCTGACGGCATTGCGACCGATGGGCAGGGGCTCCAGCCCGGTGACGGCCGCGATCCGGTCGCGCGGCAGGGCAGACGGCCGCTCGCCCAGGCGAAAGTCGGCCTCCTGCAGCGCCACGATGTCTGCCCGCAGCGCCGCGATCCCCGCCAGCACCCGGTCTGCATCCCGGCGCAGGTCGGTCCCAAGGCCCTTGCGGATGTTCCAGGAGGCGAGGCGCAATGCGGACGTTGATTCGAGGGCCATGACCCCAATATAGGGAGAAGGACGAGCAGCGGGAGAGGGAAGTGCCAGCGCCATCGACTATCGTGCTGAACGGCATCCGGCTGCTCTTGGCGCTTGAAGGGCTGGTCGCGGCGGCGCGCGGGGTCTGGCCCGCCGTCTTCGTGACTGCGGCGGCCCTGGCCCTGACCCGGCTGCCAGGTCTGATTGCCAGCCGCGTCGGCCTGCGCTTTCCGCCAAGCTTTCTCGCGGCCGTTGCGCTGTTCGTGCTGGCCACGCTGTACCTAGGCGAGCTGCATGATTTCTACAATCGCTTCTGGTGGTGGGACCTGGTGCTGCACTTCGGCTCGGCGATGGGCTTCGGCATCCTGGGGTTCCTGCTGATCTTCATGCTGTTCCAGGGCGATTGCTATGCCGCGCCGCCCTGGGCAGTGGGGCTTCTGTCCTTCTGCGTCGCCATGACCGTGGGCGTGCTGTGGGAGATCTTCGAATACGCGATGGACACGTTCTTTGGGTTCAACATGCAGAAGTCCGGGCTGCCGGACACGATGGGCGATCTGATCGTCAACACAGTTGGGGCTGCCTTGGCAGCGTTTGCGGGGGTGATCTACCTTCTGGACCGGGCGGGACGGCTGGGGGCACCGTTCGATCTTTTCATCCAGACCAACCGGGCGCGGTTCCGCAAGGTCTTTGTCAGGAAAGGCGCCGCGAGGCGGATGCCGGACCCGGGGCACGCCGCCGACGCTCCCGGCGCCGAGGACGCAGGCAGCCCGGCGCGCGGCGAAACCGGGGGCGGCGCGGCGCGGCGCGGACCTTAGGCCGTGGGCGGGCCGAACCGCTCCAGCATCCGGGTGCGAATCTGGTCCCGCGCCTGACGGTAGGCGGCAAGTTTCGCCTCGCGCGTCTCGCCCAGCCCCGTGGGGTCAAGGATCGGCCAGTATTCGATCTGAAGATGGTGAAAGCGCGTCAGCTCCAGCGCCATGCGCTGGCTGGCGGGGCTGAGGGCGACGATCAGGTCGAACTGGCTGAGGTCGTCGCCCCAGTCCTGCATCTCCTCGAAACTGCGGGAGCGGTGGCGGGAAAGTTCGATCCCGAGTTCCTTGCAGACCGCGACGGAAAAGCCGTCGATCTCCATGTCGTTCTTCACACCGGCCGACTGCACATAGGCGCGCTGGCCGTAAAGCTGCTTCATCAGACCTTCGGCCATCGGCGAGCGGACGGCGTTGTGATCGCAGCAGAACAGGACAGAGTGCGGAAAGTCAGCCAAGCCTCAGCCCCAGTGCAGGACGCAGATCAGGGTGAACAGGCGCCGCGCGGTGTCGGTGTCGACTTCGGCCTTGCCGGTCAGGCGGTCCTGCAGGACCCGCGCGCCCTCGTTGTGGATGCCACGGCGGGCCATGTCGATGGCCTCGATCTGGCTGGGTGGCAAGCGTTTCACCGCGTCGAAATAGCTTTCGCAGATCTGGAAATAGTCCTTCACCACCTGGCGGAAGGGGCCGAGCGAGAGGTGGAACTCGGCCGCCTTTTCGCCCGTCTCGGTGGCAAGGTCAAAGACGAGGCGGCCTTCGCGGATGCCAAGATGCAGCCGGTACGGGCCCTGGGGCAGTTCGCGGTCGGGGCGGCGGGCGGGGGTGAAGCTGTTCTCCTCAAGGAGGTCGAAGATCGCGACGCGGCGTTCCTGTTCGATCTCGGGCGTCGGGCGCGCGAGGCCCTTTTCGTCGATCTCGATCTGGCAGAGGCGGTTCATGTGCGGGGCTTTGCTGGGGGCGGTATCGCCCGTGATGCCCGAGCCCCGCACGCCGTGCAAGGGCGCTGTGCGGGGATTTCGTTTGACAGCGCGGGGTTGGGCGTTCGACGCTGGCGCTGACAGGACATTTCGGCAAGGGGTTTCAGGATGACGGTGTCGGAAGCGGCGGCACGACAACTGGCCGCGGACTACACGGCGGCCTGGAACACCGGCCAACCCGATGCGGTGGCAGGCTTCTTTGCCGAGACGGGGGGAATCGTGATCAACCGGGGGCCGCCGTGGGAAGGACGGGTGGGCGTCGCGGCGATGGCGGCGGGGTTCTATGCCGATGTGCCGGACCTGAGGCTTGTCTGCGACGGGGTCAGGCTGGCGGGAACGCACATGCTGTATCTCTGGACGTTCAGCGGGACGCATTCGGGCACGGGCCGAAGGCTGAAGATCACCGGCTGGGAGGAATGGGAGCTGGGGGATGACCTGAAGGTGACGGCCTCGCGCGGGTGGTTCGACCGGGACGAATGGGCGCGGCAGGTCGGCTAGTCGTTCAGGCGGTCCAGACGGGCGCGGATCGACAGCCCATGCGCCTCAAGGCTTTCGCTTTTGGCCAGGCGTTCGGCGGCGGGGCCGATGGCCTTCAGCGCCTCGGGGGTCATTTTCGCCAGCGTGGTGCGCTTCATGAAGTCAAGGACGGAGAGGCCGGAAGAAAAGCGGGCGGAGCGGGCGGTCGGCAGGACGTGGTTCGGGCCGCCGATATAGTCGCCGATGGCTTCGGGCGTGTACCGGCCAAGAAAGATCGCGCCGGCATGGGTGATTCCGCGGGCAAGATCCTCGGGGTCGGCCACGCAAAGCTCCAGGTGTTCCGGGGCGATGCGGTTGGAAAGGTCGGCAGCTTCCGAAAGATCACGCGCAAGGATGATCGCGCCGTTCTCCGTCCAGGAGGCCCCGGCGATTGCCCGCCGGTCGAGCGTTTCCAGACGTTTCGTGACGGCGTCCGCGACAGCCTGGCCGAAGGCGGCGCTGGTGGTGATCAGGATCGACTGCGCGCTGGCGTCGTGTTCGGCCTGGCTGAGAAGGTCAAGCGCGATCCAGTCTGGGTCGTTGTCTCCGTCGGCGATGACCAGGATTTCCGACGGCCCGGCGATCATGTCGATGCCGACGCGGCCGAAGACGCGCCGTTTGGCGGCGGCGACAAAGGCGTTGCCGGGGCCGGTGATCTTGTCGACGGGGGCGATGGTCTTGGTCCCGTAGGCCAGCGCCGCAATCGCCTGCGCGCCGCCGATACGGTAGACAAGATCCACCCCGGCGATGCGGGCGGCCAACAGCACCAGCGGGTTCACGCGGCCCTCGGGCGTCGGACAGGCGATGACCAGTCGTTCGACGCCCGCGACCTTGGCCGGAATCGCGTTCATCAGCACGCTCGAGGGATAGGAGGCGAGCCCGCCGGGCACATAAAGCCCTGCGGCCGTGACCGGCGTCCAGCGCCAGCCAAGCGTGGCCCCGACGCTGTCAGTCCAGCTTTCGTCCTGCGGCTTCTGACGGAGATGGTAGGCGCGGATGCGGTCGGCGGCGCGTTCCAGCGCGGCGCGGTCCTCGGGCTGGACCCTGGCGATCTCGGCGTCGATCTCGGCATGGGTGAAGGCGAGCGTTTCAGGAGCAAGCGCCAGACGGTCAAAGCGGGCGGTCAGGTCGATCACCGCCTGATCGCCACGCGCCCGCACATCGGTGATGATCGCTGCAACGGCCTGATCGACGTCCTCGTCCGCCTCACGCTTCCGTCCCAGCAGGCCGGCAAAGGCGGTCTCGAAGTCCGGGTCGGTGGTGGTCAGGAAGACGGGCATCGTGGTCTCCGGCAGGTCGCGGTGCAGATAGCGCGGCCGGAACCGATGCTCAAGGATGAAGGTCAGGGCGATAACCGTGAACAGCCCTTGCGATTACCATCCCGTGCTTCTTGCCCGGGGTCAGTCGTGGCGCGGCATCCTGCCCGAGGGCGCGCGGTATGGCCGGGTCACATCGTCCAGCCGGACCTCAAGCGCCTCGACCTCCAGCGCAATCGCCCCGTCCCCGGCAAGCGTCAGGGAAAGACGGCCGGTGCCATCTGCACCCGGTTCGAACGATATGGACAAAAGCGACAGAACGAGGCCCCCGTCGCCGCGATCAAAGCCCATGCTTTGCACTTTTCGCACATCTTCGACCACCAGCAGCGACCGTACCCGCTCATAGGCCCGGCCGGCCGCTTGGGCCTGCTCCCGGTCTTCCCAGCGGAAACGGTTCAGCAGAAGGGCAAAGCGCCGACGCCTGGGGTCGAATTTCAGCGCGCGCGCCGACAGGACTGCATCCTGCACCAGCGTCGAGATGATCCGCAGATCCTCGGCATCCTGCGCGACAAGGCGCAGCGGCCCCTCGCCACCCTCTTCGAACCTGGCATCCGTCATGCCTGGATACGCTCGATATGCGCCCCGCAGGCGCGGAGCTTCTCTTCAACCCGCTCATAGCCGCGATCCAGGTGGTAGACGCGCGACACCACCGTTTCGCCTTCCGCGGCCAGCCCGGCGAGGATCAGCGAAACGCTGGCCCGCAGGTCGGTCGCCATCACCGGCGCGCCCTTCAGCCTGTCCACCCCGGTCACCGTCGCGGTGCCGCCATGCACCTCGATCCGGGCCCCCATCCGCGTCAGTTCCGGTGCATGCATGAATCGGTTTTCAAAGATCCTTTCCTCAAGCACCGACGTTCCCTCGGCGGTGCAGAGCAAAGCCATCATCTGCGCCTGCAGATCGGTCGGAAAGCCGGGGAAGGGTTCGGTCGTGACATCCACCGCCTGCACCCGGCCATTCCTGCGCGAGACCTTGAGTCCGCGATTCGTCTGGGTCACCGAAACCCCTGCCGCGTCCAGTTTTTCGGCGAAAGTGCCCACAAGGTCCAGCGTGCCGCCGATGCATTCCACCTCGCCGCCGCAAATCGCGGGGACGAGCATGTAGGTGCCAAGCTCGATCCGGTCGGTCACCACCTGATGCGTGGCCCCGCCCAGCCGGTCGGTGCCCTCGATCGTGATCGTGGACGTCCCTTCCCCGTCGATCTTGGCGCCCATCTTCCGCAGGCAGCGGGCCAGATCGACGATCTCTGGCTCGCGCGCGGCGTTCTTCAGGACGGTCGTGCCCTTGGCCAAAGTTGCCGCCATCAGTGCGTTTTCCGTGGCCCCGACCGAGACGAAGGGAAACTCCACCACGGCACCCTTCAGCCGCCCTCCCGGGGCCGTGGCATGGACATAGCCGTCGCGCAGGTCAAGTGTCGCCCCCATCGCCTCCAGCGCCTTCAGGTGCAGATCGACCGGCCGCGCGCCGATGGCGCAGCCGCCAGGCAAGGAGACGGTCGCCTGGCCATAGCGCGCCAGCATCGGGCCAAGCACTAGGATCGAGGCGCGCATCGGCTGGCGACCTCGGCCCCGAGCGACTGCAGAAGCTGCGTCATGGTGCGGATGTCGCTGAGGCGCGGCGCATTGGTCAGCGTGAGGGGCTCATCCGACAACAGCGTCGCTGGCATCAGCGTCAAGCAGGCGTTCTTGGCCCCCGCGATCGGGATCGCCCCGCTCAGCGCCCCGTTGCCACGCACCAGAATCGAATCCATCAGCCCTTGTCCTTTTCGGTTCTTCCGTCCGCGTCTTCGGCGGTCCGGGCCTTTGCCTGTGCCTTGCGGCGCGCCATGTTGGCCCGCAGCGCCGCCTTCAGCCGGTCCTCGCGGCAGGACGGTCGCTGAGGTTTCCGGGACGTCTGGCCTTGGTCCGGGTCCGAGGGGCTGCGCATGGCCTGGACTTCTAGCGCAATGCCGGGGATGGGTCCAGAGACGGTCGGGTTTCACGCCAAATCCCCCTTGCGCAGGGGTCCGATTGCGTCTATCCCCCGCCACCATCGGCGCTGCAGTAGCTCAGTGGTAGAGCACTCCCTTGGTAAGGGAGAGGTCGAGAGTTCAATCCTCTCTTGCAGCACCACCCATCCCTTTGATCACAAAGAAATCCCCTGATCTCGCGGGTTTGAGACGATTTCCGGTGTCGGGATCGACGAAATCCAAATCGTCCGCATCGCAAGTGCGGTGTGATCATGCACTTCGGCGGCGGTGCCGGCCGCTTGCCTTAAGGATATGCCGGCAAGGTGGCGGTGGCTGCCTGTGTCTGGCCCGATCAGGACAGCGTCCCGACGAGATGACCCTGGCCGATATCCCGCAGCAGGACACGTTCTGGCTGCTGACCGGGCGGATGCAGCGGGCTGGGGATTTCCGACACGGCTCGCGGGCTTGGCGTCCGCTTCTGCTTGGGGTCGGGGATCGGCACCGCCTCTATCAGGCGGCGGGTATAGGGGTGCTGCGGGTTGCCGAAGATCTGCGCCCGAGTGCCCAATTCGACGATCTGGCCCAGATACATCACCGCCACCCGGTCCGAGATGTTGTCGACCACCGCCATGTCGTGGCTGATGAAGAGGTAGGACATCCCGAACTCGGACTGGAGCGCCTGCAGAAGCTCCAGCACCCTGGCCTGGACCGACACGTCAAGCGCGCTGACGCTTTCGTCGGCGATGATCAGGTCCGGCTGCAGGGCCAGCGCCCGGGCGATGCAGATGCGCTGGCGCTGGCCGCCCGAGAACTCGTGCGGGTAGCGGTCGAGATGCGCCGCCTCCAGCCCGACGCGTGCCATGAGGTCGGCCGCCCGTGCCCTTCGGCTGGCCGCATCGCCGACCGCGTGGATCAGCAAGGGCTCGGCGATCAGGTCTCCCACCCGCATCCGCGGGTTCAACGCCGCAATCGGGTCCTGAAACACCATCTGCACCCGGCGGCGCATGTCCTTCAGGCCCTGTGCGGTCAATCCTTCCACCGGCTGGCCCGCGATCTCGATGCTGCCGGTGTGGGGCGCAAGGCCGACGAGGGCCTTGGCGATGGTCGACTTGCCACAGCCGGACTCGCCAACAAGGGCGAAGGTTTCACCCCGGCGGATGTCAAAGCTGACGTGTTCGACGGCATGGACGTTCTGCGTCACGCCCCCGAAAAGGCCGCCGCGAAGGGGATAGCGGACGACGACATTGTTCAGCCGGGCAACCGGTTCGGTCATGACGGGCGCGCGTGCGGCGGCCTGCCCCATGCGCGGCACAGCAGCGAGGAGGGCGCGGGTGTAGTCGGCCCGGGGTGTCGCAAAGAGGTCGCGGGTCGCGGCGGTTTCAACCTGCCTGCCTTGACGCATGACGATGACCCGGTCGGCCACTTCGGCCACGACGCCCATATCGTGCGTAATGAGGATGATCGCGGTGCCAAGGTCGCGCTGCAGATCGCGGAGCAGGTCCAGCACCTCGCGCTGGACGGTGACGTCAAGGGCGGTGGTGGGTTCGTCGGCGATCAGCACCTCGGGGCGCAGGGCCAGCGCCATCGCGATCATCACGCGCTGGCGCATGCCGCCCGAAAGCTCATGCGGATACTGGCGCATCCGCCGGTCAGGTTCGGACAGCCGGACGGCTTTCAACGCCTCGCGCGCGCGCCGCTGCGCTTCGCTGCGGCTGACCGTTTCATGCGCACGGATGGCCTCGGTCAGTTGGGCTCCGACAGTCATCACCGGGTTGAGACTGGTCATCGGTTCCTGGAAGATCATCGCGATCCGGTCGCCGCGGATGGATCGCAGCGCAGCTTCGGGCAGCGAGGTCAGGTCTGTAGCGCCCAGCATCACGCGGCCCCCGGTCACGCGCACGGCGGGGGGCGGCAGAAGGCCCATGATCGCAAGCGAGGTGATCGACTTGCCCGATCCGCTTTCGCCGGCAATCGCCAGCGTTTCGCCCTTCGCCAGTGTGAAGGAAAGATCCTGCACCAGGGGCTTCAACCCGCCTTCGGTGCGCACCGAAACACACAGGCCTTCGACCCGCAGGACCGGCTCCGGGGCGGGGGCCGCCCCGGAGGTTGGCATGGTCTCCGCCAGAGTCATTCGAAGA
>NCDY01000159.1 GCA_002280405.1 Rhodobacterales bacterium 32-66-9 | reverse complement strand
TGCCATCCATGTTCATGTCTCAGCGAACCCAGGTCGTTTACAGCCTTTTGGCCGAGTATGTGCGCAGCCCCTCCCTGCGGCACATGCGGGAGGAGCGCTCCCTCGCCAAGCTGGCCCTCGAGATCGTCACGAAGCTAGATCAGGACAGTTCGGTCTGGAAGAAATGGGAAGGACCGCGTGACAAGGTCCTCGGTGCGGCCATCGAGTGCTGGATACCGAAGGCGGACATACTCGATTTCCTCAACAGCCTTCCAGGTCCAGCCCTGACGATGACGGATCTCGAGCAGCGCATGAAATCGATGATCGAGGAGGAGTATCTCGGCGATCCCGAACCGAAGCTCGAAGCCGAGTGCCTCGCGATCTATCAGGCCGAGAAGGCGGCGGGCACGGAGATGCCCGCGATCATCGGGCGGCTGTCGGATTACATCGGCGCGCAATGGCAGCGGTTGCGCGATGAAAAGCGCGGGGATGACGCGCGCCGTTCAGAGGAGGCGCGACTG
Source organism: Rhodobacterales bacterium 32-66-9 (assembly GCA_002280405.1). GTDB lineage: Bacteria > Pseudomonadota > Alphaproteobacteria > Rhodobacterales > Rhodobacteraceae > Tabrizicola. The sequence continues at coordinate 5,456 of NCDY01000159.1, read as the reverse complement.
GAGCGGGAGCGGCGGCTCCTCTCCTATGCCGATTGTCCCTGGAGCCAGATCAAGGGTTCGAAATTCGTCTACTGCCGGAAGAACGGTCGGGTCTTCCAACTCAAGCCCAACAGCGACAAGAGCCTGACCCTTTACCGGGTGCAGGCGGTCGATGATGCCGCCAGCGGTGAACTGATCGGCCGCTACCGGTCGCGTGGGGATGCCAGCAAGGTCGTGGCCAAGGCCGCCTACGAGCCGGAGCCGTGGCGGTAGATATCACCGAAAAGAACAATCCGCTGAATTGTTGACCTCGTTCCGCATCAAGCTGATTGGCGGCTAGGAAACCAACTCACGTTACGGGCGCGCTTGGACCGGCGGCACCACGCGGGCTCGCACTTCGTCGTAGATGCCGATCTCACCCGGCATGCAGATCGTCACGGCCACGCCGAAGGGGATGGCGTCGTCAATCGCCGTGCCTTGATCGGGATCGCGTTGTATGACCAATGGTACTGTCATGTTCGGTGTGACGACCGGTGCATTCGCTCCGCTCCAGCGTCGCGAACTCACCGTCCCGCGATTGCTCTGATTTTCGTCCGGATGCCAACGCTCCGGCGAAACGGCGAGCGCGTTGAGCTCTGACGGTGTGACGATCTTCAGCCGAGAACTTCGATACGTCTTGCGACCGGGCAGGACCGGGGAAAACCACGCCACGGTCGCCGACAAGCTGTGCGGTCTTGCCTTGCCGCCGATTGCCACGGGAACCGGCACATCGATGGTTGCGAGGCGATCGGGCCTGAGGATCCCCGTGGCGAAGAAGGTGGCCCGGTCCGCTGCGCAGGCCAGCGCGTCATCCGCATCCACATAGCCGTACCCAAGGAAGCGCCGAATATTGTCCTTTTGTTTCGACGCCTGGCCGCGACCGGTAGGTCCGAGCGTGGTCTTGATGACTTCGGCGATCTCCTGTGGCCATTGAGCAGGATGGACCAACAGTGCCTTCAGCAGCACTGCACGTTGCACGGCTGGGATCTGCAGAAATACCGCGCCGTAGGCCGCTTCAAGGGCGTCGTGAATGCGGTGACAGGTCCGCGATGCCAGTGCTGCGGCTGCGCTTGTCCCGTTTGAATAGCCGTCTTGGTTCTCTCGACCATCCCGTGGGGGCGCCGCGACCTTGAGGCCTGCGCCTCGTGATGCCGGTCCGGGACGGACGTCTATGTGCCGGTGAACACCGACGCAGGTCATATGCTCCCGGGCGCCGGGCATCAGGATGTCCGGCTTGACCGATCTGGCGAAGCCTGGACCTAGACTGCTCGATGGGTTCGCCGCGACGTGAGCTGGAAAGGGGTCGATCAAGGTTCGCGCCAGTGCCCGATCCGCAGGCCTGACCGCGTCGATGTTTGCTGCGCCAACGGTTATGCCGTTTATGGTCTCCGCCGGCGAGAGCAGTCGTCGGTCGGCCATGATCCCATGCAGCGTTTCGACCATCAAGCCAGCGCGGCTTGTTGCATCGGCATCCTCGTAATCCCGGCGTGTCGCAACACTCGGCATACCAAACGGCAAGCGCTGATTGCCGGCACTCACCACAAAGAGCAGGCCGAAGCGATAGGCCAGGCGGTCGAGAAGGCGGGCCCAAGGCGATAGGTGGTTCTGGAACGGCCTATAGCGATTGCCGAGAGAGAGATTGACGATCACGATCCCGGGGCGCTGTTCGCGCAGTCGTGTCACCGCCAGGTAAATCATGTCGACAATGAGCCGGTCGGGCGGGAATGCGTCATTGTTCCCCAGGACCGGCATCATATGGATTTTGCGCGGCAGGGGTGCTTCGCCGCGGTTGAGGTCTCCATGAATGACAAGGGATGCCATGGCCGTTCCATGCGCCCGCGCGGCGACGAGCGCATCCGGCTCAAGATCGAAGGGGTCGTCGAGGTCGATATGGGCGGCCAGCCGCCTATGGCCGCTGACCGGGACGCCATCGAGAACGGCAAGGATCGGCTCGCCGAGCTCCGCAATCTGGTCCGCGGCCTGGGGCGTGTCTTCAGGATCGCCGATTTCGATGGCCGTGGCCTCCGATTGCGGACGGATGTGCATCACGCTGTCGAGGCCGGCAATCCCTTCGATCCGTCGCTCGATGATTTCGCGCACAGCCCAGGCCGGGATATCCGCAAGCAGGGCATGGTATGAGATCTCGGGCAGACGGCAGCGCGACAGAACGCGGCCCCCGCGCGCGATCAGCGCCCGTGTCGCCTCCTGTTCACTCTGCCGAGCGGAGGCCTCATTGGCCCTGAAGACGAGTTCGATCTCCAGTCGGATCAGGTCGTTGTCGTGATGGCCCTCAAGAATAGTCGACAGAAAGGTCCTGTCTGCCGACTGAACGCGGTCGTCTGGTCCCCAGGCGCGCAGGTCCCTGAGATGTTCGAAGACCGTGGCCCAAGGTGTTTCACCTCTGACCAGCTGTCCAACCTGCCAACGCCGCCACAGTGACTCAAGGCTGCGCAGGGCAACCATGTCGGGAACGAGCAGATAGGCGACAGGTTGCTTGTCCTCCTCGTCGCTCTCGAGCTCTTCTTCATCCACCAGTTCAAGTCCGGCGACCTGGCGGATGGCCTCGGCAAACCTGCTTATGGAGCCGCGGACTTCAAAGACCAAGAGCCTTTCCGGAGCAAGGCCCGCAGGGTCGGCACGCAGTTCAAGCGCCCCATCGCCGCGTGCAAGAATTTCGGCGAGGCGCGTGAATTTCGGACCGAAGGAGCCTGTCTGACGGTCGCGCGGAAAAGCGGCTGGCGGCGGAGGGTATTTCGGCTTGCCCTTTGGGCGAGGCTGATCAGCGCTCGGCGTCAGTCTCAGGAGGGGTTTTGTCGGATCGCTCGGCATTTATGAACTCTGGCGTAACGCGCGAAGTCCAAAGATCCAGTTCCGCGCGCAATGCCTCATCAACCGAAACCTCCCCTAAACCAAGAATTTGTCGCCGCCTGACATTCTGACAAAAATCCAGCGCCTCTGCATAGCTGACATCGCCAAGTCTACCAGCCAGGCGGCTGAGCGGCAATTTGGGGGCGTCCGGCCAGCCCGAAATGATCCGGTCCAGAAACACCGTGACATCAGTCTTCTTCGGCGCCGGAAAGGACAGGCGCATCTGGAAGCGACGCCAGACCGCGCGGTCAAGCAGTTCTCCATGGTTGGTCGCGGCGACCACAATGACATAGCTGGGAAGCTGGTCGAGCTGCATGAGAAGGAAGGAGACAACCCGTTTGATCTCTCCCGTTTCATGTGTATCGCCGCGTTCCTTTCCGATTGCGTCGAACTCGTCGAAAAACAATACGCTCGGGGTCGTTCGAACATAGTCGAAGAGTTTCCGGAGCCGGGCGTTTGTTTCACCAAGATAGCTGCCGATCAGGGCGTCATACCTGACGACGAAAAAAGGCAGTCCCAGTCCCTCTGCAATGGCTTCGGCGAACGAGGTCTTGCCGTTGCCAGGAGGACCCGACAGCAAGACGCGGTGCCGGGGTTCATAACCGTTTGCGCGCAGGACGTCCGCCCTGCGATGCTCCTCAAGAAGCTGTCTTCCGCTCTCCCGCGCTGGCAGGGGGAGGAGCAGGTCTTCCAGCTGAAGCTGCGGCGTGATCTCCAGGATTGCCTCACGACCGTTGGGTCCGGCCAGGTGAGGAGAGCTTGCTGTCAGCGAAGGCGGTGTGATCGGAACAGCCGCCAAAGCGCGTTGCATGCGGTCGGCCACGATGAAATGCTTCTTTGCACGTTCTTCGGCGACCATCGCCTCGGTGGTGGAGCGCAGCATCTCTCTGTCGCCGGTCGCACCCGCGCGAATCAAGGGTCAGAAGCAGCCCAAGTCAGACTCCACCAGGTCGGAAGCCTGTCGAGCCTAGCATCTCTTGATCAAACAAGGAATCCCCGTTGACATCCGCCGAGCCGCCAATCGGTGCGGTTTGTCTATAGCACGGCGTTGCGAGGTGAGATCATTCAGGTCCGGATGCTGGGGGAAAGCCTTCCCCCTGGTCGGCACTGGCGTTGCCGACACACCCCCTTCGAGCGGGGGGACCCCGCAACGCCCCCTCAGAGGGAGAGTGCAGACGGGGTTTCCGTGACGGGTTGAGGGTCGGGGGAGAGGCCCCCGGCGCCCGTCTTGGAGATCACCCCGATGGCCAGACAGGACCGCGCGCCCCGCGACGGCGGCGCCCGCAGCAGCATCTATGACGACATCACCTCCCGGATCATCGCGGAGCTGGAGGCGGGGCGGCTGCCTTGGGTCCAGCCCTGGGGCACGGCCTCTGCCAAGGCGCCGCTTGCCCTGCCGCGGAACGCGGCCACGGAGCGTCCGTATTCCGGGATCAACATTCTGATCCTCTGGGGCGCCGTGGTCCAGCAGGGCTATCCGACGCAAGCTTGGCTGACCTTCCGCCAGGCGCTGGCGCTCGGCGGCAATGTCCGCAAGGGCGAGCGCGGCACGACCGTCGTCTATGCCGATCGCTTCACCCCCGAGGACGAAAAGCGCCGCGCCCGGGAAACAGGGGAAGCGCCCGGACAGATCCCCTTCCTCAAGCGCTTCACCGTCTTCAACGCCGCCCAATGCGAGGGCCTGCCGGAGGAGATCGCCGTTGTGGCACCCCCGCCGCCGCCCGGCATGATCGAGCCGCAGGTGGAGGCGCTGATCCGCGCCACCGGCATCGACTTCCGGATCGGCGGTGACCGGGCCTTCTACGTCCCGGCGCTGGACTACGTCCACGTGCCCCCTCCGCAGGCCTATTTCGAGCCGATCAACTGGCACCGGACCGCGCTGCATGAACTCGGCCACGCCACGGGCCATGCCTCGCGACTGGGGCGGGACTTCTCTGGGAGTTTCGGGACCAAGGCCTATGCCTTCGAGGAACTGGTGGCCGAGATGAACGCGGCCTTCTGCTGCGCCGCGCTGGGGATCGTGCCCACCGTGCGCCATGCCGACTACATCGGCTCCTGGCTCGAGGTGCTGCGCGAGGACAACCGCGCCATCGTCCGTGCCGCCTCGCAGGCGAGCAAGGCCGCGGACTGGCTGCTGGCCCATCTGCCGGAGCCTGTGGAGGCCGCCGATGCGGCAGGAAAGGGGAGGGTCGCGGCATGATCCTCCTGACCCCCAGTCAGCGCGCCCGGCTTCTGGCCAACGGCCGGATCCCGGACGCCGATCACATCCCCGTCGTGAAGTTCTTCAACCCCTTCGGCCAGGGCACCTGGCTTGCCACCGAGCTGGATGAAGACGGCGACATCCTCTTCGGCCTCGCCGATCTCGGCTACCCGGAGTTGGGCTCCTGGTCCTTGAGCGAGATGGCGGCGATCCGACTGCCCTTCGGCCTGGGAATCGAGCGGGATCTCCATTTCGAGGGGCGGTTCCCGATCTCGGTCTGGGCCGAGGCGGCGCGGGCCGAGGGCAGCATCAGCGCGGCGGAGCGGGTGCTGCATGCGCGGGCGCAGAGGGAAGGGGGTGCGGGTCTCGG
>NCDY01000158.1 GCA_002280405.1 Rhodobacterales bacterium 32-66-9 | reverse complement strand
GAAGAACGGCCAGCTGGTCGGCACGGTGAACGTGAAGGACGTGACCGACGACGACATCCTGGGCATGATCATCCTGGGCAAGAAACCCGCGCATCTGGCGGCCTGAACGCCGTCGAATGTCTCCACTTCGGCATGTCCGGAAGGACAGGCGCTCTGGGTCTGCCCCCCTTCTGGACGTCATCGACGTGCCGGAGAGGGGCACGCCAGCAAAAAGCCCGTGGCTGCCGTCCAGACGAATACAGCCCGAACGGCTGGTGCCCGCGGCCGGAGTTGAACCGGCACGGCCTTGCGGCCAAGGGATTTTAAGTCCCCAGTGTCTACCATTTCACCACGCGGGCTGGCCGTGCGACCTTAGCCCGGTGGCCCGCCAAGGAAAAGCCTGCGGCATGCCCGGCAGCGGGGCGGCTTCTGCAACACCGACGACGCGAGCCGGGGCCAGATCGACTTCATCCGGCGGGATGCGACAGCCGTCCTGCATCGACCCTTGGTGGTCGCGTGATTGACGCGGAAAACCGGAGTCCACTTTTCCTCATCACGCCCTAACCCGCACCGGCCGACAACAGCCGCCGGACCAGTTCAAAGCTGTTCCGCACCCCGGTCTTGGCGATCATGTTCGCCCGATGCACCTCGACCGTGCGCGGCGAGGACCCCAGCGCCAGCGCGATTTCCTTCGAGGTGAACCCGTTCACCAGATAACGCGCGATGCGCTTTTCGGTGGGGGTCAGCGGCCCCTCTGCCCCGGTTTCCGCTTCCAGAGGACGGTAGGTCCAGACCGCCAGGCGTTGCGGGTCCTGCGCGTCAAGGCCAGTACCCTTGCCTTCGGTCCAGATCACCTGCCCGTCCTTGCGGCGCATGAAGCGTTCGTCGCGGTAGACCGTGCTGGCCTGCATCGCCTTTCGCGCCCGCTCGCCGATCAGTTCATAGTCGGTCTCGGTGGGATAGAGGATACGGATCGACTGCCCCTCCAGCTCGCGCGGGGTCCAGCCGAACACCGCCTCGACCCGCAGGCTTGCCCGCAGGATCACCCGGTGCGCAAGGATCAACGTCGCATCCGGGCCGTGCTGGAAAGCCAGCCGTTCATAGTCGCGCATCCGTGCCCTCTACGTAGCCATATACGTATTCTTACGGATGGCAGCCCATGGCGCAATCTTTCAGGATCATGCTCGTCCGATGTTTCCGCCATGGCCCGGGAACCGAACGGGGGAACAGCATGAACAAAGTCTATCCAAGTGCAACCGCAGCCCTTGACGGGCTTTTGCACGACGGGATGCTGATCGCATCCGGCGGCTTCGGCCTGTGCGGCATCCCCGAGCTGCTGATCGCCGCAATCCGCGCCGCCGGCACCAGGGATCTGACCGTCGCCTCGAACAATGCCGGCGTCGACGGTTTTGGCCTGGGGGTGCTTCTGGAAACCCGGCAGGTCAGGAAGATGATCTCGTCCTATGTTGGGGAGAACGCCGAATTCATGCGGCAGTATCTGTCCGGAGAACTGGAACTGGAATTCAATCCGCAGGGCACGCTGGCCGAACGGATGCGGGCGGGGGGCGCGGGCATCCCCGGTTTCTACACTGCGACGGGTGTGGGCACGGTGATCGCCGAGGGCAAGCAACACCACGATTTCGACGGCAAGACCTACATCCTGGAACGCGGGATCGTGGCGGACCTCGCCATCGTGAAGGCGTGGAAGGCGGACCCCTCGGGCAACCTGGTGTTTCGCAAGACCGCGCGCAACTTCAACGTCCCCGCCGCCACCTGCGGCAGGATCTGCGTCGCCGAAGTCGAGGAGATCGTGCCTCTGGGATCGCTCGATCCCGACATGGTCCACCTGCCCGGCATCTATGTCCACCGCATCGTGACCGGACCCCACGAAAAGCGGATCGAACAGCGCACCGTGCGCAAGCGGGAGAACGCATGATGAACGACGCCAGAGGCTGGGACCGCAACGGCATGGCCGCCCGGGCGGCGCAGGAGCTGCGGGACGGCATGTATGTGAACCTTGGCATCGGGATCCCGACGCTGGTCGCGAACTACATCCCGCAGGGCGTGAACGTGACGCTGCAATCGGAAAACGGGATGCTGGGGATGGGCCCGTTTCCCTACGAGGGCGAGGAAGACCCCGACCTGATCAACGCCGGCAAGCAGACGATCACCGAACTGCCGCAGACCGCCTATTTCGATTCGGCGACGAGCTTTGCGATGATCCGTGGTGGCAAGATCGCCATGGCCATCCTTGGGGCGATGGAAGTGGCGGAAAACGGCGACCTTGCGAACTGGATGATCCCCGGCAAGCTGGTGAAGGGCATGGGCGGGGCCATGGACCTTGTGGCCGGCGTGGGCCGCGTCGTCGTGGTGATGGATCACACGGCAAAGCAAGGCGACTCCAAGGTCCTGCGCGCCTGCACCCTGCCGCTGACCGGAAAGGGCGTGGTGGACCGGATCATCACCAATCTCGGCGTTCTCGACGTGGGCGAGACGGGTCTGCATATCGTGGAGCTTGCCCCCGGCGTGTCGGAAGCAGACCTTCGCGCGGCGACCGAGGCGAAGATCGTTGGCTGAAGACCGCAGGGGGGCGGGGCTCACCCCCCCGCGAGGGTCGAGCGGAACACGCACGGATCGGTCACCAGCATCGGCGGGCTGATGCACAGCCCCTGCGCCGCGTTTTCGCCCGCGTTGTAGGCGGCCAGCGCGAGGACGGGGTCATTGTCGAATTCGTTCAGCAGCCAGTCCAGATAGGCAACGCCGCCCTTGATGTTCTGCACCGGATCGGTTGCGTCGGTCACGCCGAACCGCTCTGCCGTCGCCGGGATCAGCTGCATCAATCCCACGGCGCCCGCCGAACTTACCGCATCCGTCCTGCCCGCGCTTTCGATGCCGATCACCGCCAGCACCAGGGCGGGCGAGACCTTCGTGTCAAGTGTCGCCCGAAGGATGTCCTTGCCGTATTGCTGCGACATCTCTTGCAACAGCTGCATCCGTGGCGCGCCGACCATCGTGCCATCCGGCCCCCGCGACAGCGTCGCCAGGGCAAGATCGAAGCGGCCCGCCCCGGCCTCGATCCCTGCGGGAACCGTGTCCCAGTACCAGGCATAGGACGAGGCGGGCGCGATGCCCGGCTCGCCCGCGGCGATCCCGACCGGTTTCGGATCTTTCGACCGGCGATCGGGATTGGGGTCGACTTTCGGCAGGGCCGCCAGATACCGCGCCTGTTCTTCGGGGTCGATCTGCACCGTGATCCGCTTGCCGGGCAGGCTTTCGCCCACCTTCACCCGCTTGAAGGTGAAATCTTCCGCAGCCGCCGCGAACGGGGCTGCGACGCAGAGAATCGCTGCGATCCAGGGGACGGTCTTCCGCATGTCGGGGCCTGCTCGCCTCGTTGTTTTGTGGGAAGACTCGCAGGTTCCGGAAGGCGCATCCAGAACTTTTGGCCCTCAATCATGGCATTTCTGCCAGAATTGACCGAAAAACCACGCCATAGCATCCTGGGATGAACAGATCGCTAAAAATTCTTTCTTTTCTTTTCCATGACTTGGCTGCTCTTCACCGGATTTCTTCGTCAGTCTGGAAAACTTCGGGTCTCGTCCAAACTGCTGCCACGTTTTGCGGGCCATATGTGTCCATACCGAACGACACAGGCAGCAAGCGTGGCCAGATCGAAGCGGTTGAGTGAAACGTAGACACCCTTAACAAAGGATATGACCATGACCAAGTTCTCCGCTTTTCTGAAAGACGAAGCCGGCGCCGTGACCGTTGACTGGGTGGTTCTGACCGCCGCGATCGTGGGCCTGGGCCTGCTGGTCTTCAACTTCGTCCGTCCGGCAGTTTCGAACCTCGCCGCCGGGATCGGCACCGAACTCGGCAATGCTCAGGCTTGTATGGCTGCAAACGGCGCCAGCGCCGCCTGCAACTGATCGCCGCAGCAAGCCGACCGGATCGCGCCGCGCTTCGAAAGAAGCGCGGCGTTTTTCCGTTCCGCGCCCTGCACCTGCCGGACCAAGCCCGTCTTTTCCCGGCATCCCCCTGCGCCTTTCCGGCAGCGACCCGGCTGCCTGTCACCAGGCCGAAACCGACCGGTCGACCGCCGGGCATCATCGCCCTGGTCGCCACGCGGCGGTTCGGCACGATCATTGCCGACGCCACAGAGTCACTGGCATCGGGCAAGAAGCCCCGACAAACCCTGCGTGAAACCAATCGGACAGCGGGATTCCAAAGGGAAAGTCACAACGATCGAAGAATGTCTTTTCTTGTCCAAATTCTCGCCATGATTGCAGGCCCCTATGGGTCAAACCGAACGAAGACGGCGATGTCCTGGCCTGAACGCAGCGGTTGATGCCGATGATCTTTTCCCAAGAAAGGGACCAGAGATGACCAAGTTTTCCGCCTTCCTGAAAGACGACACCGGTGCCGTGACCGTTGACTGGGTCGTTTTGACCGCCGCAATCGTGGGCCTCGGCCTCCTCGTCTTCAACTTCGTCCGCCCGGCGGTTTCGAACCTCGCGTCCGGGATCGGCACCGAACTGGGCGATGCGCAGACTTGCCTGCTCAGCAACGACACCATCACCTGCTGACACCGCTTTCGTGCAAAGCTGTCTTCCTGGCCGCGCTTCGCAAGAAGCGCGGCCTTTTGCTTGCGCCAGCCGCAAACACCCGTCGAACGCGCAAAATGACCCAGGATCGTTAAACTTTCGCCGCATTCGGCCAGCATTGTCGCGCCAATGGAACCGGTTCGCGATCCAGGCACCCGGATTTTGTCTTGGTGGATCCTCGGCGTGACACGACCAGAACCGCCGGACTGCCAGAGGTTGGTCCCTGGCGGCCCCAGCATGAAGAGGGTACTATGAGAGCAGTTTTCGCTTTGGTCCTGGTCGTTGGCATGGCTCTGGCCGGCGTGGCGGTCTACATGATCCAGGGCTACATGGCGGACCTTGAGGGTGCGCTGCGGAATGAACAGGCCTTCAATGCCAAGGCCGGCAAGCTGGTCGAGGCCTTCGTCTTCGCCAAGCCGAAGAAATACGGCGATGCGCTGGCTGAAGAAGACGTCGTCACGATCTACTGGCCGGAAAAAAGCCTGCCCGAGGGAATCTTCCGCGACAAGGCGGTGCTGTTCCCGGAGGGTGCCGACGGACCGCGCTATGTCATGCGCTCGACCGAGGCCTTCGAGCCGGTCCTGGCCAGCCGCGTGACCGAACCTGGCAAGCTTGCCAGCCTGACGTCGAAACTGGAAAAGGGCAAACGCGCCTTCGCGATCAAGGTTGACGTGAATTCGGGCATCTCGAATTTCGTCAAGCCCGACGACTACATCGACATCCTGTGGACCGGCGGCGTGTCTGGCGTCGAGGGATCGATGACCCGCCAGATCGAAAGCGCAATCCTGGTGATCGCGGTCGACAACCTGCTGAACGAAGGGCAAGTGACTGCGGGCACTGTTGCCCAGACGGTGACGGTTGCGGCGACACCCGAACAGGTGGCGCGTCTGGCCCAGGCCCAGGCGACCGGAAAACTGACGCTTTCTCTGGCGCGGGATGCGTCGGAAGTGGTTCAGGGCACGGTCGAGACGGACACCAATGCGATGCTTGGGATCGTGCAGGAAGTCGTTGCACCCGAAGTCGTGGTTCCCGAAAAGGTGAAATGCTACGCCAAGCAGCGCAGCGGTGGCGTGCTGGTTGACACCGACGTCGAGATCCCCTGCAAAAAATAGGACCGGCTTTTCCATCACCACGGGCGCGGCCACATCATCTGGGGCCGCGCCTTTGCATTTTTCCAACCCTTTGCGACCTGTTGCAGTTTGTCCACATCAACGTCGCCCCTCAAAGCGTTGATTCTTGCAAAAAAACCCGAGCTGGTTCATCCTCTGTGAAGTAAGGGCGTTCAAGACCCAAACGAGGCGTGGTCGAAAGGGCAGATCACATGAACATGAAACGACTCCTGGCAGCAGGATATTTGGGTGCGTATCTCGCATCGACGGCGTTGACGCCGGTCTCGGCCCAGACACTTACCGTCATGCAGGGCCAGGCCACCGAATCGCTCAACGTTCCGATGAACCGGGCCGTTGTCGTGGAAAGTGAGGTTCCTTTCGCGGAACTCTCGATCGCCAATCCCGGCATTGCCGACATCTCGACCTTGTCGGACCGCACGATCTACGTCCTCGGCAAGGCACCCGGGCGCACCACGCTCACGCTGTTGGCGCCGGACGGGAAATTGATCTCGAACGTCGAGGTCAATGTCACCCCCGACATCGCCGAGTTCAAGGAACGTCTTCAGCAGATCCTGCCGGGCGAACAGATCGAGGTGCGCACCGCAAACGACGGTATCGTGCTGTCGGGTCAGGTCTCCTCGACCGCGAAACTGGACCGCGCGATGGACCTTGCCAACCGCTATGCGCCGGACCGGGTGTCGAACCTGATGGTGGTGGGCGGCACGCAGCAGGTGATGATGAAGGTCCGCTTTGCCGAAGTGAACCGGACCATCTCGAAGACCCTTTCGTCCTCAATCGCATTCGGTGATGGCGCGCGCCTCTCCGGCGGGACCGGCACCCTGACCACTGCCGGTGCAACCCCGCCCACGACCCCGGGCATTTCGGGTGAATCGGCGGGCGGCATCCGGCTTGGCGGCACCGTCGGCGGGCTTGAGTTCAGCGTGCTGCTTGAAGCACTTGAGCAGAAGGGCATGGTCCGCACTCTTGCAGAGCCAAACCTGACCGCGCTGTCAGGTCAGGAGGCGAAGTTCCTTGCGGGCGGCGAATACCCGGTCCCGGTGTCGCAGGACAACAACACCGTCACCGTGGAATACAAGCCCTTTGGCGTGGAACTCAACTTCACGCCGGTCGTCGTCGATCAGGACATCATCAACCTGACCATCGACGCTGCAGTATCTTCGATCGACCCTGTGAACGGGATCAGCGTTCAGGGCTTCTCGATCGATGCCTTCAAGCGGCGTCAAACCTCGACCACGGTGGAAATGCGCGACGGCGAAAGTTTTGCCATCGCGGGCCTGCTGCAGGACGACTTCCGCGATGTGAACAGGCAACTTCCCTGGATCGGCGACATTCCGATTCTCGGCGCGCTGTTCCGCAGCTCAGAATACCAGCGGGCACAGACCGAACTGGTGATCATCGTCACGCCCTACCTCGTCACCCCGGTTTCAGGTGAGGCCTTGGCCCTGCCGACGGATCGGGTCCGCATCCCGACCGAA
>NCDY01000017.1 GCA_002280405.1 Rhodobacterales bacterium 32-66-9 | reverse complement strand
GAAAAGTCGATGCCAGCGCAATGGAACGGAGAAATGGTCAATTACCAATTCCCAAATTCAAGGTACAAGGAAAAAATAGCACCATGGATTTGGCGGGTATGCCGGGATTGCAAATCCAACCCAGCCGAGGATAGGCAAGCACAGAGCACGGCATTGAAACTATACAGTGCTGTCACAGCCCAGCGCGGCAAGCGGTCCATGTCAGCATTCTCCTGTGGGCATCGGCGACTTGCGGGTTTTGCGGACCACCCCCGCCCCGGCCGTGAGCCGGGGCCTCGCGCCGGAAGGGAGAAGCCGTGTCAGGTTGAAGCCGAGGCCCCGGCTCACGGCCGGGGCGGGGCGGGACGATGCCTGCGGTCTGGTCATGCGCATCACGCCGCCTCCCCTTTGCCGGTGACCCCGGCCATCAGCAGGCCCAACTCGCGTTCATCGGGTTTCTCCGGATCGCGGAAGCCCATGATCCTGCCGTCGAACATCACGGCGATGCGGTCCGAGAGGCTCATGATCTCGTCCAGTTCCACGCTTACCAGAAGGATCGCGGCGCCAGCGTCGCGCAGCGCGATGATCTGGGTGTGGATGAACTCGATGGCGCCGATGTCCACGCCCCGGGTGGGCTGGCCGATCAGCAACAACGCCGGGTCCTGCTCCATCTCGCGCGCGACGACGATCTTCTGTTGATTGTCCCCCGAGAAGCTTTTGGCCGGCAGCCATGGGTCCGGCGGACGGACGTCGAATTTCTCCATCTTTTTGCGGGTATCGTCGCGCAGCGCCTCGTTGTCCATGAAGAGGGCATTCTTCTGGTAGTCCGGGTCGTTGAAATACCCGAAGGCCATATTTTCCCAGGCGGTGAAATCCAGGATCAGACCGTAGTGATGCCGGTCTTCCGGCACATGCGCGATCCCCGCGCGGCGGCGGCTTTGCCCGTCGGACCCCTGGCCCGACAGAGGCAGGTCCGCGCCTTTCAGCGTCACCTTGCCGGTGGCGCTGTGCATTCCGCCCAGGGCTGCCAGAAGCTCGGACTGGCCATTGCCCGCCACCCCGGCGATCCCTAGGATCTCGCCCGCGCGGATCTCGAAGCTGATCCCCTTCAGCCGTTCGACCTTGTGCTCGTCCCGCACCCGCAGATCCTCGACCTTCAGCACCACCTCGCCCGGTTTCGCGGCGCCTTTCTCGACTTCCAGAAGCACCTTGCGGCCCACCATCAGCTCGGCGAGCTGCTCGGGCGAGGTCTCGGCGGTCTTCACTGTGGCCACCATCGTCCCACGCCGCATGACGCTCACGTTGTCCGTGGCCTCCATGATCTCGCGCAGCTTGTGGGTGATCAGGATCACGGTCTTGCCCTGGTCCTTCAGGCCGCGAAGGATGCGGAACAGGTGGTCCGCCTCGTCTGGGGTAAGGACGCCGGTGGGTTCGTCCAGGATCAGGATGTCGGCCTGCCGGTACAGCGCCTTCAGGATCTCCACCCGCTGCTGGTGGCCGACTGACAGGTCCTCGATCAGCGCGTCCGGATCGACGTCCAGCTCGTAATCGCGGGCCAGACGCTCCAGCTCCTTCCGGGCCTTCGACAGCGAGGTGTTCAGCATCGGGCCGTCCTCGACGCCCAGGATGATATTCTCCAGCACCGAAAAATTCTGCACCAGCTTGAAATGCTGGAAGACCATGCCGATGCCGGCGCGGATCGCGCTCTGGCTGTCGGGGATCGGGGTAAGCTGGCCGTTGACAAGGATCTGGCCCGCGTCGGCCTTGTAGAAGCCATAGAGAATCGACATCAGCGTGGATTTCCCCGCGCCGTTCTCGCCGATGATCCCGTGGATCGTGCCGCGCGGGACGGCGATGTTGATGTCCTTGTTCGCCTGCACCGGACCGAAGGCCTTGGAGATGCCCTTCAGTTCGATGGCAAATGCCGCCTCAGCCATTTGGTTCCCCCTGTCGGCCCCCGCCGCCTGTGGCGCGGCCTTGTCGGGAAGCCTGTGCAAGAATGCCGCGCCAGAGGTCTGGCGCGGCACTTTTCTTCTCAGGCTGTCAGCCGATCAGAACGTGGCGGCCGGGCAAGTATCGTCCGACATGTAGTCGTGCACGACCAGTTCGCCCGACTTGATCTTTTCAGCCGCGGCATCGACTGCGGCCTGCATTTCCGGGGTCACGAGCGCCGCGTTGTTCTCGTCCATCGCGTAGCCGACGCCGTCATTTGCCAGATTCAGGACCGAAACCTTGCCCACTTCAAGCTGGTCTCCAGCCTTGAAGGCTTCGTACACTGCAACATCGACACGCTTAAGCATCGAGGTGAGAACAGAACCCGGATGCAGTGGGTTCTGGTTCTTATCAACGCCGATCGACAGAATCCCCTCATCGGCGGCTGCTTGCAGGACACCGATGCCAGTGCCACCAGCCGCAGCGTAGATCACGTCCGCGCCCTGTGCCTTCTGGCCCTTCGCCAATTCCGCGCCCTTGACGGGGTCGTCCCAGGCTGCCGGAGTGGTGCCGGTCATGTTGAGCACGACCTTGGCATCGGGCTTGGCCGCCAGCACGCCCTGGGCATAGCCGCAGCCGAAACGGCGGATCAGCGGGATGTCCATACCGCCAACGAAGCCTACGGTTCCGGTCTTGGTTGCAAGGCCGGCCATCATGCCGACGAGGTAGGATCCCTCATGCTCGGCGAACGCGATCTGAGCGACGTTTGGCAGCTGTAGCCAGTCCACGTCGATGATCGCGAATTTGGTGTCAGGGAAGTCAGGAGCCACTTTCGCAAGCACGTCACCGAACGCAAAGCCGGTCATCACCCGGTCATCACGACCGGGTTCGCACCGGCTTCTGCCAGACGGCGCAGCGCCTGTTCGCGCTGGGCCTCGTCCTGCATTTCCAGTTCCTTGAACGTGCCGCCGGTCTCGGTCGCCCATTTCGTGGCCCCGTTGAAGGCGGCCTCGTTGAAGCTCTTGTCGAACTTGCCGCCAAGGTCGTAGATGAGGGCCGGTTCGGCAACTGCTGTCCCCGCGACAAGGGCCAACGTGCAGGTTGCCCCGGCAAGGGATTTCATAAGGCTCATCGGTGTTCTCCCGGTTGATTAGACGCTTGCCCGCCCAGTCCGCCGGTATCAGCCGGTCGCGGGCGAGACCTGCGCCGATTAGCGACGAAGCCTGCTTGGGGGTCAAGCCGGATTCTTTTCGCTCAGGCAGAAACTTGACCTGTTGGTCAGGTCTTGGGCGGTAGCGGCAGCGCGCGGGACAGCACCAGCGCATTGATCCGGGTGCCTTCGGGTGTCCGGTAATAGCCCCGCCGCATACCCGACCGGGTAAAGCCCGCCGATTCGTAAAGTCCGATGGCAGGGGCGTTTTCCGCCGAAACTTCCAGAAAGGCGCTTTCGGCCCCACGCAGCCGGGCCTGATAGAGAAACCGGGCCACAAGCCCGCGTCCAAGGCCGCGACGCCGGGCGTCGGGGGCCACGGCCAGGGTCAGCAGCTCGGCCTCGCCTGCGACGGCGCGACCCAGAAGGAAACCCGCATCGCCCTCGACCAGCAGGAAGGCCAGCGGATCGGCAAGAAAGCCCGCAAATACGGCAGCACTCCACGGCGGCGGAGTGCGGAATACCCGGGCGTGCAGCGTGGCAAGCGCCTCGGGCGTCACGGCAGTATCACCGGGGGCGGGTCGGTCGACGGGGCGGCGTCGGCACCGCGCAGGTAGAAGGGTGCGGGGCGGGGTTGTGGCGTGGCGGCACGCTCCGCCCCGATGCGGGCGATGGCTTCGGCAAGCGGCAGCGCGGGCGGCAAGGCAGCGGGTCCGGCAGCGCCGCCGGTGACGTTCGTGGCGGAGCTCAAGGAATGTGCGTCAGCCAGGCGGGCGATGCCGGGGCCATCTTCGGTGAAGTCCTGGGCATAGACCTCACCGCGCCGAGCATCTTCGATCACCCGCAGCGGTCTGGGCAGGCCATGGGCCAGCGCCTCCAGCCGCGTCACGCCAACCGCCGGAATGCCAAGGCCCAGGGCCAGCCCCCGTGCGGCGGCGACGGCAATCCGGACGCCGGTGAAGTTCCCCGGTCCCGTTCCCACCGCGAGCGCCTTCAGGTCCGACCACTCAAGCCCGCCTTCGGCCAGCACTTCCTCAAGCAGGGGTATCAACCGTTCGGCCTGACCCTTGTCCATCGGTTCCAGCCGCTGGATCACGCGGTCGGGCAACAGCAAAGCGGCCGCGCAATGCGCTGCCGAGGTGTCGAAGGCGAGGACTGGACACTCCTCGTGCGTCTTCGACTTCTCGTCGCCGGCCAACCCGCGAGGAGCGACCGAAAGGGAGCGAGGAGCCGCCACGCAGGGATCAGGCCGCGACGGGGCGGACTTCCAGCACTTCCGGGATGTAGTGCCGCAAGAGGTTCTCGATCCCCATCTTCAGCGTCAGGGTCGAGGACGGGCACCCCGCGCAGGCACCCTGCATGTGCAGATAGACCACGCCCCGGTCAAAGCCGTGGAAGGTGATGTCGCCGCCGTCCTGAGCCACGGCGGGCCGCACGCGGGTGTCCAGCAGCTCCTTGATCTGGCGGACCACATCACCATCTTCGCCGGTGTGTTCGGCATGGCCGCCGCCTGCGGCACCCTCACCCTCGATCACCGGCTGGCCGGACTGGAAATGCTCCATGATCGCGCCCAGGATCTGGGGCTTGATATGGGGCCAGTCGACCCCTTCCGCCTTGGTCACGGTAACGAAATCCGTGCCGAAGAAGACGCCGGTCACACCGCCGGCCGCGAAGATGCGCCGGGCCAGCGGCGACCTTGCCGCCGCCTCGGCGCTGGGGAAATCCGCCGTTCCGAGGTCCAGAACGGTCTGGCCGGGCAAGAATTTCAGCGTTGCGGGGTTCGGCGTGGATTCGGTCTGGATGAACATGCATTCGGTCTCCGACTGTTCCTGTCGGATATGCGCCTTGCGGCCTCCTGCGTCAAGTCTGGAACGGTTCTAAAGTTCTGGCGGTATCGCTGCCAAAATAGGCATACATCTGGTCAAGCGCGCCCAGTGCGCGCAGGCGGACCGGGCCTGCGGGGCGGCGGTCGGTCTGGAAATACGGGTCGACCGGCGGTTGCGGCGGACGCGGACGCGGGAAGGGATGGACGGTCATCGGTGTGCACCTTTTTCGCGGGGCCTCCTCCCTGAGGCGGAAGTTAGTGCTGCCCGACCGCGGGACCAAGGCACCCGACCGCATGGCGGCTATGCGATGGCAGCCCCGGGCACCGTCCGCCCAGAGCGTGATGAGGAAAAACGGACTCCGGTTTTCCGCATCAATCACGCGACCGCCGGGAATCGAGATCAGGATGATGTTTCCATCAAACATCATCCCGATCTAAAGGAACAGCACGATGCCCGCATAAAGGACGGTCGCCCCGACCGCACAGGCCACGGCCAGCGAGCCGAGATCCTTGGTCTCCTTGGCAAATTGCGACCAGCCGGGCGACAGGTGATCGACCAGAACCTCCAGCGCGGTGTTGAGCGCCTCGACCGCCACCAGAAGACAGCCAAGAACCAGCAGTCCCAGAATTTCGGCCGGCGACGCCCGGAAGATCAGAAGCAGCAGCACCAGGCCCAGGATCAAGGCCAGTTCCTGCCGGAAGGCGCTTTCCCGCGCCAGACGCCGCAACCCGCCCAGCGAATAGCCTGCGGCGGCGAAGAAATGTGCTCCGCCAGACTTGCGCGGCGGCTTCACCGGGTCGGTCATTCTATCGGGTTACCCTTCGCCATGGTCCGACCGGACCCAGCCCTGCATCTTGCGCGGTCGTCATCACATCCGGCATTCCAAGCCCCGTCGAGACCATGGCGCCGTGGCCTGCCTTGTCCGCCGCACCGGCTTTCCGGCATTCCCCGTCCAGCCGCAGACTGTCACGGAATGCCGCCGACATCCAGATCGGCATCGGCTCGCGGTGCCGGAAATGGGGTCCGATCAATCGCCCCGCGCAGGCCGAACCGTCCCTCGATCCGGGGGGCCGCCATGGCCCTAGGCAAGACATATCGCGGATGTAAGGCTTCAGGTGATGCTCTCCAGCCGCTCCTTCGAAAGGTCGCCCGGCACGATTGTGATGGGAATCGGAAGACTGCCCGAGGTCCGCGAAAGTGCGGTGACAAGCGGCCCCGGGCCGGACTTGTCACTGCCCGCCCCCAGGACGAGAATGCCGATCTCGGGATCGTCGTTGACGAGGTTCAGGATCTCGTTCACCGGGTCGCCCTCGCGGATGACAAGGTCGGGGTTGACGCCCTGCTTGTCACGCATCCACTTGGCGAAGACCTCGAAATGCGCCTCGATCCGTTCGCGCGCCTCGGCCCGCATCAGATCTGCGACCCCCATCCAGGTCTGGAATTCTTCCGGTGGCACGACCGACAGGATCGTGACCCCGCCCCCGGTATGTGCAGCCCGAAGCGCCGCAAATCGCATGGCGTTCAGGCATTCGCGGCTGTCGTCCAGCACGACGAGGAATTTCCGCATGATGCTCCCCTTTGGCGGCCGATCATGGCCCGGCAGCAGGGGGGAAGGCAAGTCTTACCCGCCAAAGGCCCGGCCTTGGCAGCCAGCGCGTTGCCAGGCCGCCTGCGCGCGACCCGATCGCGGAAATGTGCGGTCACGGCTTCCGGTCGGCCGGCGGCATCAGAAAATGTCCTGTCGCCTGCGCAAAAAGCCGCGCGCGGTTGTCCTGCCAGGCCTCGACATGGACAGAGGCGTAGCGCCGCCCCGACCGGTTCACCCGGGCGCGGGCATAGGCGTCGCGCGGCAGACCAGGCCGCAGGTAGTCAACCGTGAAATCGATGGTCTTCGGCAGGCGCAGCGGGCCGTCCGGCAATGCGCCGTCCGCCTCGACTCCGTCCCAAAGCGAGTTCCAGGCCAATTCCATCATCGCGGCGATTTCCAGGAAAGCCGCCGTTGCCCCCCCATGCAGGGCCGGCAGCCGAGGGTTGCCGATCAGGCTGTCCGTGAAGGGCAGGACGGCGGTCAACTCGTCGCCGCGCCGGTCGAACTCCACCCCCAGAAAGCGGATGTAGGGCACACCTTCGACCAACGCCCGCAACAAGCCCTCCCGCCGCTGCTTGATGACGTGAAGCGGCTCGGGCGGGTTCATTCCTTGCGCTCCACCGTGAATGCCCCGGTCGCCATCGCCACCGGTCGGCTTTCGTCGTCATCGGTGGCCACGGCCCGGACGAAGGCCACGCTGCGGGTGACATGATGACATTCGGCCCGGGTGCGGATGGTCTGGCCGGGGGTTGCCGGGCGCATGTAGTCGATGCGCAGGTCCAGCGTCGCGGTCGAGATCCCCGCTTGCGCATGGCACATCACGGCTGCGCCGCAGGCCGTGTCCATCAAGGCCGACACCGCGCCGCCGTGGATCACCCCGGTCGCCGGATCGCCGACCAGTGCCGGGTCATAGGGCATGGCGATGGTCGCGCAACCAAGGCCGATCTCCTCCAGCCGCATCCCCAGCGCGTGGCTGTGCGGCAGGGCTGCGATGAACCGGCGGGCGATGGCGGTGGTATCGGGCATGGGCGCTCTCCGACGGCATCAAACTGCCGCGACCCGCAGAAGGCAACCCCCCGAAACCGTTGCGCCAAACCCGGCTGCACCATACGCTGTCCCCCCGGGAGGACTGCGCATGAGCGAGACCCGCCTCAGCTTCAAGGAGATGTGCGCCCGCTTCGACGTGACCCCGCGCACCCTGCGCTACTACGAATACATCGAATTGCTCGCCCCCGAGAAGGAGGGTCGCGCCCGGTTCTACGGCCCCCGCGAGGTCGCCCGGATGAAGCTCATCCTGCGCGGGCGGCGGTTCGGTTTCTCTCTGGAAGAGATTCGCCAGTGGCTGCTCATCTACGGCAAGAAGGGCGAACGCCCCCAGCTTGAGGCCTGGCTGCGACTTGCCGACCGCCAGCTTGATGCGCTGGACAAGCAGCGGGCAGAGCTTGACAGCGCGATGGCGGACTTGCGGGCCTTGCGGGAAACTGCGGTGCAGGAAATGAAGAAGCTGGGCACCGGCTGACCGCATCGTCGCGGCGTTCCGCGGGGCGCGCGGGCCCGGTTGCCGATCGCGATGCGTCGGCCGGTGCAAGCAGCACCCATGGCGGCGAAGGCCGGGGGTGAATTGCCGCAAATTTGCCGCAAAACCGCAAGACTGGCAGGGTTGGTGCCTGTCTGCGGGCTGGACGAAAACTCCCGGCCGCAAGCCGAAGAGATCTGAGCTAACATATTGAATAGACAAAGATTCACCCCACGATCTGGTGGCGGATCGGCAGTCCCCTCAGCGGCCCGGAACGGTGGGAAAGCCCGGCCGGACCCTTGCCCGCGCCCCGGCCTCTCCCGTGACGTGTTAGGCCTTCCCTAAGCTATTTCTGCGGTTCTGTTGGCACGGGAATGTCAGCGAACGGGGTAGGAACATGTTTCATGATCGCAGCATGCGCAAACTTCGGATCCTGGTCATGATCGGCACCCGGCCAGAGGCAATCAAGCTTGCCCCCGTCGTCCTGGCCCTGCAGCGCGAGTCGGCGGTCCGGGTGACGGTCTGCCTGTCCGGCCAGCACCCCACGATGGCGCACGACGCGTTGACCAGCTTCGGGATCGCGCCCGACGTCGAGCTTGCGCTTGACCGGGCCGCGACGACGGCCGGCGCCCGCTTCACCGGTCTGCATCGGGCGATCTCGGCGTTTCTGGACCGGTTGCCGCAGGACCGGATCGTCGTGCAGGGCGATACCTCGACGGCGCTGGCCGGGGCGCTGGCCGCATTTCATGCCGGCGTTCCCGTCGCGCATGTCGAGGCGGGCCTGCGCACCGGCAATCTCGCCGGTCCCTGGCCCGAGGAAGGCTATCGCCGGATGATCGCGCCGATTGCCGACCTGCACTTTGCCCCGACCGAATGGGCGCGGCAGAACCTGCTCGCCGAAGGCATCGCTCCGGACCGGGTTCACCTGACCGGCAATACCGTGGTCGATGCGCTGATCGGCATCCGGGCCGCGATCTCCAGATCGGCTGACACCTCGCTGCGGCTGGATGCCTGGCAGCGGGGGCTTTCCGACGGCAAGCCGATCGTGCTCGTCACGCTTCATCGCCGCGAAAGCCACGGCTCGGTCCTGACCGGGATCGCGATGGCGCTTCGCGATCTGGCCGAAGAGTTTCGCGATCATGCCTTCGTTTTGCCGGTGCATCCCAATCCGGCGGTATCGGGCAGCATCCGAAGCGTGCTGGCCGACCAGCCCAATGTGCGCCTGCTCGACCCGCTGGGCTATGAGGATTTCGTCTACCTCATGAGCCTGGCATCCCTGATCGTCACCGACTCGGGTGGTGTGCAGGAGGAGGCTCCGACATTCGGGGTTCCGATCCTGGTGGTGCGCAACGAATCCGAACGGGCCGAGGCGATCGCTGCCGGTTTCGCGCAACTGACCGGAACGGATCCCGACCGCATTCTCAGCGCGGGCCGCAAGATCCTGGCGCGGGGCGGCAGGGCCGAACTGCGCGGCAAGGCAAACCCCTTTGGCGACGGAACCGCAGCGAAACGGATCGCCGCGCTGCTGCTTTCCCGCCGCGACGCGACGGTCCCGACCGGCGAACCGGTGATCGTCAGCCAGTCCGGCAGGCCGGTCAAGCAGCCGCGCTTCGCGCAGTAGCCGGACAGGATCATCACGGCACCCCGTCCGCCCGGCCGCCCGGCGGCGGTCAATGCGCCAGGAAGACCGGAACCTCGGCATGCTCCAGCATGTCGCGGGTCGTACCGCCAAGGATCGCCTCGCGGAACCGCGAATGGCCGTAGGCCCCCATGACAAGCAGCTCTGCATCCAAATCGCGCGCCTGGCGGGCAAGCACCTCGGACACCCGCGGCAAGGTTTTCGCCAGCACCGAAACCTCGGCGCGGACGCCGTGCCGGACAAGCAACTGGCACAGAAGCCCGCCGGGGTCGGACCGTTCCGCCCCATGCGTCGGCGGATCGATGACCACGATCTGCACCATTTCGGCCTGACGCAGGAAGGGCATCGCGCGGCGCGCCGCCACCAGAGCCTCGCGGGTCTGGTTCCAGGCGACGATGATCCGCCTCGGCTCGATCGTCTTCATCCCGGAGGGCGGCACGATCAGCACCGGGGCCATTCCCTCGAAGAGCGCCGCCTCGGTCACGGCTTCGTCCTCGACCCCGCGCGCCTTGCCGTAGGGCAAGGGCAGCACCACGAGGTCGGCATAGCGCGCTCGGGCGGCCACGACATCGGTCAGCGCGCCAAGCTGGGTCACCACCGATTCGACGGACGACCGCAAAGGCAGCTCCTGTGCCCCGAGGGCTGCGTTCAGTGCCGCCTCGGCCTCGCGCGCCTCAACTTCGGCGCGCTCCATCGCCGCCGCGATGACCACGGCACCGGCACCGACATAGGAATAGCCGATCTGGGTGCGGTCCACGCCAAGCGCCAGGCAGTCCAGGTGGGCGTCCAGTTTCTGCGCGATCCCTGCGGCCGCCGTGACGGTGCCAGGCACGCCCTCGGACGAAGTGGCAACGGTCAGGAGTGATTTGTAGGCCATGGTCGTCTCCCGTGACTTGCGATGTGCAAGGATCGCACCGCATCCCGCGCTCCGCCTTGACCGAAGTCAAACGCTCGCGAAGCCGTGATTGACCCAGATCAAGGCAGACAGCCCTGCCGCACGACAGAAGTCTTCCAGTCGGAACGACCGGCGCGGCTGTCGGGGTCACTTCCGGGGGCGGTCCGGGCAGACAGGGCGAAGGGACACCAACGATGTGGGATTACTTGAAACTGGCAGGACTGGGCCTCGTCGCGGTCCTGGCCGCGATTGCGGCCAACTACGCCCGCGACCTTGCCTACGAGGTCAATGCGCTGACCGTGATGCTGGCGGCGGGGCTTGCCTTCCTGTGGGTGCTGCGCACCGCCGGGGACCCCCGGCCGAATCTGCAACACGAGTATTTCGACAGCGTGATCCGAGCTGGTGCCATCGCGACCGCCTTCTGGGGGATCGTGGGCTTTCTGGTGGGGGTCGTCATCGCATTGCAGCTTGCCTTTCCCCAGCTGAACTTCGAATTCCTGCAGGGTTACGGCAACTTCGGTCGCCTCCGGCCCCTGCACACCAGCGCCGTGATCTTCGCCTTTGGCGGCAACGCGCTGATCATGTCGTCCTTCTACATCGTCCAGCGCACCAGCGCCGCGCGCCTGTTCGGAGGCTCGCTGGCCTGGTTCGTCTTCTGGGGCTGGCAGCTTGTCATCGTGCTCGCCGCCTCGGGCTATGTCCTCGGCGCGACGCAAGGCAAGGAATACGCCGAGCCGGTCTGGTATGTCGACATCCTGATCACCCTAGTCTGGGTCGCCTTCCTGATCACCTTCATGGGCACCCTCTTCAGGCGCAAGGAGCCCCACATCTATGTGGCGAACTGGTTCCTTCTGTCGATGATCCTGACCGTGGCGATGCTGCATCTGGTGAACAACGCGGCGATCCCGGTGTCGATCTTCGGATCGGCGCAGGTCCAGCTTTACGCGGGCGTGCAGGATGCGATGGTGCAGTGGTGGTACGGCCACAACGCCGTGGGTTTCTTCCTGACTGCGGGCTTCCTGGGGATGATGTACTACTTCGTCCCGAAACAGGCCGAACGCCCCGTCTTCAGCTACAAGCTGTCGATCATCCACTTCTGGGCCTTGATCTTCCTCTACATCTGGGCTGGTCCGCACCATCTGCACTACACTGCACTCCCCGACTGGGCCTCGACACTTGGGATGGTGTTCTCGGTGATCCTGTGGATGCCGTCCTGGGGCGGCATGATCAACGGGCTGATGACCCTGTCGGGTGCCTGGGACAAGCTGCGCACCGACCCGATCATCCGCATGATGGTCGTCAGTATCGGGTTTTACGGGATGAGCACCTTCGAGGGCCCGATGATGTCGATCAAGGCCGTCAACTCGCTGTCGCACTACACCGACTGGACCATCGGCCATGTCCATTCCGGCGCCTTGGGCTGGAACGGGATGATCACCTTCGGCGTCCTCTACTACCTCGTGCCGCGCCTGTGGAACCGCGAGGGGCTCTACTCCCTCAAACTCGTCTCCTGGCACTTCTGGCTCGCGACCATCGGGATCGTGCTTTACGCCTCCTCGATGTGGGTCTCGGGCATCATGGAAGGCCTGATGTGGCGTGAGGTGGATGCGAACGGGTTCCTGGTGAACGCCTTCGCCGACACGGTGGCCGCGAAGTTCCCGATGTATGTGGTGCGGGCCGCCGGGGGCGGGCTGTTCCTGACCGGGGCGCTGATCATGTGCTGGAACCTGTGGATGACCGTGCGCGCGCAGCCTGCCAGGGCGACGCAGCACTCGGCCGTTCCGGCGGAATAGGGAAACGGGACAATGGGAATTCTTGACAAGCACAAGGCCATCGAAACCCACGCCACGCTGCTGATGGTGCTCAGCCTGCTGGTCGTGACCATCGGCGGGATCGTGCAGATCGTGCCGCTCTTCTACCTCGAGAACACCATCGAGAAGGTGGACGGGATGCGTCCCTACACGCCGCTCGAACTTGCCGGACGCGACATCTACATCCGCGAGGGCTGCTATGGCTGCCACAGCCAGATGATCCGGCCCATGCGGGATGAGGTCGAACGCTACGGCAACTACTCGCTGGCCGCGGAATCGATGTATGACCGCCCGTTCCAGTGGGGGTCCAAACGCACCGGGCCGGACCTGGCACGGGTGGGGGGCCGCTATTCCGACGAATGGCACCAGGACCACTTCCAGAACGCCAAGTCGGTGGTGCCGGAATCGGTGATGCCGCCCTACGGCTTCCTGGCAAAAACCGTCATCGACGGAAGCTACATCCAGGACGTCGTGGCGACGAACCGGATGACCGGGGTGCCCTACACCGACGCGATGGTGGAAAACGCGCGGGCTGACTTCACCGCGCAAGCCGATCCGGAAGGTGACAGCGCCGGTCTTGAGGAACGCTACGGCGAGGCGGCCTTCGGAAATCCGGTCAATGTCCGCAACTTCGACGGTCAACCCGAACTGACCGAGATGGATGCCTTGATCGCCTACATGCAGGTCCTCGGCACGATGGTCGACTTCTCGACCTTCACGCCCGTGGCGAACCGGTAAGGGGGCAGACGATGGTGGATACCTATTCCTTTCTGCGCGAGCTGGCCGACAGCTGGTTTCTCCTGGCAATGACGCTCGGGTTCCTCGGGCTCTGCGTCTGGGCCTTCCGGCCCGGATCGCGGGCGGCACATCGGGACGTCGCCACCTCGATCTTCCGCAACGACGACCGTCCTGCGGATCCCGCCCCTGCCAAGAAGGAGAGCTGAGGCCATGTGCGCCAAGCCAGTGAAGAAGGAACCCCGGCAGGTGGAAACGACCGGCCACAAGTGGGACGGAATCGAGGAATACAACAACCCTCTGCCGCGCTGGTGGGTCTGGGTGTTCTACGCCACGATCGTCTGGGGGATCGGCTATACCATCGCCTATCCGGCATGGCCGCTGATCAACTCGGCCACGCCCGGTCTGCTCGGGGCCAGCACGCGGGCCGATGTTGCCGCAGAGATCGCGGCGGTCGATGCGGCCAATGCGCCAATCAAGAACCGGCTGATCGCGGCGGACCTGAACGCCATCGGGGCCGACCCGACCCTCGCGGGATATGCCGAACGGGCAGGGGCTGCGGTGTTCCGCACCAACTGCACGGCCTGCCATGGAGCGGGGGCTGCCGGGTTCGCAGGCAAGGGCTATCCGAACCTTCTGGACGACGACTGGCTCTGGGGCGGCACGATGGCGGACATCTATCTGACCATAACCCACGGCATCCGCAACACGACCGACCCGGACGCGCGCTATTCGCAGATGCCGAAATTCGGGGCGGATGGCATCCTGGACGGAACCCAGATCGCGCAGGTCGTCGAATATGTGCGGTCGATCTCGGGCCAGGAGAACGACGCGGCACAGGCCGCCGCAGGTGCGACGATCTTCGCCGAAAACTGCGCCGCCTGCCACGCGGCGAACGGATCGGGCGACCGGACGCAAGGCGCGCCGAACCTGACCGACGCGATCTGGCTTTACGGCGGCTCGCGCGAGGCGATCACCGAGACGGTGACCAATGCCCGCTTCGGCGTGATGCCCAACTGGAACGCGCGCCTGACCGAAGACGAACTCCGCGCCGTGGCCTTCTATGTCCACGGGCGCGGCGGCGGCGAGTGAGCGCGCTTCGCCTGACCCAGCTCGGGGGCCTTCGGGCCCCCGGTCATCTTCAGGCGCATCGCGGGTCGGAACGCCGGTCCGATCGCGCGCGTGCCGCGCATTCCTTTCGCTCGCCGTTTTGCGTGAAGACCGCAAGACGGTGCCGGGTGCCTCCGGCGGGGATATTTCCGGAAGGGAAAATCGGCGGGCGGTCCGCTGCCCTGTCCAGCCTCTGCGCGCTCGCCCGACACGACTGCCATCTGGACAGGGCGGCGGCGCCCCCCGGCCGCCGGGTCGGCTTCGGGGTGACCCGGTCGCAGCCGACCCTGCGCCGCGCCGCCGCATTTTCCGGGCGGTGGCGCCGCAGCCATTGATGCAGGTCAAGGCCCTTCCCCCGGAAATGCCCGATTGCAGGACCACCCCCTGCGCCCAAGGAGACCCAGTGGACACGCCCGATTCCCCGCCCAGCCTTTACGCCGCGCGCGAGCCCGTGTTCCCGCGCCGGGTGAAGGGCACGTTCCGCACGCTCAAGTGGTGGATCATGGGGATCACCCTTGGCATCTACTACATCACGCCCTGGCTGCGCTGGGACCGGGGTCCGTCGCTGCCCGACCAGGCGGTTCTGGTCGATATCGCCAACCGGCGCTTCTTCTTCTTCATGATCGAGATCTGGCCGCAGGAGTTCTACTTCGTCGCGGGCCTTCTGATCATGGCCGGCCTCGGCCTGTTCCTGTTCACCTCTGCCTTGGGCCGGGTCTGGTGCGGCTATGCCTGTCCGCAGACGGTCTGGACCGATCTCTTCATCCTGGTCGAACGCTGGATCGAGGGCGACCGCAACGCCCGCATCCGGCTGCACCGCCAGAAATGGGACGGCGAGAAAATCCGCAAGACGGCGGTCAAGTGGAGCGTCTGGTTCCTGATCGGGCTGGCCACCGGCGGAGCCTGGATCTTCTATTTCACCGACGCGCCCACGCTGCTGCGCGACCTTGTCACCGGCCAGGCGCATCCGGCCGCCTACATCACCATGCTGATCCTGACGCTGACCACGTTCTTCTTCGGCGGTTTCGCGCGCGAGCAGATCTGCATCTATGCCTGCCCCTGGCCGCGCATCCAGGCCGCGATGATGGACGAGGACACGCTGACCATCGCCTACCGCGACTGGCGGGGCGAACCGCGCGGCAAGCTTGGTACCGAAGGCGCCGGCGACTGCATCGACTGCATGGCCTGCGTGAACGTCTGCCCGATGGGCATCGACATCAGGAACGGCCAGCAGCTTGCCTGCATCACCTGCGGCCTTTGCATCGACGCCTGCAACGACACGATGGACCGGATCGGCCGGCCCCGCGACCTGATCGGCTACCTCGCCCTGACCGACGAGACGCGGGAACGCGCGGGCGAGCCTGCGAAATCCGTCTGGTCCCACGTCTTCCGGCTGCGCACCATGCTTTACACCGTGCTCTGGGCCGGGGTCGGGATCGGCCTGATCGTCGCCCTTTTCCTGCGCTCGCCCATCGACGTGAACGTGACCCCGGTCCGCAATCCGACCTATGTCGTCCTGTCGGACGGCTCGATCCGCAACGCCTATGACATCCGCCTGCGCAACATGGGCGGGGCCGACGCCCAGTTCACCATCGCCGTGACCTCGGACGCCTTCGTCACCCTCACGCTGGAAGGCCGCGATGGTCTTACCGTCACCATTCCCGCGAACCAGACCATGTCCCAGCGCGTCTATCTGACCGCCGGCCCCGGCACGCGGGCGGCGGTCAGCGACCGCACGGCGGTGCGGATCTGGGTCGAGGAACTTGGCACCACCAACCGCGTCAGCCAAGATACGATCTTCAACGGGAAGGAAAACTGAGATGGGCGAGATCACCGGACGCCATGTCTTCGCGATCACAACAACAGCCTTCGCGGTCATCATCGGGGTCAATGCACTGCTGGCCTACAAGGCGGTCAGCACCTTTCCCGGCCTCGAGGTCGAAAATTCCTATGTCGCCAGCCAAAGCTTCGATGCCCGCAAGGCCGCGCAAAAGGCGCTCGGCTGGTCGATGACGCCGGGCTATGACCGGGGCCGGATGACCCTGGCCTTCACCGGACCTGACGGTGTGCCGGTCCAGGTCGGGGATCTCAAGGTTCTCGTCGGTCGCCCCACCGAAGCCAGAGACGACACCCTGCCGGTCTTCGCGCTGGACGGGGATCTTTATGCCGCCGACCTCGTGCTGGGAAAGGGCAAGTGGATGGTGAAGGTCACCGCGACGGCCAAGGACGGCACGGTTTTCGAACAGCGTGCCGACCTCTTTGTCCAAGGCTGACCCCATGGCCCTGGCCGAGGATTTCTCCCGCGCTCCGATCTCGGCCTGCCCCGCCTGCACGGTCGTCCCGGCGGCCGAGCGGATCGCCGCCCAGCGCGCCGCCCGTGCCGCGCGGATTGTCCTCTCGCTGCCGAACGCCGGGGGGGCGCAGTCGATTTCGCTGGTCGAGGCCGCGCTGCAGGCCGTTCCGGGCGTGCGCTCGGCCCGGGTGAACCTGACCCGCAAGCGTGTCAGCGTCGATGCCGAAGGCACTGTCACCGCCGCGCGACTGATCGCGGTCTTGGCCGACCAGGGGCAAGAGGCGCACGAGCTGGATCCGGGGCTTCTGTCTGCCACCGAGACCGACCGCCAGGGCCGCGATCTTCTGATGCGCGTCGGCGTCGCCTTCTTCTCGATGATGAACGTGATGCTTCTCTCGGTCGCCGTCTGGTCCGGGGCCGAGGCCGCGACGCGCGACCTCTTCCACTGGATTTCCGGTGCCATCGCGCTGCCGACGGTGATCTTCGTCGGGCAACCCTTCTTCAGGTCGGCCTGGGCCTCCCTGCGCCGGGGCAGGCTTGGCATGGACGTGCCGATCTCCCTGGCCCTGATCCTCGCCTCGTCGATCTCGGTCTACGAGACGGCGATGTCCGGCGAATACGCCTATTTCGACGCCGCCGTGATGCTGGCCTTCTTCCTCCTCCTCGGCCGTTACCTCGACCACCGCACCCGCGCCATCGCCCGCTCGGCGGCCGAGGAACTGGCCGCGCTGGAGATGCCCCGCGCCATCGTCCTGCTTGACGGCATCGAGGTCGAAACCCCGATCGCCGACATCCGCCCCGGTGACACCGTCCTCGTCCGTCCCGGCGCGCGGATGCCGGTTGACGGCGTCGTTCTTCATGGGGCCTCCGAGCTTGACCGCGGCCTGCTGACCGGCGAAAGCCTGCCGGTGCGGGCCGGGGTCGGCACTGTCGTCAGCGCGGGCGAGGTCAACCTGACCGGCCCCCTGACCGTGACCGTGACCGCCGCGGGCAAGGAGTCGAGCCTCCACCGCATGGCCGACCTCGTCGCCGTGGCCGAAGGCGCGAAGACCCGCTACACCAGCCTTGCCGATCGGGCAGCGAAACTTTATTCGCCGCTCGTCCATATCCTGTCGTTCAGTGCCTTCGGCTACTGGATGTGGGCAACGGGCGGCGATCTGCGCTATGCGATCAACATCTCTGCCGCCGTCCTGATCATCACCTGCCCCTGTGCCCTCGGCCTCGCCGTCCCGGCGGTCATCACCTCGGCCTCGGGTCGGCTGTTCCACAAGGGCCTGCTGATCAAGCACGGCACCGCGCTGGAGCGTCTGGCCGAAGTCGACACCGTCGTCTTCGACAAGACCGGCACCCTGACCCTTGGCGTCCCGGAACCCGTGGCGCTTGCCGACCAGCCGCACGCGGCCGTGGCCATCGCCGCCGCCCTCGCCGCAGGGTCTTCACACCCGCTCGCCCGCGCTCTTGCCGATGGTGCCCGCACTCTTGGCATCACGCCAGCCGAGATCACCGGCATCCGCGAAGTCCCCGGTCAGGGCATCGAGGGCCAATGGCAGGGCACCCTCGTTCGCCTGGGCCGCGCCGACTGGTGCGCCGCCACGGCGCTGCCGGTGACCGCGACCTACCTTTCGCTTGGCGGCGCGACCCATGCCTTCGCCTTCAACGACCGTCCGCGTCCCGGCGCGGACCGGGCCGTGGCGGCGTTGCAGGCCGCGGGGATGCAGGTCGAGCTGCTGTCGGGCGACGCCGAAACCCCGGTCCGCGACCTTGCCCGGCGCCTGGGTATCGCCGACTGGCGGGCAGGCGTCCTCCCCGCCGAAAAGGCCGCCCGCATCTCCACCCTCGCGGCAGAAGGCCGCAAGGTTCTCATGGTCGGCGACGGGCTCAACGACACCGCCGCACTCGCCGCCGCACATGTCTCGATCTCGCCCGCCTCGGCGCTGGACGCCGCGCGGGTGGCCTCGGACATCGTGCTTCTCGGTCAGGACATGGCCCCCCTCGCCGACGCCCTGCGGATCAGCCGTCAGGCGACCCGGCGGATGATCGAGAATTTCCTGATCTCGGGCGGCTACAACGTCGTTGCCGTGCCCCTGGCGCTGGTCGGCCTGGCGACGCCCCTGGCGGCCGCGCTGGCGATGTCGCTGTCGTCGATCACCGTTTCGCTCAACGCCATGCGATTGAAGTGATGGAGATCCTCGCCATCCTCATCCCGGTCTCGCTTTTCCTTGGTGGCATCGGCCTTGCCGCCTTCTTCTGGGCGATGCGTACCAGGCAGTTCGACGACCCCGAAGGTGACGCGAACCGCATCCTGACCAAGGACTGGGACGACCGCCCGAAGCCCTGAAGACAACGGTCGGGCACGCCCCGCAAAGGCGCGCGTGCTTGACCTCACAGACCACCGAAGCTAGACCGGATCAAACAACTTGGGGACGTGCGATGAAGCGATGGCGTGCAGGTGCGGCGATCGCGCTGCTTGCGATTCTTGCGGCGGGGATCGGGTGGACCGCGTGGCAGGACCGGTCATCCACGCGTTTGCCGGCAGGCATCGTGGCACCGAACGGCCGACTTGAGGCGAACCCCGTCGAGATTGCCACGAAACTGCCCGGACGGCTGGTCGAGATCACCCCGCAGGAAGGCGACATGGTCGAGGCCGGGGCGGTGGTCGCGCGGATCGACGCCACCGACATCGAACACCAGCTGCATCAGGCCCAGGCGCAGGCAGCCCTGGCCCGGCAGTCTCTGGCTGCGGCCACGGCGGCGATTTCCGCGCGGCAAAGCGACCTTACCTTCGCCCGGCAGGAATATGACCGCACCCAGGCGCTGGTCGCAAAAGGCGTCGCGGCCAATGACGTGCTCGACCAGCGCCGGCAGCAGCTTGACAGCGCCACGGCCGCCCTTGCCGCGGCGACCGCCGGCGAGGCCGAGGCGCGCGCCGGGATCGAGGCCGCCGATGCGGCAGTGGAACACATGCGCACGCAGCTTGCCGATGCCGCGATCACCGCGCCGATCCGCGGCCGGGTGCAGTACCGGCTGGTCGAGCCGGGTGCCGTCCTGCCGGCCGGCGGCAAGATCCTGTCGCTGGTCGACATGACCGACGTGTCGATGACGGTCTTCCTGCCCGCCGCCGATGCCGGACGGCTGTCGATCGGCGACGAGGCGCGGATCGTGCTGGATGTCGAACCCGCCATGGTGCTGCCCGCTTCGGTGGTCTTCGTCTCGTCCGAGGCGCAGTTCACCCCCAAGACCGTCGAGACGGCATCCGAGCGTGAGAAGCTGATGTTCCGCGTGACCCTGCAACTGCCGAAAGATGTCCTTGCGGGACTGGAAGAGCGGGTGCTGGGCGGCCTGCGCGGCATCGCCTATCTGCGCGTCGACCGCGCCGTGGACTGGCCTGCAACCCTGTCCGTCACGCTGCCGACGGGTTGACATGACGCCGCTCCGTCAGGAACCGGCACCCGGCGATGCAGTCGCCTGGCTGCGTGGAGTGTCGCATCGCTATGGTGCGGCGATAGCCCTTGACGACGTGTCGATCGCGATCCCGGCCGGGTCGATGGCGGCGGTGGTCGGGCCCGACGGGGTCGGGAAATCGACGCTGCTGTCGATCATTGCGGGCGTCCGGCGCATCCAGACCGGGACCGCCTCGGCCCTTGGCGGCGACCTGCGCAGCGCGGAGCACCGGCGCGCCATCGTCGAGCGTGTCGCCCACATGCCGCAGGGTCTGGGCCGGAACCTCTATCCGACGCTCACGGTGTTCGAGAACCTCGACTTCTTCGGCCGCCTGTTCGGCCAGGACCGCGAGGAACGCCGCGCCCGCATCGACGATCTCTTGCGCAGCACCGGGCTTGACCCGTTCCCGGACCGGCCGGCGGGCAAGCTGTCGGGCGGCATGAAGCAGAAGCTGTCGCTGTGCTGTGCGCTGATCCATGATCCCGACCTTCTGATCCTGGACGAGCCGACAACCGGCGTGGACCCGCTGTCGCGCCGCCAGTTCTGGGAACTGATCGACCGCATCCGCGCCCGCCGCCCGCAGATGAGCGTGATCGCCGCCACGGCCTACATGGACGAGGCGAACCGCTTCGACTGGCTGGCGGCGATGGATGCGGGCCGCATCGTGATGACCGGCTCGCCCGAAGAGGTGCGCGCCAAGGCCGGGGCACCAGACCTCGAGGCGGCCTTCGTGGCGCTCCTGCCCGAGGATCGCAGACGCGGGCACAAGCCGGTCGAGATCGGACCGCGCCCGATCTCGGACGGCCCTCCCGTCATCGAGGCGAACGGGCTCAGCAAGACCTTCGGCAACTTCCGCGCCGTCGACAACGCCAGTTTCCGCATCGAAAAGGCCGAGATCTTCGGCTTTCTCGGCTCGAACGGCTGCGGCAAGTCCACGACGATGAAGATGCTTGCCGGCCTGCTGCCGGCGACGTCGGGGACCGCGATGCTGCTCGGCCAGCCGGTCGACGGCACCGACATCGCGATCCGCCGCCGCATCGGCTACATGTCGCAGTCGTTCTCGCTTTATGGCGAGTTGACGGTGCGGCAGAACTTCGACCTGCATGCCGGGATCTTCCAGCTTCCGGCGGCAGAGCGGGCGCCGCGGATCCGGGAGCTGCTCGAGCGGTTCGAACTGGACGCGGTCGCCGACGCGCTGCCCGAGGCCTTGCCGCTGGGGATGCGGCAGCGGCTGCAACTGGCGATCGCGGTCCTGCACCGGCCCGAGGTGCTGATCCTGGACGAGCCGACCTCCGGCGTCGACCCGATCGCGCGCGACCGGTTCTGGCAGTTTCTGGCCGACCTGTCGCGCAAGGACGGGATCACCATCTTCCTGTCCACCCATTTCATGAACGAGGCGGGCTTGTGCGACCGCATCTCGCTCATGCATGCCGGACGGCTGCTGGCGGTCGGCACGCCCGAGGCGCTGACCCGCGAACGGGGCGCGGCGAGCCTGGAAGAAGCCTTCATCGGCTATCTGTCCGATGCCATCGGCACGCCCCCGTCCCCGGCGGAACCGGCGGCGGAAGACACGTCGCCCGTCCCCGCGCCCCTTGCCCCGCTGCCGCCCCCCCGGAAACCGGGGACCGCGCGGTTCGACTTCTGGCGGCTCTGGGCCTGCGCGCGGCGCGAGGCGACCGAAATCCGGCGCGATCCGATCCGGCTGGCTTTCGCGGTCCTCGGTCCGGTCCTCCTGATGATCGCCTTCGGCTTCGGCATCAACTTCGATGTCGAGCGCGTGTCCTATGCCGCCCTCGACCAGGACCGGACCGGCGAAAGCCGCGCCTTTCTGGCCGCGTTCGAGGGATCCACCGCCTTTCTCCGCCAGGCCGACATCACCGACCCCGCCGAACTGGACCGGCGCATGGCCACGGGCGAGCTGGCGCTGGTGATCGAGATTCCCGCAGGTTTCGGGCGCGACCTTGCGGCGGGACGCAGCCCCGAGGCCGGTGTCTGGATCGACGGGGCCGCTCCCTTCCGTGCCGAAACCCTGCGCGGCTATGTCGCCGGACTGTCGGCGAGCTACATGGCGGACCTGACCCGGGCGGCGGGCACGCCCGCGGCGGCGGCCGACATCGGCCTGCGCTTCCGCTACAATCAGGAATTCCGCAGCGCCAATGCGCTGGTGCCGGGGGTGATCATGCTGATGCTGATGCTGATCCCGGCGATGATGACCGCCGTCGCCGTCGTGCGCGAGAAGGAGACAGGCTCGATCGCCAACTTCCGCGCCACGCCGGTGACCGCGCTGGAATTCCTGGTCGGCAAGCAACTGCCCTATGTCGGCATCGCCTTCGCCAGTTTCCTGATCCTGTTGCTGGAAGGGACGGTGGTGTTCGGCGTGGCGGTCAAGGGCTCGCTTCCGGCACTGGCCGCGGGCGCGCTGTTGTTCGTCATGGCCAGCACCGCCTTCGGGGTCCTGATCTCGTCCTTCACCAAGACGCAGCTTGCAGCGATCTTCGCCACGCCGGTGATCGCGATGGCACCCGCGCTGAATTTCTCCGGGATGCTGACCCCGGTGGCATCGCTCAGCACCGGCGAGCGGCTGTTCGGCCTCCTGTTCCCGCCGGCCTGGTTCCAGCAGATCAGCGTGGGCACGGTCAGCAAGGGGCTGGGGCTGGCGCAGCTCTGGCCCAGCCATCTTGCGCTTTTCGCCTTCGCGCTGGCCTATATCGCGGCGGCACGCCTTGCCTTGCCGAAACAGGAACGCTGACATGCGCCGTTCGATCGCAAACATCCTGCGGCTTGGCATCAAGGAACTGCAAAGCCTGGCCCGCGACCCCGTCCTGGTGTTCCTGATCGTCTGGGCCTTCAGCGCGCTTGTCTATTCGGTGTCGCAGGCCGAGAAGTTCGAGGTCGACCGCGGATCGATCGCGATCGTGGACGACGACCGCTCGGCCCTTTCGGGGGCGATCACCGACGCCATCCAGCCGCCGTTCTTCCAGCCGCCGGCGCTGATCGACGCGGCGAACCTCGACCCGCTGATGGACAGCGGCCGCTTCGTCTTTGTCGTCGAGTTTCCGCCGCGCTTCCAGGCGGACGTGCTGGCGGGGCGCAAGCCCACGGTCCAGATCACCGTCGACGCCACCGCGATGTCGCAGGCCGGCAACGGTGCCGTCTTCCTGCGCGAGATCGTGACCCGCGAGGTCGCCCGCTTCCTCTCCGACGCACCGACCGCCAAGACCCCGCCGTTCCGCGTGGCGGTCCGCACGCGCTTCAACCCCAATGCCGAGGCGATCTGGTATTCCTCGGCGATGACCGTGATCAACAGCATCACGCTTTTGTCGGTGATCCTGTGCGGGGCCGCCCTGATCCGCGAACGCGAACACGGCACCATCGAGCATCTTCTGGTGATGCCGGTCTCGCCCACGGACATCATGCTGTCGAAGATCCTGGCGAACGGCCTTGTCATCGTCGTCGCCGCCCTTCTGTCGTTCACCGTCGTGGTCGGCTGGCTGATGCAGGTGCCGATCTCCGGCTCGATCGCGCTGTTCCTTCTGGGCGCGGTCGCCTACCAGTTCTCGGTCAATGCGCTGGGCATCCTCCTGGCGACCTTCACCACCTCGATGCAGCAGTTCGGCCTTCTGGTGATTCCGATCCTGATCACGATGAATCTCTTGTCGGGATCGAAGACGCCGCTGGAAAGCATGCCGGTCTGGCTGCAGACACTGATGCAGGCCGCACCCTCGACCCATTTCGTCGCGTTCTCGCAGTCGGTGCTGTTCCGCAATGCGGGCTTTGCCGAGGTCTGGCCAAAGCTCGCGGCACTCGTCGCGGTCGGCGCGGTGTTCTTCCTGGTCGCGCTGCTGCGGTTCCGTCAGTCGGTGACGCGCGCGCAGTGAGGACGGCCGGTCCGACGGCCCCCCAGCACAAGGGGGGGCCGTCGATGCGCTTGCCGTCAGGGGGTCGCCGGCAGATCGGGCACCCGGGCGTCGATCGCGTCGTAGTCCGCGGCCGTCATCTCGGGCATGGTCTTGAGGAAGGCCACGATGTCCCAGATCTCCTCATCGCTGAAGCTCGGGCCCCAGGCGGGCATTCCGGTGAAGCGGATGCCGTTCTTGGTGACCCAGAACAGTTCGCGGTCTTCCATGTCGTCCGCGTCCGCCCCGAAGGTTGGTGCCTGCGGGTTGAACCCCACCGCCATCGGTTCCGCGGTTCGGCCGATCGGGGTGTGGCACATCACGCATTGCTGGCGATAGAGACGAAAGCCGTTGTCCCGGTTCGGCGTGTAATTCGCGGGTTCGACCACGTCCTTGGCATGGGTGGCCACCGAGGCTTCGCGCACTGTGATCAAGGTCCAGCTCAGCAGCCGTGAATCGGCCACCGTCGCCGCAACGTTGAACACCCCCGAGTAGATGAACACCGCTGCGCCGACGATGCCGAGGAACGCCAGCGCCCCGATCGTTACCAGCGTATGACGCAGCCAATGCTTGCAAGTCTCAAACCATGACGACATTCCAACCTCCATAGGAATTGCGAATCGATCCGCGTGGCAGTGAAAGCGCCACGACTGCCAGGCCCGTTGCCACGCCGGCCCAGGTGGCGACAGGTGATCCGGCCCCGTCCAGGACGAACGGCGCGACGATCAGCCACAGCCCGAACGGCACGTTCAGGAACCGCACCGGGCGCGCGACCTCGGCAAGCGAGATGATCGTGAAGGTCACGATCAGCAGCCCGATCAGGTGGTCGCTGTTGGCCATCGCGCCGCTGTTGCCAAAGGTCATCCGGGTGAAGGTCAGCCAGATGCCGATGGCACAGACCGCCAGGAGCGTCGGGGGATAGGTCACCCCGCGTCCGCCCTGCGCGAACATCTGCGACCGCGGGGCAAGCACGCCCGGGGCGCGGTCGTCGCTGCCGCCCTCCATCGCGCCGCCGGTCCAGAAGCTGCGCCAGAACGGCTTGCCGTTGCGCCGGGACCAGGTCAGGAACTGCCCCATCGCCACGAATTCGTCCACCGAATAGGGGATCATCAGCGCCATCGCCAGCGCCGCGATCAGGCACAGCGTGCACCAGGTGCCGATCTCGATCGGCTGGATGATGACGAAGTAGATGCTGACGATGCCCAGCGGCAGGATCAACAGCGCCAGCGCAAGAACCATCCACGGCATCGTGCGCCAGCGATCCTTGCCGCCCATGAAGGTCATGACGATCTCAAGCGCATAGACGACAGCGCCAAGACCGGCATCGGGCATCGGCCAGGCCTTGGACACCGACGAGGTGATGATCGCCTCGGTGCCGTTCAGACCGCTCGCCGGATCGGTGCCGGGAAAGAACGGCTCCCAGATCGTGTCGATGTGGCCCATCTGGTAGGCCGACATGTAGCGCGCGATCAGAAAGCCGAACAAGGCCAGTGCGACGATCGGCACGCGCTGCAGCCAGGTCGACGGACAATAGCTCCATTCCGGTGGAATGTCCGGCTTGCCCATCATGCCTTCCATGCTCATGCCGGGCATCATCGGGATCAGCACCGACAGCGCGATCACCATCGCGCCGACCAGGGTGGAGTTGGCATAGGCCTCGGGCAGCGGGGTCCAGATGAACAGCGGTGCCAGCAAAAGCCAGCCGCCGACGAAGGCATTCGCCCATTGCGCCCAGGGGAAGCGCCGCCGCGAATCCGCCGACAGGGCACCGAAGATCACGATCAGCGCCCCGGTCACGAAATCGTTCACCGTCATCAGCATGTTGCGGTGGGCAAAGGGTGACAGCCCGCGGTCGGCCATCACCGCCAGCTGGTTCGCGTCGGGCACGAAATCGCTCTGGTAGCCCAGGGTGAGGGGGGCCGCGATCATCCAGAAACCGACCATGATCGCCACATAATGCGGCCAGAGCATCGCGCGGTGCATGTCGCCCATCATGTCGCCGGTTCCGGCGGCCGCCGCGCCATGCGACATGCCGTGACCCGACATGCCGTGACCCGACATGCTGTGCCCGCCGTGGCCCGACATCGCGTGGCCCGACATCGCACCCTCCGCCCGGCCGGCGGGCGCGCCCGCCGGAACGGCAGCCGGTCCCTCGCCGGTCTCGGGCATCAGCGTCATGCCGCATTTCGGGCAGCTTCCAGGCTTGTCCTGTCGGACCTCCGGATGCATCGGGCAGGTGTAGGTTTTCGCGCCCGGCGCGGCCTCCGTGCCCCCGGCTGGGGCGGCAGCGGCGGCTTCCGGCATCAGCGTCATGCCGCATTTCGGGCAGCTTCCAGGCTTGTCCTGCCGGACCTCCGGGCTGGGGCGGCGGCGGCGGCTTCCGGCATCAGTGTCATGCCGCATTTCGGGCAGTTGCCGGGCTGGTCCTGCCGGACCTCCGGATGCATCGGGCAGGTGTAGATCGTGCCACCCGCTGCCGGAGCGGCGGCCTTGTTGTGGCCGCCATGGTCTTTGCTCATTTCTTCATCTCCTGTGCCCTGTCCCTGGCGTTGACCAGCATCCATTCCGCTGGCGTCAGCCCGTTCTCACGATAGAACCCGACATCGTCGGCCTTCAAAGCCGCAACCATTTTCGGGATCGTCTGCCGCAACGTGTGGATCGGTTCCCAGCCCATCATCTCTTTCGCGCGGCTTACGTCCAGCGCATAGTGGTCTCCGGCGCGGTCGATCATCCAGGGCTTGATGAAGGGATCCTGCCCAAGAACATTGTCCTGGACCCAGGCACCCAGCTTGGCGATCGGGCCCGGCACCCCGATCGTGTCGAAGGATTCGTCGTGGATCAGCCGGGCAAAAGTATGCTGCAGCTCGTCATAGCTCAGCGCCTCGGGCTCGCCGATCAGGAAGACGGCTTCGGGCGGAAGTTCGGCCCGCCGCTCGACCGTATGCACGATCGAGTTCACCACATCGTCCATGTGGATGTAGGAGGTGCCGTGCGACGGCGACCCTGAATACAGCCGCGATTCGATCTGGCGCTCGTAGATACGCTGGATCTGGTGCGCAAGCGGCGGCGAATGGCAGCGGTCGTCGTAGACCCCGGCAAAGCGCAGCATGACGGTCGGCACCTCGCCCCGTTCGGCGCGGATCAGCGCCTCCGTGCGGACCTTCGAGGCCGGGTAGGCCCAGGTCGGGTCGATCGGCCAGTCCTCGTTGATGTAGACGCCGGGCTCGGCGGGCTTGTGCACCAGCATCGTGCTGGAAAACACGAACTGCTGCACCTTGAACCGGGACTTGAGCCCGGCAAGCAGGCGCCGCGTGCCGTTCACCGTCACACTCTCATAGCGCGGATCGTCGGTGCCATCGAAACTGTAGAAGGCGGCAAGGTGGATCACCGAGGCGACGCGGGGTCCGTGGTGAGCGCGCAGGATGTCCAGCCCGGCGTCCACGCTGGCCTGATCGGCGATGTCCACGGCGATCCGCGTGCAACCCTCGGGCGGGTTCTCCTCGGCCTTGCTGTCGAAACCCACGACATTGTCGTAGCGCGCGCGCAGCGCTTTCATCACCGCTGTCCCGATCCGGCCATTTGATCCGGTGACCAGGATGATATCACTGTTGAAGGCCATAGGCTTCTCCTTGCGTTTTCAGTGTCATGTTGCACCCGCCGGACACAGCAGGACAAGATTGCAGCGCACCGCAGCCAGTCGTGGCCCCCCGCACGGATCGCGCGGGCAGCAGATGTAGGCGGCCCCCGCGAAAGACCGCGCCGCGGGGCCGGTCAGGGAATCGGACAGGTCTTTGACGACACTGAGGATATCCTTTCCGACGTGCGGGAAACATGTCAACGGTGATCGGCCGCCGCTTGCGCGACTCATTCCGTGGTCAGGACGTCCGCCATGCGATCCCGCTCCCGACACTCGAACCCTGCGGCCGAGGGGCCGGGCACCAGCAAAGGTGCGCTTGCCATCCTGCCGGTGCTGATGCTTGCGGTCTTTGCCGTGGCGCTCGGCTTCGGCGTCCTGCTGCCACAACTGCCGACCATTGTCGAACGGCTTCTCGGTGCCGCGGCCACGCCCACGCAGATCGGCCGGACGACCGGGTGGATGACGGCGCTCTACATGCTGGCGCTGTTCTTCTTCGCGACCGTCTGGGGCGGGCTGTCCGACCGCATCGGGCGACGGGTGATCCTGGTGATCGGCCTTTCCGGCTTTGGCCTGACGATCATCGCATCGTCCCTGTTCGAAAGCATTGCCGCGCTCTATCTCGAACGCGCCCTCAGCGGACTCTTCGCGGCAGCGGTCACGCCGGTCGCCCTCGCCGCGGTCACCGATCTTTCCGCCGACAGGCCGGTTCTGGGCCGCAGGCTGGCCCTGGTGTCCATCGCCGGAACCTCCGGTCTTCTGCTGGGGCCCCCGGTCGGGGCCGTGCTCGCCTGGCTTCAGCCAGCCGGTCAGGGCAGCCCGGGGCCCCTGGCCGTCCCGCTTCTTGCCACCGGCCTGCTGGCTCTTGTCGCCGCCGCCATGGTGGCGGCGGTCGTGCCCCCCGGCACCCGGCACCGCCCGGCGACCGAAGCGGCACCCGGCGCAAGGACGCCGCAGGGCTGGCTCGTGGCGGGAATGCTTGGCCTCGGGTTGCTCGTCTCGGCCGCGGTCAGTGCCTTCGAGGTCGGACTGTCGCTTCGCGGCGGGATGGAACTGGACGTGACCTCCTGGCAGATCGCCACGATGTTCACGGTCTGCAGCCTGACCATGGTCGTCGTGCAGGCGGTCGTCTTCTCGCCGCTGGTCCGGCCCGAGACGACGCGCTGGCTGATCGCGCCCGGCTTCGGCGTGCTGGCGGCGGGGCTGTACGCGGTGCCGCTCGCCGGAACCTTCCTGGCAAGCCTGCTCGCGATCGGTGCGGTGGCGGTAAGCGCGGGTGCCCTGGCACCGATCCTGACCTACTGGATCGCGATTCTCTCCGGCCCCCGGTCGGGCGCCGCGCTGGGTCGGCAGACATCGGCCGCAAGCCTTGGTGCCGCGCTTGGCGCCGCCGGAGGCGGTCTGCTGCACGGCGTCACCTGGCTGCCGGATGCGGGGTTCGTGCTGGTCGCGGCCGCCGCCGTGCTTGCGGTGCTGCCAAGCCTGCGTCTGCCTGACATGCTTGCGTCGCGCGCGCCTGTCCCCGCGCCGCCGGCGTGACGTCCGCCCCGCCAGCGGACCTCCGCCTTTGCTCACACAGGGGTCGGCCGCCGTGTCCGCGCCGGGCTGCCCGGGCGGAACCATGTCCTCGACCAGCCCGTCCGCCGCCGCGCCGCCCGTGCCGGAACAAAGGGCAGCCCGCACCCGGACCG
This sequence comes from Rhodobacterales bacterium 32-66-9, assembly GCA_002280405.1. GTDB lineage: Bacteria > Pseudomonadota > Alphaproteobacteria > Rhodobacterales > Rhodobacteraceae > Tabrizicola. The sequence continues at coordinate 7,773 of NCDY01000017.1, read as the reverse complement.
TCCCGGTGGGACGATGTGTCCGGACCAAGCGCAGAACCGTCCGAATACTGACTTCACGGGCGGGTGGTGTCATCGGTCATCGACTGCGGTGGCAAAGGAAAGAACTGTCGCAGATCGCACCCGCCTCGCCCCGGCACCGGGCGACCGGACGGGCCACGTCGCAGGCGCTCGCCGACAGGGGCGCTCCCCCACAGGCGGCGCATGATGAAGGCGCGTTTCTCAGCACGAGTGGCGGTGCGGCGACTTGGACGCGGCAGGTGCCGCTTCCTGATCCGCCGCCAGTGGCTTTCCGGGTTCGTCGGCTGCCGTTGCGGCCGGCGGCGGAGAGCCATGGCCGGCATGGTCTTCCGGCCGGTTGCCGCGCCCGACCGCATTGCCGTCATTGCCGCCGTGGCCACCATGGCCGCCAAAGCCGCCGTGGCCACCGTGGCCGCGGTGACCGAACAGATGGAACGCTATGAACGCCGCTCCGATCAGAAGGAAAACCCAGTTGTCGGTGATCCACGTCATCCTGCAGTCTCCATGTTTGCCGTTGCTGCGGTCGGCCCCTGCCTGTCGCAGCCAGAGCCCAGACCCGTCGTCGCCAGCGATTGTGCGAAACGGGCATGCGGTTGGCGCCAAAGCGACCTCGGATATGACTCTTGCCTGCCGCAAGCGTCCCTCGGGCCAAAGGCACCCCCGCCCGATGGCGAAGCCGCGACAGGATGCGGGTCGAGGTTCATGATCGGATCGCAGTCCTTTCCTGATCGCTTGCGCCAGCGGGGAACCAGAGTGTCGGGCTGCCCCATATCACTAAAGACGCGCGACCCGCGCAGACATTACAGCGACATTGCAGCGGGGCGCGGCGACGCTGCCGCTGCCCGGTCCCCGCGCCTCATTCAAAGGGTCGCCTGCCCGGCGGCGACCGCCCCGGCGTCGCGGCTGGTCGGCTCGCCACGGTGCCGCCCCTCCAGGACCCTGGTCCCGCGCGCGCCGGATGAATTGGGGCGCTTGCCAGGCGGGCGTCTTCAAGGACGTTCAAGCTGTCGACTGGCGTGCGAACACCGTTCGGAAGGATCGCAGCGCAGGCACCCGGTCAAACGGGCAGGGCCGCGACGGTGGAGAAAGCAAGCGACACGACCAGTCCGGGCGCATTGTCCGACAGTTGCAACCGGGCCTCGTGCAGATCGGCGATGGCCGCGACAAGGGCAAGCCCGAGGCCGTTGCCTTCCGTGGTGCGGCTGGTTTCACGGCGGTACAGGCGTCTGAGGACAAGCGCACGTTCCGCTTCGGGGATGCCCGGTCCGTTGTCCGCGACCGACAGCACCACCGATGTGCCCTCCTGCCGCAATGTCAGCCGGATGGTCGAGCCGTTGGGCGTGTGACGCAAGGCATTCTCGATCAGGTTCGCCACGACCTGACCCAGAAGGTCCTTGTCGCCCCGGACATGGACGGGCCTGCCGGATGGCAGGTCCACCGCCAGAGAATGCCCGCTGTCCTCGACCGCCGGGCCGTAGATGTCGGCGAAGGTGGCTACGACGGCCGACAGATCGACGGGCCGGAACCTGCCCCTGGGGCCCCCGCCTTCGATCTGCGCGATCTGGAGCAGCGACTGGAACACCGCGACCGCCCGGTCGGCTTCGGCCAGCGCCCGCTCGGCCAGCGCGGCTTCGGGTGACCCCTCGCCGGTCTGGTTGCGCAGCTCTGCCATCAGGACGGCGATGCGCTGGACCGGGGTTTTAAGGTCATGCGCGATATCGGCCGAAACCTGCTTCAGGGCCGCCACCGACGCCTCCTGCGCGGCGGCCATGCGATCAAGCCCCCCGGCGATTCGCGCCAGATCATCCGTTCGCGCCGGATCCTCCGCGACCCGGGCTTTCAGATCCCCGGCTGTCAACCGCTCGAGCGTGCCCTCGATCCCGACGACCCGGCGCGCGCTGCGGGCGGCGATCACCAGAGCCGCCGCAAGCGACAGCAGCAGCGTCGGCACCAGGCTGAACGCGGCCTGGGCGATGAACACCCGGCTGACTTCGTTGACGGATTCCCGAGTTTCGCCAAGGATCAGGGTGCCGCGATCATCCGCGATCACCCGAAACTCGTAACCGTGCTCCGAAAGCTGCTCGTCTTCGGGCTGAGCGAAGATGACGGGCATGCCTGCGTCAAGACGTGCGCCGGCATTTCCGACCGACCGGCCGTCTGCCGAAAGCAGCACGATGATCCGCTGTTCGGCATCGGCAACCCGCGCTTCGGCACTCACCTGGTCGCGCAGTTCGGCCGCCGTGCGGGCGGTCGAGAAGCTGGCCGCCGACTGGTCAAGCGATGTCTGGATCGTCTCCTCCAGGCCGTCCCGAACGCGCAGGAAGGCAATCGCGGTCGTGGTCACGCTGATGACCGCCATCAGGCTTACCACGCCGACCGCCTGTCTGACCGGGGTGGATTTCAACAGTTCGAGGGGCCGTGCGCCCTTGCCCTCAGCCATCGATCTTGTAGCCCGCGCCCCGCACCGTGCGGATCAGTTCGCGCTCGAAGGGCCGGTCGACCTTGGCGCGCAGCCGCGAGATATGGGTTTCGACGACATTGGTCTGCGGGTCAAAGCTGATGTCCCAGACCGATTCAAGCAGCATCGTGCGCGTCTGCACGCGACCCTTCCGGCGCAAGAGTAGCTCAAGCAGCGCGAATTCGCGCGGCAGAAGGTCGATCTCGACATCGCCGCGCTTCACGGTGCGGCGGATCAGGTCCATCCGCAGATCGTCGGCGGTCAGAACGGTTGCCTCCGCCTGCTGGACGGGCCGCCTGCCAAGGGCACCGATCCGGGCGGAAAGCTCGCCGAAGGCGAAGGGCTTGACCAGATAGTCGTCGCCACCGGCCTGCAGCCCCTCGATCCGGTCATCCACCCCGCCAAGCGCCGTCAGAAAGATCGCCGGGGTCATCACCTTGGCGGCGCGCAGGGCCCGGACCAGGGAAAGGCCGTCAAGCCCCGGCAGCATCCGGTCGACGATCAGCACGTCATAGGCGCTCGCCATCGCCTGGGACAGGGCATCGCGCCCGTCGGCCATGTGGTCGACCACATGCCCTTCCTGGCGCAGGCCGGCCAGAACGTAGTCGGCAATCGTCTTGTCGTCTTCGATCAAAAGAAGTTTCATGGTGCAGGACCAGCGTGACACGGGACAGGGCAATCGTTCCGAAGTAGGCCAAAACCGCGGTTGGCGAAACCCGCACCGTCGGCGACGGTGCAGGTTTCGTCAGGCTGGCTGGCCGTCCGGCACCTCGGGGCGACCGTCTGCCGCCTCCCCGTCCGCCGGGCCTTGCCGGGCAGCGCGGTCAGCGCCGTCCGCCAGGATGCGAAGCGCCGCGATCATCAGCACCCCGATGACCGCTGCAACCCCTGCCAGCAGAAGGCCAAGCCCAAGGCTCATGACGGCGACCAGCGCGAAAAGCGCGCGGGCGGTGAAAAGTCGTATCCTGTCAAGCATCGTCATCTCTCCTTGCGTCGATGCAGGATAAGATGGGTCCCCTTGCTGTCGCGCAGCTCTCGCCGACATGACAAAACTGCAATCTTTGCCGGAGTTCCGGCATGCCGGACAGTGACGCACCGCCGGGGCTGTCGCCGGATCACGCCGGTTCCGCTGGCCTGGCCAGGCCCTTCGCGCCGGCATTGATCAGGCGGGCGGCGTCGGCGATGGGCAGAAGCGGCGGCAGCGACGACGGAGCGGCAAGGTAACGCGGCCGCCAGTCCGGGTCGAACTTGTCCTTGAAGGCACGCAGCCCTTCAAAATTGTAGAAATGCCCGCCGTGCCGATAGATCAGCGCGCCGAACCGGTCCCAGAGCTTGCGGCTGCGCTCGGGCGCCAGCCCGGACAGCGGTGCCATCCCCAGCGAGAAGGTCCGGACCCCGTCGCCCTTCAGGTGCAGCATGAGGGCCGAGAACAGGAACTCCATCGTGCCCGGCGGGGCATCGCCGCTGTGGCGCATGAGATCAAGCGTCGCGCACCTGCCGTTCCCGGCAACAAGGACATTGGCAAAGGCGACGGTCCTGCCCGCCTGACGCACAAGGGCAAGCGGCGATCGGTCCAGCCATGCCGGATCGAAGCGGCCGACGGAAAATCCCTTCTCGCGCGTCTTCTTGGCCGCCAGCCAGTCGTCCGAGATGCGGCGCAGCGCCTCGATCAGAACAGTGTCATGCGGGGGGCGAACCAGCTCCAGCGTCAGGCCGTCGCGCAGCGCGCGGGCATGGGCCGCGCGCAGTTTCCTGTGTCCGGGGCCATCGAGGGAAAACCGCGAAAGATCGACGACCGCCTCTTCGCCCATCTTGTGCAGCGCAAGGCCAAGGTCGAGCATGAGGGGCACGTCCTCGGTGCCGACCTCATAGAAGACGGGCCGCGCACCGGCGCGGCGCGCGGCATCGACAAAGATCTGTGCGGCCGCTTCCGCCGCGTCCCGGGGGCCGACGGGCCCCCCGAATGCCAGCCAGGACCGACCGGCCGCTCCGAACATGACCAGCCCGCGTCCATCGTCCGAAAACACCAGGGTCTTGTCCCCGGTCAGCGCGAAACCCGCGTCCGGGCTGTCGGACCCGGCGACGATGGTTGCGGCGCGGGCGAGGTCATCCGGCCCGGGCGGCCCCGCCCGCAACGTCGGCGCCCGCAACAAAAGCCACAGCGCCGCGAGGCCCAGGATCAGGCTGGCCACCAGAGCCGCGCGCAAGGCGCGCGGCGCGCGCGCGTCCAGCGCGAACTGCCACCAAAGCTCTTGCGCGTAGGGTGTCCCCCTGTGGGCGAAGACCAGGACGAAGCCGAACGCCGCCAGCGTCGCCAGCACCAGGGCAATCCATCCCGGCGCGAAAACGGCATGAGTCAGCGTGGCGCGGCGGTGAAAGCCGTGCCGGAACGGACTGAGAAGCACGATGACGAGCAGAAGCCCGGTCGCGCGCTCCCAGTCGAGGCCCTGGACCAGGGCGACCACGATGCCGGCGGCCAGCGCCGCGATGGTCAGCCAGAACGCGCCCGAACTGCGCCGCAGGATGCCAAACGACAAGAGGATGAGCACCGCGCCGACCGCGCTGGAGACCAGCGCCGAGCCTTCGACGAAGGCCAGCGGGAACAGCGCCTCGGCCGCTTCGGCCGCGTCGGACAGGGGCGGAATCAGGGCCGAGAAGCTCATCCAGACTCCCGATCCGAAGACCATGGCCGCCAGAACCGGCGGGGCGACCGGGGCGACGGCGCGCAATCCGGGCTCGACCGCGACCAGCGCCCGCCCGACGCCGCCCGCGGTGACGCGCCCGCCTGCCGCGCGCCAGGTCTCGTAGAGGGCCAGGACGACAAGGGCGGCAAGGAACGGCAGCAGATAGTAGACCAGCCGGTACAGCAGCAGCGCCGCCGCCACCTGGCCGACCGGCGTGCCCGGTGGCATCGCGGCGATGACCACGGTCTCGAACACGCCGATCCCGCCGGGAACATGGCTGATGATGCCGGCCATGGTCGCCGCCGCGAAGACCGCAAGGAAGGTGAAGAAGCCAAGATCTCCGGCAGGCAGGAACAGATACAGCGTCAGCGCGGAAAAGCCGATGTCGCCCAGGCTGAACAGGATCTGCCCGGCCAGGATCGGCAACGACGGCACGCGCAGCGCAACGCCCCGTATCCGCAGGCTGCTTCCCCTGGCCGAGGCCCAGAACAGGGGCACCACCTGCACCGCGATCAGGCCGACGGCGGCTGCCCGGATCGTGCCCGCCGGAAACGGCAGGATCGACGCCAGCGCGCCGGGGTGAAGCGCCAGCGCGCCAAGTCCGACAAGCGTTGCGGCCACCCCGAACGACACCGCCGCAAAGGTCGACACCGCCGCGACATCATAACCGTCGAGCCCCAGCCCCGAATAGAGGCGCCAGCGCACCGCCCCGCCCGAGACCGCCGTCAGGCCGATGGTGTTGCCGAAAGCATAGGCCATCAGCCCGCCGGTCAGCACCACCGGGATCGGCAGGGGCTTGCCGATATAGCGCAAGGCGGACCAGTCATACCCGGCCAGCGACAGGTAGCCCAGCAGCGTTGCCGTCATCGCCAGGGCCAGGGTCGTCCAGGGTGTCGCGCGGATCTGGGTCGCGACATCGGCAAGGTTGACCGGCGCAAGCAGGCGATAGAGGGCGTAAAGGCCAAGGGCGAAAAGGCCTGCCGCCAGAAGATAGGGCAGCGTGGGGCCCAGCCTGGCCCAAAGGCCGATTGCGGCGGGACGGTCGGCGCCGTTTTCGTCCTCGTGTCCTGCCGTCATCATGCCGCCCCGCTGAAGTGCCGAGATCAGAGTATGCTGCTGGCGCGACGGCCCCGCAACAGGATCGGACGCCCGGGTTGCCCCCGGGGGGGTGCCACCCTGCACGCGGCCGGTCACGGTCAGGCCCGCACATGGAAAAGCCCGCCGCCCCGGTCGGGGGCAGCGGGCCAGGCTGTCGGGGTCAGCCTTCCTGCTCTTCGCCAGAGTCTCCGCCGTCGCCTTCGCCGTCGCCGTCGCCGCCTTGCTCGCCAGACTCTTCGCCGGAGGCGAGGACCTTTCCGGTCACGGCATCGATCCGAAGTTCGGTCGTCTTGCCAGAGGCGTCAGCGATCTCAAGCGACACTGCCAGAGCGCCGTTCTCCTGGCCGTACTCCGCCGAAAGCGCCTTGCCGCCCTGGGCTTCGGCCGTGGTGATGGCCTGCAACAGGGTCATCTTGGCACCTTGCAGCGCGGTCAGTTCCGTCCCTTCGTCACCAGCCTTCTGACCTTCTTCGTCCCCTTCGCCATTTTCAGCAGCCGGGGTGCTGCCAAGGATGGCACCGGTTGCCGGGTCGATCAGGTGGTCGATTTCGGTCGCACCGTTCTGGGTGGTCACGTTGAACACCGGCTTGCCGTCCTTCATGGTGAACTCGCCGCCCACGACCATGCCCTGGCCCGCGCCTTCGGCGGTGCGGATCGCGTCGGCAAGCGAGATCTTCGCGCTGCCCAGCGCCTGGACGGTCGCCGCATCGTCCGGGCTCGATTCAGCCCGTACGATGGTGGACATGGCCGTTCCAAGGGCCAGTGATCCTGCCAGGGTCGCCAGCATCAGCTTGGCAAAGCTCGACTTGGGTTTCGTTTGCATTGGTCTTTCCTTTTCAGCTTCAGCAGCGCCCATCGCTGCCATGACACCAATCTGGTCGCCCGAGCTGCCGATCGCCTGACGCGAAGGTTGCAAGTTTGTCACCAAGTTCCCGGTTCCGTGATCCGGCCTCATCCCGGCCGAAAATGGTTCGGGTGCCGCAAGAAAACCCTTGCGGCACCCCGGTCGCCCGCGCGCCGAACTCGTCAGTCCGCCGCTTCGGCACCACCCTTGTCCTTCATGACCTGGGCCGTGACCGGCGCGAAGCCGTCCAGCTTCAGCATCACGTCGACAACCTTTCCGGCCTGCGAGGTGATGTAGATCGAGTTCGGATTGGCGCGGAAATGCCCGGCAGCCTTGCCGTCGTCGAACTGGATCCGCGCCTCGCCCCCGGCCGGGACAGAGAAGCCGTCAAGCGTGCGGAACACGCTTTCCACCTTGCCGGTGTCCTTGTCGGTGAAGGTGTAATAGATCGAGAAGCCGGTCAGGGCCGTGGTGCCGCTGTTCGTCACCGCGATCTCCAGATGGTCCGGTGCCGGCTTGCTGGTGCCGGGTTCGACGTTGTTCTCGACCAGAAGCTCGCTGATCTTGAACGGGGCCGGGGCGCCGGAAGTGTCGATCGGGTTCGGCGCGAAAGTCGCGTCGGCATCCGCCAGATCGTTCGCACCGTCGCCATCGGTGTCGGCGACCAGGGG